>NZQO01000116.1 GCA_002693605.1 Flavobacteriaceae bacterium
AACGAGACAAGCGCTAGCTTGATTAGACAAATTGGCGACTTTACAGACCTTACCAAGAAGGGAGCTGAGAACCTAGAGCGTTCGTTGGAGAGCTTGAAGGAAAAAGATTTGACCATTCGTAAACTGCAGGATGCGGTTACGCGACGTGACTCGGTTAACCTTGCCTTGGTACAGAGCCTGAAGGGCGCCGTGGGCGATCTTAACGACCAGGACATTGAGATTAGCGTAGAAAAAGGAGTGGTGTACGTTAACATTTCAGATAAACTATTGTTCAACAGCGGTAGCTACCAAATCACCTCTCGTGCCAAGGAAATACTGGGCAAGGTGGCCAAAGTTGTGAACAACAAACCAGATTTTGAATTTCTTGTTGAAGGACACACCGATACCGTGCCAATCAGCACAGGATGCCTGAAGGATAACTGGGATTTGAGCGTAATGCGTGCCACCTCTGTAGTACGATTACTGCAGAACGAATATGGCGTAACCCCATCCCGTATGACTGCGGGCGGACGTAGCCAGTACGTGCCAATTGCAACGAACGAGACTGCTGAAGGTCGTGCGAAAAACCGCAGAACCCGTATCGTGGTACTTCCTAAATTGGATCAATTCTACAATATGATAGAAGAAGGTCTTAAAGACCCTAAAATTAACTAGGTTAAACATAAATTGAAGTTGCAAAAAGCCCGGCAAAATTGCCGGGCTTTTTTTATTTCCAAATTAAAAATTAAACGAGATACTCAATAGCTATTTTCAACAGAAAAACCAAAACGATAGGTTTCGGTTCTATGCAGTTTAATTTAAACTTATGGCAAAGTTATATCTCGAGACTTCCTTTTCCCTCCCGCACCAAAATGGGTTCGGGCCCGGTAAGATCGATAACGGTTGAGGGAATATTGTCGCCATACCCACCATCTACCACGACATCGACCAACTTTTCCCATTTCTCGAAAATAAGCTCGGGGTCGGTGGTATACTCTATCACCTCATCTTCATCCTTGATGGAGGTAGAGATTATCGGGTTACCAAGCTTGTTAACCAGGGCGCGGGTAATATTGTTGTCGGGCACCCGAATACCAACTTCCTTCTTTTTCTTGAATACCGTGGGCAAATTATTATTGCCCGGAAGGATAAAGGTATAAGGACCCGGGAGTGCCCGTTTCAGTATCTTGAAGGTGGCGCCGTCAATCTGTCTAACATAATCACTCAAGTTGCTCAAATCTTCGCATACGAATGAAAAATTGGCCTTTTCAAGCTTTACCCCCTTCAGTTGCGCCACGCGCTCCAATGCCCGGTTGTTATTTATATCGCATCCCAGCGCATACACCGTATCACTCGGATAAATTACCAATCCGCCGGCACGGATAATATCTACCACCCGTTTCACGTCTTTCGGATTGGGATTTTCCTCGTAAAGTCTAATTAACTCTGCCATTTATGAAAATTATTCAGTGGTTATAACGCAACTAGGCATCTTTCCGGGTTACTTCTTTTTCCAATTTCAGCACGCGGCTGCCGTCCTCCTGCCCTATCAGCAAGGCCTTGTTATGTCTTTCGCCGTGTCGGGTTACCTCGTTACCGGCAATGGTTCGCGTAACGCTTTCAGAAAATGTCTCGACCACGGTGCCCGAAGCGGTTCCGTTACCCCATTCCCACGTTACTTTGGTTCCTTCTCTTATCATAGCTTTTATTTTAAAAATAGTTAAAATCAATACAATTTACCCTAAAATAACGAATCCTTAACATAAAATGCCGAAGCGAGCGTTAGTGTTCTTATACCTCAACAATATGAGTAATTTCAACTATTTCCTGGCCATTTTGTTCGTGGCGACTTTAGTGGGTTGTTCCAAGGAAGAATCTACCACGCAAGAGCCCAATGAGGCACCCTTAACAGCCGAGGTTATGCGGGATGTCTCCTACGGGCCCCACGAACAACAGATTTATGATATCTATTTGCCAGAGGGCCGGTCTGGCGATAAAACGAAGGTGATCGTATTGGTGCACGGAGGTGGCTGGATAGAGGGAGATAAGGCCGATATGGCCTGGTACGTCCCACTATTACAACTGTCGCACCCACACCACGCCATTGTCAACATGAACTACGTACTGGCAACCACCACCACACCGGCGTTTCCAAATCAGTTTTTGGACGTGCAGCAACTTCTGCAGAAAATTTACGATGAAAGGGAGCAACTGCAAATCGTGCCCGAATTCGGGCTCATTGGCGCCAGTGCCGGAGCGCACCTCAGCTTAATGTACGACGCGGTTTATGATGATCTGGATCACGTTAAATTTGTCGCCGATATTGTTGGGCCGACCGATTTAACGGACCCGTTTTATGCCAATAACCCTAATTTTCAATTTTTTCTCAACGCTGCCGTAGATGAAAGCGCCTACCCGCCCGGTACCGATTATGCAAGCGCGGTAAGTCCCGCCCTACACGTTAGCGGAAAAAGTAGCCCTACCATTTTATTTTATGGTAATGCCGATCCTTTGGTTCCCCTTTCAAACGGGCAGACCTTGCAAAATGCGCTTAGCACCGCAATGGTAACCCATAGTTTTACTATTTATGAAGGGGGACATGGAGATGACTGGAGTGAAGCGGACCGAGCCGATTTACGGGAAAAGCTCTCCGAATTCATTTCGCTTCATCTATCCGTTCCGAATTAATCGCCGTCTAGCACATTTAATTTTGCAAAGCGAAGCAAAAGTTTCTTAACCCCGCCGTTTTCGAAGTTTATTTCGGCCTTGGTATCGGCTCCCACACCCTCGATCTTCAAGATTTTTCCTTTTCCGAAGCGAACGTGCTCCACTAGGGTGCCTTCGTTCAAATTTGCCTCGGCCGGATCGAAGTTCTTATCGGCATTACTGCTAACGGGTTTCAACTTGCGCAATTTCCGCAGTTGATCTTCCGAAGGGCCCTTGGGGGGTGTTCCCGAGACCGGCTTTTGGTTGCGCAACCTACTTCTATCGACCTCCCCGAAAATATCGGCATTTATCAACGGCTTGTAGCGGTGCTCGGTTACGGGCGTTAGGTATTCTAGGAAATTTTCGTCAATTTCCTCAATAAAACGACTGGGCTCGGCATCGATTAGCTTTCCCCAGCGATACCTACTTTGCGTATAGGTGAGGTAGGCCTGTTTCTCGGCCCGGGTAACGGCCACGTAAAATAAGCGACGTTCCTCCTCGAGCTCACTACGGGTGTTCATGCTCATGGCGCTTGGAAAAAGGTCCTCTTCCATCCCCACGATATAAACGTACGGAAATTCGAGCCCCTTGGCAAGATGGACCGTCATTAGCGCCACGCGGTCATCGTTGCCCTTTTCGTTGTCGAGATCGGTTGCCAGGGCCACATCTTCTAGAAATTCGGCGAGCGAGCCGGTTGTATCGGCCAGCTCTTTTTGCTCCTCCACGAAGTCGCGCATACCGTTCAAAAGTTCCTCAATGTTCTCTATGCGGGCAATCCCTTCGGGGGTACCGTCCTTCTTCAATTCCTGTAGCAAGCCGGTTTTCTTTGTAACGTGTTCGGCAATTTCAAAAGCATTGTAGGAGTTGTTCAGAATCTGGAAACTTTCGATCATTGTCGTAAAATCTTCCAACTTATTCTGGGTGCCCTTGTTGATTTTCAGGTCAATCTTGCCCAGGTTCTTGATCACTTCAAAAATAGAGCGTCCGTAGTGATTGGCCGCCACGGTTAATCGGTCTATAGTCGTTTGGCCAATGCCCCGCGCTGGATAGTTGATAACGCGTTTCAGCGCCTCTTCGTCCTTGGGGTTTAGTATTAAGCGTAAATAGGCAATTACGTCCTTAATTTCCTTGCGTTGGTAAAAACTAAGGCCACCGTAAATTCGGTACGGAATATCTTTTTTCCGAAGCGCGTCCTCAATGGCCCTTGATTGTGCGTTGGTGCGGTACAATACGGCGAAATCGCTATGCTTGCACTGGTTGTTCATGGCCGTTTCAAAAATGGAGCTTGCCACGAAGCGACCTTCGTCACCGTCGGTCATAGTTCGGTTAATCTTTATCTTGGCACCCTCGTCGTTGGCGGTCCACACGACCTTATCTAAACGAGTCTTGTTCTTTTCGATAATACTGTTGGCGGCGTTGACGATATTCTTGGTGCTCCGGTAATTTTGCTCTAGGCGGTATACCGAGACGTCATGGTAATCTTTCTGGAAGTTGAGGATGTTGTTGATATTCGCCCCCCGGAAAGCATAGATACTCTGGGCGTCATCACCCACCACGCAGATATTCTGGAAGCGGTCACTCAATGCCTTCACGATTAAATATTGGCTGTGGTTGGTATCCTGGTACTCGTCTACCAAAATGTACCGAAATCGATCTTGATATCGCGCCAAAACATTGGGGAAGCGAGTGAGCAGCTCGTTGGTGCGCAGCAGCAGGTCGTCAAAATCCATTGCCCCGGCCTTAAAGCAACGGTCTACGTAATTCTCGTAGATTTCGCCCAGGCGCGGCATTTTTGCCATTGCATCGGCCTCGATGAGTTCGGCATTCTGCATATACGCCTTTACGGTAATCAAGCTGTTTTTATACGATGAGATGCGCGAGAGTACCTGTTTGTACTTGTACACATCCTTATCCAATTGCATTTCCTTGATTATGGCCCTGATTACGCTTTGCGAATCCTGCGTGTCGTAAATGGTGAAATTAGAAGGAAATCCCAGATTATGTCCCTCGAACCTAAGAATTTTGGCAAAAATACTATGAAATGTTCCCATCCATAGGTTTTTCGCCTCACTAGCGCCCACGATCTCGGAAATTCGCTTTTTCATTTCGCGGGCCGCCTTGTTGGTGAAGGTAAGCGCTAGGATGTTAAATGGGTCTACCCCCTGCGACATTAAATACGCGATGCGATAGGTTAGCACGCGCGTCTTGCCCGATCCGGCACCGGCAATGACGATCATAGCACCGTCTTTCTGTAAGACGGGGGCGCGTTGCGCCTCGTTCAACTGTTTTAAATACTCCTGCAAAAGCCTCGATTTTTTCTGAAGAATTCCAAAGGCGAAAAATACCAATTTTAAAGCAAACCCCTTACGGCTTTGTCTATAATTTATAAACAGTTCGGCATTTTTCATTTGTTTAAATTTAAATATCTTTAGACCTCAAGAAACTCAATCTATGAAACATCTTTTTTTACCGTTCCTGTCGCTTTTTGTAACCTTTGGCGCGTTAGCACAGATGGATGCCGCCTTGTTGAAGGACATCGAATCTATTGAAGATCAGGTCGTGGAATGGCGCCGCCATTTCCACCAAAATCCAGAGCTCTCCAATCGTGAGTTCAATACTGCCAAGAAAATTGAGGCGCATCTGCGCAGCCTGGGCATGGAGGTGCAAACTGGAATCGCAAAAACGGGGGTAGTGGGCATTCTTAAGGGAAATGACAAGGGGAAGGTAGTTGCGCTTAGGGCCGATATCGACGCGCTGCCGGTAACCGAACGAAACGACTTGCCCTTCAAAAGTGAAATTAAGACCGATTTCCTCAATACCGAAACCGGGGTCATGCACGCCTGCGGACACGATACGCACATTGCCATTTTAATGGGGGTTGCCGAGGTTTTGAGCAAGCATAAGGATAAACTGAATGGTACGGTGAAATTCATCTTCCAGCCAGCGGAAGAAGGTCCGCCGCCGGGTGAGGAAGGTGGTGCCAAGCTCATGATTAAGGAGGGTGTTCTTAAAAACCCCGATGTCGACGCCATTTTTGGCCTTCATATTAACTCCGGCACTCCCGTAAACACCATAAAGTACAAGCCAGAGGGAACGATGGCAGCCGTAGAGCGATTCGTGGTAAACGTAACCGGAAAACAGACACATGGCTCGGCGCCGTGGAGCGGCGTTGACCCGATCTTGATTTCGGCAAAGATTATCGATGGCTTTCAAACAATTATTAGCCGGGAAGCCGAGCTTACGGAGGCTCCTGCCGTAATTACAGTTGGAAAAATCACGAGCGGGGTTCGGTTTAACATAATTCCCGAGTCGGCTCAATTAATAGGAACAGTACGAACCCTAGACCCGAAAATGCGCGATATGATTATCAAGCGAATGACCGATATGGCCCAGGACATAGCCAAGGCATATGGTGGTAGCGCCACTGTAGAATGGCAAAATAATACCGTGGTGACGTACAACGACCCCTCGTTGACCGCGCAGATGCTCCCCACGCTCGAACAAATTGCGGGCAAGGAAAATGTTTCGCTTATGAAAGCTACAACCGGCGGCGAGGATTTTTCCTATTTTCAAGAAGTGGTACCGGGTTTCTATTTTTTCCTCGGCGGAATGTCCAAGGGAAATACCACCCCGTACCCCCACCACACCCCCGACTTCATGATCGATGAAGATGGAATGCTGCTCGGGGTAAAGGCAATGTCGCAATTAACCATCGATTACCTGAACAAAACATAACCTCCCATTTGAAAAATCGACAAGGGTGCAGTTTTTTTAAAAATTTCCGAAAAGAACTGCTGGAAATGACCCACGCTTACAGCTACGAGTAACCCAGCCAATTTATGATGGGTGAGGCAGGATTAAGCCCGGGCGACCGCAACCTAAAAAACGCCCGTGACCTTATTCTGGGGTAAAGGAAATTCAGGAATGTCCCTACGTAGGCGGAGACTGTAATAAAAAGGCCAGAAAGAAGGCTAGAGAATTAAAAGATAAAAACAATATACGTTATTTACTATGGAATTTGCTCCCGTACTCAATTATTTCGCCTACCTCCTGCCCGCCATCGTGGTGGGGGTTATCGCCTATTATTTTTTCAAGGGCCATACTGCCAACGAAGAGGGCCGGCGGCGGTACCTTATTCAGAAAGAAGCGCAGGCACAGGTGTTGCCAACCCGTTTACAGGCCTATGAGCGCATGACCCTTTTTCTGGAACGCATAGACCCCAATAGATTATTAATTAGGGTGAAGCCTTTTTCAGATGACGTGGAAAAATACGAGGAAACCTTAATTAAAAATATAGAACAGGAATTTGACCACAACCTCACGCAGCAAATTTACCTCACCCCCGAATGCTGGAACCTCATTAATGCCGCCAAGAACGCCACCATGCAAGTAGTGCGGCAAACCGCTATGAAAGCTGAAACTGCCGACAAGTTGCGGGAGGCCATTTTAAACCACTTCATGGGTGAGGTAAGTCCGTCGCAAAAGGCGCTGATGTACGTGAAGAAGGAAGTAGCCGAACTGTTTTAGGGCGTAAATAGATTGTTGCGAATGGCATATAGAACAAGGCCTATTCGGTTTTTTATGCCTATTTTCTCATAAATGCTATCCCGATAGCCTTCTATGGTCTTCGGACTTAAAAACATTTTTTCGGCAATTTCGCGGTAAGTCATTTCTGTACACGCATATTCGATAAATTCCAATTCCCGATCGGTAAACTCAATATCGAACGGTTGCTTCGTTAGTGACCCAACGAGGATCTTGGCAATGGTATTGGTATGGTAATAGCCTTTATCCATCAGCTGCTCCAAGGCTTCTTCCAAAATTTCCTTTTTGGTGTCTTTCATTAAATAGCCTCTTGCCCCTGCCCGTAACATTTTCAGAATGATCTCTTCTTCTTCCTCAATGGAAAGTGCGAGCACCTTTATTTCGGGATAGTGCTCCTTCAGGTGTTCGGTTGCCTCAATCCCGTTCATAATGGGCATATTTACGTCCATCAATACGATATCGGGAGTTTTTCCGCGTCTTGTCAATTCAGTGAGGAGCTCTTTCCCGTTTCGGCATACGTAGGCAAGCGCGAAGTGCTCAAAATCATCTACCAGGCTACCAATTGCTTCGGAAAGCAAGTTATGGTCATCTACAACAACTACGGAATAAGCCATTTTTATTTTTTTTAACGGTCATCGCCCCAAAGAAATAACGCTACAATCGATAGGTTAATTTCAATTCGGTGCCTATATTTTTAACAGAGGAAAGATCAAGATCGGCGTTGATGACCTGGGCGCGATTTTTCATGTTCTTGATGCCGATACCGGAAAAATTAGCCTCATTGGTAAACCCTATTCCGTTATCCTTAGCCACGATATCCAGTTGCTCGGGTTGGTAGCACACCGTTACCTCTAATCGGGTGGCACGGGAATGCTTGATGGTATTGCTGAAAAATTCCTGAAAAATTCGAAACAAGATCACTTCGTCATTCGAATCCAATCGCACCGGTTCGCCTTTTATTTCAAGATTCGCCTCGATAAACTTCAATCTGTTGAAACGTTCAATCTCCAAGTTAAGTGCATCTGAAAGCGTAAGGCTTTTTAGCGCCTCGGGATTTATCAGTTTAGATAGGGCCCGCAGCTCATTAATGCCACTGCCAATGGTTTTCACGGCCTCATCGATATATTCTGGTTTCTCTTGGGCCATCTGCGCCTGTATCTTCGCTAGGGTCATAAGCTGGCCAATATTGTCGTGCAGCTCCCAGCTAATGTTGCGCAGGGTCTCCTCGCGAATCTCGATCTGTGTACGAGCAAGTTCCTCATCAAATTTCTGCTTGGTGAGCGCCTGCTCTTCCAACAGCTTATTTTTTCGTTTCATAAAAACGGTAATGAGTACGATAATTAGTATCGCCAACATTAGCAATACGATTACCGAAACTAGGCCCGCTATTTCTTTCTGGTCCATATAAAGCCAATTGTAAAGCAGCCATTCATAATAATAATGAGCAACCAGTGCACAAACTGAAGCGTCATAAAAAGATTGTCATGCGATGAAAAATAGGTTCGCGTCAACTTTATTGGGAGGTATCCTACATAAAAAAGGAGCAATCCCACGCTAATCCAAAACAGCAAGTTTTGTCTTAGATTGAGCACCTTGTTGGTCGAGAGGATTTCGATATAGTAAAGAATAATATAAAATATCAACAAACAGGCGCCCACAATATAGGCCAACAATTGCGGCCGCGTCTGGAAATCTTCAAAGAACACATTTAACACACTGGCCGCAATAAAAATCGTCGACCCTGCAACAATCCAATTTCTATATCTCGGCTCCCTGATGTATTGGTGGAATACGTAATACAAATACAAGAAAAACGAAATATTATACACGTTGTAAAACAAGGCGTTATAACCCAAGTATTTATAGTAAATCTCTATTGCGTATAACTCAAGCAGAAATACGTATACCAATATTATGGGCAGCCACCGCAAGGGGGTTTTCCGGTATTTAGGCCAATAGATAATGGAGGCCAAGGCGGCCATACCTTCAAAGGCCATGACAATCCCGTCTATGATGCTCCTGTCGAACACGTTACTTCTTTTTATTAATCGTCAAAATCTGTCTCGGCGTCTGGCGGCGGTGGTATTACGTGGCTCTCGTTCAGAATGAGGCTATGCTCCCCCTCGCCTTCATCCTGGAAAGAGGGGTTTATAGACAACATTCCCCCCGACCAGCCGGCTGTCTTCCCAATTTTACCGGGTACCCTTTGCTCTCCTCCCAGTCTTCCAACCCTGTCCTTTACCAGAACGGCTACGCGATTTCCGTTGGCATCGTCATCGGTTAAAAATGCATAGTCGTTTCCATCCTTTTTCATGGTTGGAACCAAGAAGAATGTATTTTGTTTGGGAAAGGGCACGGGCGAACCGTCATCAAATTTTTTGGCATCCGGATAATTTACGAAGTAAAAGCGCATTTTGCTTATTTCTACCCCCGCGGTTTTGGCCTCATACTCTATATAGGCCAGATAACGCTTTAGTGTCTCATAATCATACTCGCCCAGCCGGGTCGGGGTAAATTCGGTGCTATCTCCATTTGCGGCTTCATATTCCTTGATTATCGGCACCCGTCTTTCGGTATAAGTATCATACAATTGCTTTGCCTGGGCCAGCGGAATTACCTGCTTAGGCGCTTCAACGGGAACAGGTTCTTCCTCTTTGGGAACCTGGTTCTCGCACCCCACAAGAAAGAATGCCGTTATACAAAACAGATACAAATATTTCGAATTTCTGAAAAGTGCCGCCATAACTAAATGTTTTTGAAAGGTTTATCTAAATGTAAGGCGTATTTCCGAAGTAACAAACCCCTATGACTTTTTTAGAAACATCTAAATAGCGCAAACACCTGGAAACAAGTTATTTGCGAATTCTATTTATATGAAAATAAGGTATAAAACCAAAAAATTAGGGGTAAATCCCCCTTGCGGAGTGGACCAATTACTTATCCATTGCCTTAATCTCGTTGAGCTCGGCGTTTTTCAGCTTGGCATAATTGTAGCCACTCTCCCACCATTGGGCCATCTTCTTTTTTTCGAAAATGAGCGAATTGGTAGTGAGCACCGTGGGCGTGTAGTAAAAATTGAGAATGGCATCCTTGTTACCGGCTACGAACTTCCCGATGCGTATGTTCTGCTTTTCCACGCGATCCAGCATATACGCGTGCATGTTGGTGAGTAGCGAGAACGGATTTCGCGAGGGCAATCTATTGTAGTAGGTTACCTCAGTTTCCAGTACGATTACGTCAACCGCAGTCGCACCGCGGTTTAGCGCTTCCTCTATGGGCACCATACTGCCAAAGCCGCCATCGGCATACTCGCAACCATCCTTTAAAACGAGGCTCATAAAGGGAACGTAGTTGCACGAAATCCATATCCAGTCGCAGAAATCGGTATAACTGAAATCGTTTATACTTTTGTATTCCACCTGGTTGAGGGAAAGGTTAGAAACGGTAACCACCACATCTTTGGTACTTGCCTTCAACTCGTCGAACTCGGGTTCGGTAAGCGTACGGCGAATTAACTTGCGAAGGTTGTGGCTCTCGCCAAATGTTTTACTTCCGCGAAGAAAATTGCGAAGTACACTAAAATGGTCTATGCCAATCTCCTTTCCGCCGTATTTCCCCTTCTTTATCTCGAACGGCCTAATGCTAAAAATATCCCGCGGATTCACCGAGGTGTAAATTTCCTTGATTTTCTGCACCTTCTGCAGCGCCAAGTGCGAGATCATCAAACTACCGGTCGAGGTGCCTACGAAAATATCGTACTCGTGGTGCAACTCCTGCATGAGGTACTGCGCAACTCCGCCGGCAAAGGCGCCCTTGCTGCCTCCTCCCGATATCACTAAGGCTCTCATCTATCAGTATTTATTCGGTTAAGGTACGCTTTCTCCGCTTCGGAAAAGTGATCGAAATCACTATAAATCGCCGATTTGATATCGACATCTTCCAGAAGTTCCGCCAGTAGTTCGCGCGCGAACGTACGAAAGCGCCAATTTGGGTGCGTGGCGGCATTGACGAGGTTTTTGAGTACGGGGCCACTGAAGAGGTTTAACTCCCCAATAAACTCAAAAGCTATCTTGCGCACCTCGAAACTGAAATCGGGCGACGTATACCCTTGCAATTCACTCTTGAATTTACCCTTGTTCGTTTCTTGATAACCTTCGGTAAGTAGCGCCAAGGCCAACCACAACTGTCGCACATTCCGGTCGTGAAAACCAACTACGTTCTGCGTTTCATCGAGGTAACGACTTCGCTCTTCGGGAAATTGCATCCAAAGAGCGAAGTCGTTACCTCGATGAAACGCAGAACGTAGTTGGTTTTCACGACCGGAATGTGCGACAGTTGTGGTTGGCCTTGGCGCTACT
>NZQO01000117.1 GCA_002693605.1 Flavobacteriaceae bacterium
GGACGGTCACCAACGAACTTACAAAGGACTTGGCTTCCGGCGTAGCCATAAGCTTCATCATGACGCTACCCAATATTTCCCTGTCTTCCTTGGTGAGCGGCTTCTTTTCTATGCGGGGTGCCTCGATCTTTTTCTCTTCGACAACTTCGACCTCGACAGGGGCTTCAGTTTCGTTTTTGCAGGAAACAGTTGCGAGCAAAATAAGGGCGGCCAGGCCAGAAAGGTATTTTAATTTCATAGTATAAATTTCAAGTTTTACAACGGCTAAATTTAACCAAAATCTCATCGTATACGCAAGAAAGATTGTATTTTTGCACCCTAAAACAGCGCTATGGGACTTTTAGTAATTACCTTACTTCTATTGTTATTGGCCGTTGCCGGAATCGCCATCAAATTGTGGGCGAAGAAGGACGGAAAATTTGCCGGTACGTGCGCGAGCCAAAGTCCTTTTTTGAACAAGGAAGGCGAATCGTGCGGATTTTGCGGCAAGACTCCCGATCAATTCGAGAACTGCACCGAAACCACCCACCAGGAGTAATTCGCCAGTCAGCTCCCTACGTCCAATCTCTAGTGCCCTCGTCTATGGTTTTACGTTTCAATTTTGCGTTCGCCGTCAGTTTATCACCGGCTATAGCTTTCAATTAATATGGTGCTACTTTATCTGCTGGGCATTGTAGCCCTTGGCAACATTGCCTATTATTTTCTTTTTTCGAAATTCACGTTTTTAAAGGCCGAGGAGCAAAAACAAGCTCCTACGCACCCTGTTTCACTTATTGTCTGCGCCAAGAATGAAGAAGATAATTTGCGGGAGAACATTCCCTTATGGCTATCACAGGATTATCCAAATTTTGAACTGATCCTCATCAATGACGCCTCAATAGATGCCACCCCCGAGATTATGGAGGCTTTCGCCGAAAAAGACGATCGCATTAAAATGGTTCACGTAAAAAACAATGAGGCATTTTGGGCCAACAAGAAGTACGCACTTACTCTGGGAATTAAGCGCGCCGTTAACACTACGCTTATTTTTACGGATGCCGATTGCAAACCGGCCTCGACAGCGTGGTTGGGCCAAATGGTAGCGCGCTTTGAGGACGATGTCCAGCTGGTACTTGGGTACGGGGCCTATACTAAGCAACCGGGATTACTCAATAAAATTATACGTTTTGAGACCGCTATTACCGGCATACAATACTTTTCCTACGCCAAGGCTGGGATGCCCTACATGGGCGTAGGCAGGAACTTGGGATATACCAGCGATCTCTTTTATGAGAAAAAAGGGTTTATGTCGCACATTAAGGTTCCATCGGGCGATGACGATCTGTTCGTAAACGAGGCAGCTACCACCACTAATACGGCCATCTGCTATGCCGAAAATGCGTTTACGTACTCACTTCCGAAGAAAACCTGGAAGGAATGGGTGCATCAAAAAAGAAGGCACTACACTACCGCCCAGTTGTACAGGACGAAGCATAAACTAGCCTTATCATTTTATTTTATATTCAACTTGCTATTCTGGCCAATGGCCTTGGCCGCCTTGCTGTTTTCAGATTGGCGCCTGGCACTCCCCGTTATCCTAGTTAGGCTGGCCCTTCAGTTTTTTGTAGTTGGTAAGGGACTAAAAAAACTACGCGAACCAGACCTAGTAATGCTACTACCACTATTGGAAGTGTTTTTAATCTTCATACAATTAAGTATCTTTATTTCCGGCAACAAGGCAAAAAATTCCCGTTGGAAATAGAAAAGGAACACATACACCACCAAATAGAGAACGCCAAAAAGGGCAAGCAGGGCGCATTTAGTTTTTTGTTGGACACGTTTTGGAACGAAGTTTATGGATTCCAGCTAAAACGGGTGCGGGATGAATACGAGGCCGAGGATATTACTATAGAGACGTTCTCAAAAGCCTTCGACGGTATCGACAGCTTTGACCGCAAGCAGGCCGCCTTCGGCACGTGGCTAGTGGCTATCTCAAAAAATATACAGATTGACAAAAGTAGGCGTAAAAACGCTTCCTTATATAGGAATACCACCAATACGAGCGATGAGCTGGTACAACGGCTGGCCGATGTCTCCCCTACCCCAGAGGACAAGCTAATTACCGAACAGAACCTGGCCGAATTGCTGCGCTACATAAAACAGCTAAAGCCCCAGTACCAGGAAATAATTAATTTGCGGTATTTCCGCGAAATGAGCTATAACGAAATCGCCATTAACCTGGACGAACCCCTCAACAATGTTAAGGTCAGGCTGTTGCGGGCGCGTAAACTACTATCAGAAATTATTACGCAGAATAGATAAAACCGCACAGTGGCTACTGTAGTTATTACTTCTGAAAAAAGGACTAGAACTTCTATACGAACTAAACAGAAATATCATTTCAAAACCGAGTTAAGGTCGGTTGCAGTGTACCCCCAGATATTTATTATTTGTATCTTTGCCCACTTATGAATACAGCGACCCTAGAAGCAAAAAGACCGGCCCCCAAACCGAAATGGTTGCGGGTTAAGTTGCCCACCGGAAAAAAATATACCGAACTGCGCAGTTTGGTAGACAAATACGACCTGCATACCATCTGCACCTCAGGAAGTTGCCCCAATATGGGCGAATGCTGGACCGAAGGCACCGCCACTTTTATGATTTTGGGAAATATATGCACGCGTTCCTGTGGGTTTTGCGGGGTAAAGACCGGCAGGCCCGAGACGGTAGATTGGGACGAGCCCGAGAAAGTGGCCCGCTCTATCAAACTGATGGATATTAAGCATGCCGTAATCACCTCGGTCGATAGAGATGACTTGAAAGATATGGGTTCCATTATGTGGGCCGAAACAATCAAGGCAATACGCCGTATGAACCCGGAAACCACACTCGAAACCTTGCTTCCCGATTTTCAAGGGGTAACGCGCCATTTGGACCGTATCATTGCCGTACATCCCGAAGTGGTATCGCATAATATGGAAACCGTGAAGCGGCTAACGCGGGAAGTGCGCATTCAGGCCAAATACGAACGCAGCCTCGAGGTACTCCGCTATCTGAAACAACAAGGCGTTAGGCGCACCAAGAGTGGGATTATGCTTGGCCTAGGGGAAACCGAAGCAGAGGTAATACAGACCTTGCACGATTTACGCGGGGTAGGTTTGGATATCGTTACCATTGGGCAGTATCTGCAACCCTCTAAAAAGCACCTTCCCGTAAAGGAGTTTATCACTCCCGAACAATTCAAGAAATATGAGACCATAGGCTTGGATATGGGTTTCCGCCATGTGGAAAGCGGTGCCTTGGTACGTTCTTCATACAAGGCCCAAAAACATTTAACCTAACGTTTCCATGGAAACTAAAACCCGCGTGGGCATTAACGGTTTCGGTAGAATTGGCCGCACCTTGTTCCGATTGCTAATCGACCATCCGCAGATTGAGGTCGTGGCGATAAACGATATTGCCGACAGCAGGACGCTTGCCCATTTACTGAAGTACGACAGCATTCACGGTGTTTTGCAAGGCAGCGTAACCGCTACAGAAAACAGCATCGATGTAAATGGCGCTTCCTACAAATTTACATCGGTTTCAACATTGGAAAATATTTCATGGCCCGATGTGGATGTGGTTGTGGAGTGTACGGGAAAATTCAAGAAACACGACCAATTAAAATTTCATATAAAAGGAGGTGCCCGCAAGGTAATCCTATCGGTACCACCTTTGGACGATGACATAAAAACCATCGTGCTGGGCGTGAACGAGCATATTTTAGAACCATGGGACACCATCGTCTCCAACGCCTCGTGCACCACGAACAATGCCGCCCCGATGTTACAGGTAGTGCGCGATCTCTGCGGAATCGAGCAGGCTTACATTACTACAGTGCACTCCTATACCACAGACCAAAGTCTGCACGATCAGCCCCACCGCGACCTGCGCCGTGCAAGGGCAGCCGCCCAATCCATTGTCCCCACAACCACGGGCGCCGCCAAGGCACTAACCAAGATTTTTCCCGAATTGAGCGACGTTATTGGCGGTTGCGGCATTCGCGTGCCCGTGCCGAACGGCTCACTCTGTGACATCACCTTGAACGTAAAAAAACCCGTGACAATTACGATGCTCAATGAGGCCTTTAAGAAGGCTTCGGAAGAAAAGTTAAAAGATATCTTGCAATATACCGAAGACCCGATCGTGAGCATCGATATCATTGGCAATCCTCATTCCTGCGTCTTCGATGCCGGAATGACTTCGGTCGTTGGAAGGATGGTCAAAATCATTGGCTGGTACGATAATGAAACGGGATATTCTTCCCGAATCGTCGATTTGCTTCTCCGATTTTCGATGAAATAACACATACTATCGAGGAAATGACTATATTTATCGCCGAATCTCCGTACAATACATGAGGTTAACGTTTAAGAAACATACCAGTCTACTCCCGCTTTGGGTATTGTTTTTTATGGCATCCAGCCTTTTTGGGCAGGATACCAAGACAGACACGTTGCAACTTATCGAGAAATACCGTGACGAAGCCATTCAGGCGTTGCAGGTGCAGGATTTCGAAACAGCCATACTTAGCTTAAATGATGCTGGCAAGCTAGCAAACGAGGCCAGCACATTATTTCTGAAGGGCGATATACGCTACCACATTGCCGAACTTCATTACCTGCTTCAAAACTACGCCAAGGCAAGCAAGGAAATAAACCAGTCTATTGCATTCATAGAACCTTTAGACAAGCAGAAGGAACTTTCCAGGGCCATTACTTTGAAAGCGCTCATCTTCATTCAATTGGGACGCCTGGCCGAGGCCGATGAGGCATTGAAGAAAGCTGATTTATATTTTACCGAGACCAATGACGAAAAAAACCGGGCCGATGTGCTCTTGGGGCTCGGCCTATTAGAAGCGGCGCGGAACAATTTTAACAGTGCAGTTAACTATTTTGAAGCCGCAATTCCCGTTTTCCAAGCGTACGGAAAAAATTACCATTTAGCCCAGGCCTATTTTTATAAGGCCGATGCATTGCTTCATTTAAATACCCAAAACGGCGGGGAGGTTCTCACAAGCGCAAAGATCGCTGCCCAAAAAGCCAAGGAAATTAGCGCGAAGAATTCATTCACCAAAATAAATATCGATTCCTATAGGCTCTTGTACCATATCGCGCTGAGGGAAAGACAATTCGCCTTGGCCGAAAGCTATATTGAAACGTACGAAAGGCGGGACGATTCCCTTCAACAGGTGTATTTAAATGCAATTTCGAAAGGAGTTGATGCCGAGTCGAATATCGTGGAAATGCAAAAGACCATCGACACGCAACAAAACGACCTGGACAAGAAAAATAAGTCAATCATCTTTGGCCAAATGACCACGGGCCTGAGTATTGCGCTAATCGTTATCCTCTCGTTGCTCACGCTTTCCCTATATAAGAACAATAATTTGCGCGCAAAGGCCAATAATTTATTGCAGGATAAGAACGTGGAGTTAGAACTTGCCAAGGAAAAGGCCGAAAAAGCTTCGTTGGCTAAGGCACAGTTCTTATCTACCATTACCCACGAACTGCGCACCCCGTTGTATGCCGTGACCGGTCTTACCCATCTCTTACTGGAGGAAGACCCCAAGGAGCACCAGAAGGAGCACTTGAATTCGCTGAAATTTTCCGGTGAATACCTGCTGTCGCTTATCAATAATATTTTAGATCTCAATAAGTTAGAAGCAAACAAGGTTGAAATGGAAAAAACCACTTTTAACCTGAAAAAGCGCATTAACGATGTGCTCATCGCCCTTCGGAAATCGGCAGACGACCGCAAGAACAAGCTACATCTTGAATACGACGAGTCGATCCCCGACAAACTGGTGGGCGACCCGCTGAAACTTTCCCAGATTTTGATAAACCTCATTGGAAACTCGGTGAAATTTACCCAAAACGGTGACGTGACGGTGAGGATCCAGAAAATGGAGGAAAAGAAAAACAAGGTGCTTCTCCACTTTGAGATTGAGGATTCGGGCGTCGGTATTTCAAAGAAAAAACAAAAGAGTATTTTCGAGACCTTTTCGCAAGGTTCGCTTCAAATTAACAGGAAGTTCGGGGGCACGGGTCTTGGCCTTTCCATAGTAAAAAACCTGTTGGAATTAATGAACAGTAAAATTCACCTCGAGAGCCAGCTTGGCAAGGGGTCTAAGTTCCATTTCAATATTGCGTTCGAGATTTCAGAAGAACTGCAAGAAGACAAAAACCCGCGAAATATCATCTACGATGTAGACTATATTGCCCTAGAAGGAAAGTCTATCCTGGTCGTGGAAGATAACAAGATTAACCAAATGATCACCAAGAAGATCGTCGAGAAGAACAAGATGAAGTGTATGGTAGCCGATAATGGCATGGAGGCCATAAAAATTGTAAAGGAGAACAACTTCGACGTTATTCTGATGGATATCCATATGCCCGGAATTAGCGGTATTGAGGCCACGCAGAAAATACGGGAGTTTGACAAGAACATTCCTATCATTGCCCTAACCGCGGTTACCATCGATGAAAATTTGGACGATTTCTACCGGGCCGGGTTCAATGAGATTATACCCAAACCCTTTAAGACAGAAGAATTTTTCGAGAAGATTTACCGAACCATGCAGCACGCCAAATCTGCACTGAGCCACTAACCACGCAGGGTATGCTCGATTCGGTGCACGATCATCTCTTTCAGGAATACATCCTGATCTTTTAATATTTCTGTACGTATGGGCAAATAGTAAAGCGCAAATTTTTCTACTTTACCCTCAAGCCGCATATAATCCTTTTCGGTTGTTATTATAAGTTCCTGCTTTTGCAAATTTTCAATTTCGGAAGCGGAGAACGCATGATGGTCCGGAAAACGCAGGTGTTCGAACTGAAAGTTTTTTGCCTTTAAAAATTGCACTAATGGTTCTGGCTTCGCAATACCAGTTACCAACGTAAAGGGTTTGCCCAATAGGTAAGACAGGGGCAGCTTCTCGGTCTTACCGTAAAGGTTATCGTCGTATCCAATTCGTGAAAAGTAGATTTCCTGCAAATTGCCAAGAGGCAATCGATATTCAATTTCCTGCAGATGAGCGTATGGCACTGGCTGTGGACATTTGGTCACAATAATGATATCGGCGCGGCGCGCACCCTTTCTAGGCTCGCGTAAATTTCCTGTAGGCAACATGTAATCATCAATATACAAATCGCCGTACGCGGTAAGTAAAATATTGGTCGAAGCCTTTACCTTTCTATGCTGAAAGGCATCATCCAAGAGGATAATATCTGCTTTATTCTTCAGTTTTGCTATTCCTGAGCGTCTATCGCTACAAACTGCCACGGTAACCTCGGGAAATTTCCGTTTAAACTGTAATGGCTCGTCACCCACGTCGGTCGCCGTATGCCCAGTACTTACCTCGAGATATCCCTTAGTTTTTCGGCCGTAACCACGGCTCAAAACGGCAAGGGCATAATCGTCCTTCAAGAAACAGATTAGATACTCGATCATGGGGGTCTTGCCGGTGCCGCCGGTGGTAAGATTCCCTACGTTTATAATGGGAAACCGGTATTCGGTACTTTTGAAAACCCCCATTTCGTAGAGATAATTGCGTGCACTCATTATCCATCCATATAGAATGGCGAACGGGAAGAGCAATTTTCGCAACAAAAGCATTTGGCGAAAGTACAAAACTTCCGGGTTTGAAATCGGTTGCCAAGCTAATTTGTACAGCGTAGGGCCGTTTGGCAGAAGCGATTTTATTGGAGTATCTTTACCAAAAACTGAATTATGGTAGTTAAGGACGTACTCGCATTTTTAGATGAACTTGCCCCACGCGCCTATGCCGAGGATTTCGACAATACCGGCTTGCTGGTGGGCGACCCCAACGACACGGTAAACGGAATCTTGGTTACCCTAGACACCCTCGAAGCCGTGGTAGATGAGGCCATTGAGAACAACTGCAACCTAATCGTGAGCTTCCATCCCATCATTTTCTCCGGACTCCAAAAATTAACGGGGAAGACTTATGTAGAACGCACCGTTATAAAGGCTCTTAAGAACAACATTAGCATAATTGCGGTACACACCGCACTCGATAATTCATGGAGGGGCGTAAACGCGAAAATCTGCGACATGCTGCAGCTATCAAAGCGTTCCATATTGATTCCGCAGAAGGAAACCATCAAGAAGCTCACGGTCTATGTACCCGTGCCCGCTGCCGACACGGTTCGAAATGCTATTTTTTCTGCGGGTGGCGGCACTATAGGGAATTATTCGAACTGCAGTTTCAACATATTAGGCAAGGGTAGTTTCGAGGGGAACGCCGATAGCAACCCCCGGGTGGGCCGCCGAGGAGAAACCCATTTCGGCGAGGAAATGCAGCTGGGCATTACCTTCCCAACCCATCGGGAAAGCGCCGTTCTCGAGGCACTTTTCGCTTCGCACCCCTACGAGGAAGTGGCGTTTGAAGTTCATACCTTAGAAAACAAGAACCAGCATATTGGAATGGGAATGATTGGTACTCTGCCCGAAGCGATGACCGGCAAGACGTTTGTGCAACACCTGAAATCGGCATTGGGAACCGAATGCATTCGCCATTCGCAGTTCATAGATAGGAAAATTCAAAAGGTGGCCGTTCTTGGCGGTAGCGGAAGTTTCGCCATAGATGCGGCAATCTCGGCAGGTGCCGATGCATACGTCACGGCCGATTTGAAATACCACGACTTTTTTAGGGGCGAGGGCAAACTAGTGCTGTGCGATGTGGGCCACTATGAAAGTGAGCAGCATACAAAAGCACTTTTACGTGATGCCCTTACAAAAAAATTCACTAATTTTGCAGTCGTTTTATCACAAACAAACACCAATCCTATTAGCTATTCATAATTTATGGCAACAAAAACCGAAACTACTGTAGAAGAGAAGTTAAGAGCACTGTACGATTTGCAGCTGATCGATTCACGAATCGATGAAATTCGCAACGTACGCGGCGAACTCCCCTTGGAGGTAGAAGACTTGGAAGATGAAGTGGCCGGAATGAACACCCGTCTTGAAAAATTGCAAGGTGAGTTAGAGACCATCGAGGACAGCATCAAAGAAAAGAAAAATGGCATTGAGGAGTCTAAGGCACTTATAAAGAAATATTCTGCGCAGCAGGAAAACGTTCGCAACAACCGAGAATACAACTCGTTGAGCAAGGAAATTGAATTCCAGGAGCTCGAGATACAACTCTCTGAAAAGCACATCAAGGAATTTAAGGCGCAGATCGAGCAGAAAAATCAGGTTATTGACGAGACCAAGGCGAACCTTCAAAAACGCCAAGAGCATCTAGAGCACAAACAGGGCGAACTGGACGAGATCCTCGCGGAAACCGAAAAGGAAGAAAAGGCCCTTATCAAGGAATCGGAAAAATACCAGGAAAAAATTGAGGACCGCTTGGTGAACGCCTATCACCGTATCCGGAACAACGTAAAGAACGGCCTTGCCGTGGTACCCGTAGAACGTGGTGCTTCCGGGGGTTCGTTTTTCACCATTCCACCACAGGTACAGATGGAAATTGCATCGCGCAAGAAAATCATTACCGATGAGCACAGTGGTCGTATTCTGGTAGATCCCGAATTGGCAAAGGAAGAAAAAGAGAAAATGGAACAGTTGTTCCACAAGGTTTCCTAATTTTCTCCCCAACAAACTATAACGAAGCCTTCACAACCCTGAAGGCTTTTTTTTCGTACTTTATTGAAAGTAATCCCGTCATCCACGACTTATATTAAAAACGTACTATGAAAAAGATATCCATACTTCTTGCAGTTACATTTTTGCTAACCCTAACGGCGGCCTGCCAATCTTCCAATGAAAAAAATAAGGAGGCTGAGGCGATGGCACAGAAAAACCAGCAACCGGTAGAAGTCCCGCCACAGGGAGGATTGGAGCGCGCCTATTTTGCCAGTGGCTGCTTTTGGTGCGTCGAGGCTATTTATGAAAGCGTAGCAGGCGTAGACGAAGCCATTTCAGGATACAGCGGTGGCCATACCGAGAACCCCACCTACGAGGAGACCAATACCGGCACCACGGGCCACGCCGAGGCAGTAGAGGTTATCTACGATCCGGAGGTGGTATCTTTCGAAACCCTGGTCAACGTTTATTTCGGTTCTCAGGACGTAACACAGGTGAATGGGCAGGGACCGGATCGCGGCTCGCAATACCGGAGTATAATTTTTTACCAAAACGAGCGGCAAAAGCAGATTATTGAACAGAAAATTAACGCGTTAGAGAAGGAATACGGGACGGGCGAGATTGCCGCCCAGGTTATGCCCTTCCAGAAGTTCTGGAAAGCAGAAGGGTACCATCAGGATTATGAGGAGAACAACCCAGACAATCCCTATATCCAGAACGTATCGATTCCTCGGCTAAAACGGTTTCAGGAAAGATTTCCGGAGTTGCTGAAGGAAAGCGCCGAGCACTAGAAGATTAAATTTATATAAATTATAAGGGGCGTTATCGCCCCTTTTTTGTGGCCTTGATTTCAAACAATAGTGGATAGAGATTTTGCGGCAGCTCATACATCCCGTCAGCATTTTTTATTAAGTTTGGAAAGATATCATAAGGCGAGGCGGCGTGCTCCCTCAGGTACTCAATGTGCAATCCCGCATCGGAAAGCGCGGTAATAACTTCGCCCAACCCATGGTTCCAGCCATATTCCTTGCTAACCATTGCTGAACTTTGGTCGGCATACGTTCCTTCGTATTCCTCGTAAATAGCCTCTTTCTGCTGGTAGCCATATATCATGGCTGGCGGCGAAACGGTATAGTCGAACATCCAAGCAATCGGGTGGAATTCCACGATATAGAAAAAGCCCCCAGGCTTTAATCGTTCCGAAATTATTTCTGCCCACGGCTTTAAATTGGGCAACCAATCTATAACGCCATAGCTCGTAAAAACGATATCGAATTTTTCTGAAACAAACAGGGAGGTATCAAGCACATTGCAGCAAATAAACGAGGCGTCCAACTGCATATCGGCGTTTAATTTCCTGGCCAATTTTATGCCCTCTTCCGAAATATCGACCCCCGTACACATGGCGCCAAGCCGTGCCCAACTAAGTGTATCTTGCCCAAAGTGGCATTGCAGGTGCAGCAGTGATTTTCCCGAAACGTCGCCCAACGCACTTAGCTCATACCTATTTAGTGACGATTTGCCGTTCTTGAAAGCCGCTAGGCCATAAAAATCGCTAGCCGCGTGGACGGCTACCTTTTGGTTCCAAGTTATCTTATTTGTTCTGAAGGCTTCTGAGAAATCCATCGTTTTTTACTGCAAGATAGAAAGAATTTGATCTATAATTTTGTTTAATTTTAACACGTTTTAATTAAACATATTTTATTTTTATGATATGAAGCACTTTACCCGCCAGGACATCTTACAGATGGAAAAAATTTTCCGCCTGAACCTCATTAACAGTTGCACGGGCTATAAATCGGCCAATCTGCTCGCAACCAAATCCAAGGACGGTATAGAGAACGTGGCCATTTTCAGCAGCGTTATCCATCTAGGAAGCAATCCGCCGCTATTGGGTTTTATTTTGCGGCCCACGACCGTACCGCGAAATACCTTCGATAATTTGAAGGCTACGCAACAGTTTACCGTAAACCACGTGGGGTCTGATATAATGGCCGATGCCCACCACACCTCTGCCAAGTACGAGGGTACCGTGTCCGAATTCAGCAAAACGAACTTACGGCCGCACTACCGCGACTCATCGTATGCGCCCTACGTGGCCGCGGCCAAGGTGCAACTAGGTTGTAGGTACGCAAACGATTATTTCATCAAGGAGAACGACTGCCTGCTCATTATTGGGCAGATTGAACATTTATATTTAGAGCCAAACCTCCTGGAGGCTGATGGTTTCATTTCGCTGGAAAAGGCCAAAACCGTAACGGTAAATGGCCTAGATGGATACGCGCTACCCACGCTATTGGAGCGGTTCGAGTATGCAAGGCCCAAACCCTGATGGCGCACAAGAAATCGCTATTGCCTAAAAAGACCTGTCCGGTATGCCTACGGCCGTTCTCTTGGCGCAAGAAATGGGAACGCGACTGGGAAAATGTGCGGTACTGCAGTGTCCGTTGCCGGCAAAACAAGAGAAGGAATGAAGAATAGCCTAGTCTGGTTTCGGAACGACCTTCGCACGCAAGACAACACATCGTTGTTGCGTGCGTGCGAGGGCGACCGGGTAGTCGCCGTTTACTGCTTCGATCCGCGGCACTACGGCAAGACCGAATATGGCTTCGCTAAAACAGGCAAGTATAGGGCCAAATTCTTGTTAGGGAGCGTGGCGAATCTTCGGAAAAATCTCCTTGAAATAAATATTCCCCTGTTAATTTTCGAGGGGAAACCGGAAACCGCCCTTCCGAAGGTCGTGCGCGAATTTTCCATAACACATCTGTATTTCCAGCGGGAGTGGACTTATGAAGAACAATTGGTTGCCGATGCCTTAACGGGCAACCTGCCATCCTCCATCGAAATAGTTGAAACCTACGATCAGTTTCTGTTTCACCCAGCTGATGTTCCATATGATGACCTTTCTGAAATTCCCCGAGTTTTTACCGAATTCAGAAAAAAGTGCGAAAAATACGGCAACATTCAGCAGCCACTCCCATTGCCCGAGGCACGACCGGGCGAACCCTTGGATACCGGCCAATTTTCAACCCAAATTCCCACTTTGAAAGCACTTGGGCACGAAGTCTTCGAAATCGATTCGCGATCGGCCGTGCCTTTTGATGGCGGGGAAGATGCTGCCTGGCAACGTTTAAACGATTATTTTTGGAACACAAAAAAATTGAGGCACTACAAGCGAACCCGCAACGGACTGCTTGGCACCGATTACAGCTCTAAGTTCTCGCCCTGGCTGGCCAATGGGAGCCTCTCGCCACGCAGTATCTACGCCCAGGTTAAAAAATTCGAGGCCGAAATCGAAAAGAATGAAGACACCTACTGGCTGCTATTTGAATTGATCTGGCGCGATTTCTTTAAATACGTTAGCCTGAAGCACGGCAATAGACTCTTTTTGCTAGACGGAATTCTTCAGAAAACGTATTCGTGGCAGTACAATGATGCCGCCGTGCAAAACTGGATTAACGGCAATACCCCATACGATTTTGTAAATGCCAATATGAAGGAAATCGCCGAGACGGGATTTATGAGCAATCGCGGGCGGCAGAACGTAGCCAGTTATTTTGCCAAGGAATTACAGCAGGATTGGCGCATTGGTGCAAGCTATTTTGAAAGTATGTTAATAGATTACGACGTGCACAGCAATTGGGGCAATTGGCAGTATGTCTCGGGGGTGGGCAATGACCCGCGCGACCGTAAATTCAATATTGAAAGCCAAACGCAGCGCTACGACCCCGATGGGAATTATGTGGCCATTTGGCTTCCAGAAGTTAAAACCAGTAAATAAATTATTTTGAAAAAACTACGGCTCATCTTGGGCGACCAATTAAACCACAAGCATTCGTGGTACGACCAAACTGAAGAGGACACGTACTACTTTATGGCCGAGATGCGGCAGGAAACCGATTACGCTACGCACCATGTCCAGAAGGTCGTGGCGTTTTTTGAGAGTATGCAGAATTTTGCCCGTTGGTTGGAAGCGCGTGGGCATTCGGTAATTTATTATGCGTTGGACGATCCTGAAAACGAGCAGCAACTTCCCAAAAACCTGGACCAACTTATTTCCGATTACGATATCGAAAAATTTGAGTACCAATTGCCAGATGAATATAGACTGGACGAGCAATTGAAATCGTTCTGTACGTCGCTAAGCATAGCTTCGGAAGTGTTTGATACCGAACATTTCCTGACACGGCGGAACGATCTGGCAACCTTTTACGAGGGTAAGAAGGAAATGACGATGGAATATTTCTACCGCCATATGCGCAAGAAATATGATATACTTATGGTCAGCAATTCCAATCCTGAAGGCGGCAAGTGGAATTTTGACAAGAGCAACCGCAAGAAATGGAAGGGCAAACCCGAAATACCGCACGAACGTGGCTTCCGAAAAAACGTTTCCGCCACACTTAAGCGTATTCGCGACGCGGGCGTAAAGACGATGGGTAGCATTTCCGAAGAAAATTTTAACTGGCCCACCTCGCGGGAGGATGCCCTATCGGTTCTCAACTATTTCTGCAAAAATTTGCTGGTGCATTTTGGCGACTACCAGGATGCAATGCACACCGAGGAAGTGTATTTGTTCCATAGCCGATTATCGTTTGCCATGAACAGCAAGCTGCTGCACCCGCGCGAAGTTATCGAATCGGCCATCGATTATTGGCGTACGCACAAGGATGCAATCGATATCTCGCAGGTAGAAGGGTTCGTTCGGCAAATACTGGGGTGGCGCGAATACATGCGGGGTATTTACTGGAAGGAAATGCCCAGCTTCGGTCGCAGTAACAAGTTAGACAACCAAAACCCGCTTCCCGAATTTTATTGGACGGGAAAAACCAAGATGAATTGCCTGAAGCAAACAATCTCGCAGAGCCTGGAACATGCCTATGCGCATCACATACAACGACTGATGATTACGGGGAATTTCGCACTCTTGGCCCAATGTCACCCAAATGAGGTGGACGCTTGGTACCTGGGCATCTATATCGACGCCATAGAATGGGTTGAGATTACCAACACCCGGGGGATGTCGCAATTTGCCGATGGCGGAATCGTGGCTACCAAACCCTACGTGTCCAGCGGTAGCTACATCAATAAAATGAGTAATTATTGCAAGGATTGCCATTATTCGGTAAGTAAGAAAGTGGAGGAAAGATCCTGCCCCTTCAACAGTCTATACTGGAATTTTCTTGACGACAAGAAAGCGCACTTCAAGGACAACCAACGAATGAATATGATGATGGCAATGCTCGAAAAGAAAAGTGCCGAGGACCTCTCGCAACTGAAGGAACGCGCTGCGG
The DNA here is from genome assembly GCA_002693605.1 of Flavobacteriaceae bacterium. Lineage (GTDB taxonomy): Bacteria > Bacteroidota > Bacteroidia > Flavobacteriales > Flavobacteriaceae > NZQO01. The sequence continues at coordinate 14,931 of NZQO01000117.1, forward strand.
AAATCATTAGGAATCCGGATAACTTTTAACGTAACCGTGTTATACAATTATTAACAGCCCTCGTTAAACGGAGGTTAAAGTATAAATAGCCAATTCAATTTTGTCGTAGCTTTAAGTAACAATCTAAACCGTTATAGTTATGAGAGACCTTATTTGGTTAATAGTGGTTATACTGATCATAGGATGGTTGGTAGGCTATTTTGGCTTCGGGGAAGCCGTGGGAAGTTTAATTCACATTCTGCTGGTCCTAGCTATCATTGGAATTTTATACCGACTTGCAACGGGACGAAGACCATAACGAAAAACAACGCTAACCGCCATGGCAAGTGGCACAACACTAAAAAAATTATGAAACGTTACTTTTTAATTATGTGCGTAGCTGGTCTGTTAAGCACGGGCTTTGTGAGCTGTCGGGAGAACAACACCGTAGCTGACGATGTTGAGGACGTTGCCGATGACGTTGAAGATGCCGTAGATTAAACGTTGGCACTGCTACAGCAAAAGCCTTTCTGAATTTCAGAAAGGCTTTTACACGTTATATCCTCGTGCCAAAAGAGACGTATATTTTGGATTGCGCTTAATATAACCCGCTACGAATGGACATAGCGGAACCACCTTCTCGTTTTGTTCCCTTAACAGCTGCAGTACCTGTTCTACTAGTGAGGAGCCAACCCCTTGTCCTTTGAGGGTACTCGGTACCTCGGTATGGGTTAGGTAAACTGCATCCGTCGCGCGAATATACTCGAGAATTGCCAAATTACCGTCTATGTTAAGTTCGTATCGCTTTTGCCCTGCATTATCGATTACCTGTGCATCCATTGCTCATTGCTTAATGTGGGTACCGTCGCAAAAGGGCGCATTTCCAGTTTTTCCGCAGCGGCAAAAAGCAGTTGTCTTAGTTTTCTGCTCTTCCCGGCCATCATCGTGCTTAACCGTTATGGTACCAAAAACGAGCAGGGGGCCATTTTCCATGATTTCAATCCGTGTCATATCTTTCTTCACTTCGGTATCTACTTCAGCTTCGCCGATACCATTCATATAATAACTGAGGGCACCGCTCGGGCAGGCCTTTACCGTATCGATAATACGTTCGGTTTCGGCTTTGTTTATCTGGATCCAGGGACGCACCTTGGGTTTAAAAACCTCGGGCAAATTGTGCGTACATTTTGCTGAGTGTATACAGAGCTTTGGTTTCCAGATAACCGTAACCTCGCTGTTGCTATATTCCTTTGCAGTACCCATTTATTAAAGATACGAAATTATGTTGGTATTTTCAGATTGTGTACTTTTACCTCTAAACTTCCAACAATTGCATGAAAAACACACTACTCTGCCTCGTCTCTGTCCTACTATTTATTGCCTGTAAAGACCAAACGGCAAACACGGCGTTAGAGGGCACCCGTGCCCAAGCCGATACGCTGAGCACGGCCCAGTTGATCGCCCAAAATCACGGGATAGCCAATTGGGATGCGGTTACCGAACTGGCGTTTACATTCAACGTAGATCGTGACACGAACCACTTTGAGCGATCGTGGATTTGGCTTCCAAAACAGAATCGGGTAACGCAAATTACTGATAAAGATACTGTTACCTATACCCGAAGTAAGGTAGACAGCACCCTTAGCCGCACCGATGCCGCATTTATAAATGACTCGTATTGGTTATTGGCACCATTTAAGCTCGTTTGGGACGAGGGTACGGAATTTTCAGAAGAAATGGCCGTTGTTGCACCTATTTCCAAGGATACGCTAAACCGACTCACGATATCGTATGTGGGCGATGGCGGCTATACCCCGGGCGATGCATATGACTTTTTCTACGATGATACCCACACGATTCGCGAATGGGTTTTCCGAAAAGGAAACGACAGTATCCCGAGTATGGTTACCACGTGGGAGGACTACCAGGAAAAAGACGGGTTAAAACTTTCTACCGTACATACCGATAGTCTCGGGAAATTTAAACTTTACTTTACCGGTATTTCCGTAAAGAATTAGTGCGAAAATTTAATTTTTATGCGGAAATAAGAACTTGAAGTTTTAATTGGCCTTCAGGAATCGGCGCGTCCAAACTTGCGAATCGTCATCCAATAAACTCAAGAAATAGAGCCCTTCGCTGAGTGCCGAGACGTCGATTACCAATTGGGAGTTTTCAGAAAATAGCGCTTCCTGCCTCACTATTACCCTACCCTGTATATCGTAAATTGCAAAATCTACAGACCGCTGGGTTGAATAGAGAACTGTTAGACTTGTCGTAGCTGGGTTTGGGAATAATAATCCGTCGGCCTCAACAGATTTCGAGAAGTATCGTTCGCCGAAGGCAAACGCGTTCTTACCAACCCTTTCGCCAATTAGCCTTCCAGGAATATCGTCTATGGGAGGGTGGATCCCGCCCCAAATTCGCGAGAGACTGGTTTGGTCGCTAGCGTCGCGGTAGGTTGCCCATTGCAGCTGCATAGATACCGACGGTCCCTTCTCGAAAGTCAAGAATGAATTGGCCTCGATATCGAACACGCCCATTCCCCCCGGAAAAAATTCGTCGCCCGTTAACAAGGTAAGTACCTCGGCCGCGGCGCGCGAATAGGTGGAATGTCCTGAAACATAGCCCGCAAATGGAGGCGTCACGAACGAGGGTCGTTGGTACGGAAACCACTCTTCGGCTAAGATCCAGCCCACGCCGGCAGTATCCTCTAGCGGATCGACGATGCGGTCTGGGCCCCGCCAGGTAAATAGTTTCATCTTTCCCAAATTCTCGTTGAAAGCACCGGCAAGGTCGTCACCTTCTTCTATCACTTCGATATAGCCGGGCACCAAGGGCAAACCGTGCGGATGATAGCTCGGCCCGTTTACGTTCGTTGATTGACCAAGTTGGGCCATATAGCGTATGGCGCTAATGGGCCTAACATAGTCGTAATATCCTTTCAACCCCCAGGCCGTAACCGCGACATCATGCATGGCGCCCCCAAGCAGAAAATAGGATTTTACATCCCATTCCAAATCAGTCATTTCTGCTCCCCGACCCCTATATTTTTTCTCTAGCAGCGGATTGTCACTAACGTAATTGAGTATGGTAAACCAGTGTCCCGGCGGCGTTTCACTATCGGGACCATCTGCCCAAAACTCGGCCAGCACTCGAGTGTAATCGCCCAAGGGTATTTCTTGAGGCTGGTAGGGCTGTCCTGTTACCGGATTTGTTTCTCTTCCAGTACTTGGATCGCCCCCTTCGGTTAAGTTGTAAAATTCCTGAAATTCCTGAAAACTTGCGGGCATTTCTGACAATTCGAGATTTCCGAGATTACCGGGTGAAATATCAATAGTGGCGGGCAATGTAGCGTCCATGTGCGCTCCCCAAATGGCAACTAGGGCAAAACCCCATTTGTAAGGGTCGGTGAGACCCATTCCTTCATTTAAATACCACGGAGCACCCGGATTATGGTAAAGTTTATAATTAAAGCCATCACGGGCAACTACTTCAGCATCATTTTCGTTCAGGGAAAATGGCACGACGTTTCCCCATTCGGGACTGAGGAACGGAGGTTGCCCACCCGGAATGGTGTTCCCGCTCTGATCGACATAACTTTCAACCTTAAGGGGCTGCCAATGATTGGGAAAAGTCATTTCTGGATTGCCGGAAAGATCGGTATTCAAAGGTTCGTTAAGGGGTTCGTAAAATTGGTTGGCATAGTCGTTCATCTCATTTGCCCCATCTTGCAGTCCAAACTCGATTAATTTTTCGGCTATGTAATTTCCGAGGGCCGCAGGTTCCCCATTTTTATAATCGGTCGATGCATAGTTACGGTCATACCCGAATTTCTGCATAAGCGAATCTA
>NZQO01000118.1 GCA_002693605.1 Flavobacteriaceae bacterium
ATCGGGTTATCACCACCTTGATGCAGCAACTTTTTTCGGAAACGAATAACCAATTCACCGAGACCCTTTCGGTTCCGATCATTTCCGAATTAAAGTTACTCACCAAAAGCGAGGCGCTTTTCAACATACATTTTCCACAGAGTGCCGATCTCCTGGCACGGGCGCAGTACCGCCTAAAATTTGAGGAGCTATTCTATATACAATTGCAGCTAGTGCGAAAGAATGCCCTCCACAAGGCAAAAATCAAGGGCTACCCGTTTACCAACGTGGGCGAGTATTTCCATACTTTTTATGAAAATCACCTTCCGTTTAACCTTACTGAGGCCCAAAAGCGGGTTATTAAGGAGATACGAAACGATATGGGCGGCACCGCGCAGATGAATCGGTTGTTGCAGGGCGACGTTGGGTCGGGGAAGACAATTGTTGCCTTTATGGCGATGCTCATAGCCCTTGACAACGGTTTTCAGGCGTGCTTAATGGCCCCAACTGAAATTTTGTCAGTACAACATTACAACGGATTGCTTGAATGGTGCACTAAATTGAATATCAGCCTAGAGCTGTTAACAGGCTCAACAAATACTTCAAAAAGAAGAGAGATCCACGAGGGGCTTCGGGAGGGATCGCTTCAGCTTTTAGTAGGCACCCATGCCCTTTTGGAAGACGCGGTGCAGTTTCAAAATTTGGGCCTGGCTATTATCGATGAGCAGCACCGTTTTGGAGTGGCCCAGCGCAGCAAGCTATGGCACAAGAACGACCATCCGCCCCATGTGCTTGTAATGACCGCCACCCCCATACCCCGCACCTTGGCGATGAGCGTTTACGGGGATTTGGACAGTAGCGTTATCGACGAACTCCCGCCAGGTCGGAAGGATATAAAAACCGTGCATCGCTACGATTCGAACAGGTTGAAGGTTTTCCGCTTCCTGAAGGAAGAGATTGCAAAGGGCCGGCAGGTATATATCGTATATCCCCTCATTCAGGAAAGTGAGGTGCTGGATTACAAGGACTTGATGGATGGCTATGAGAGTATCGCGCGCGAATTCCCTATGCCCAACTACCAGATTTCAATCGTGCATGGCCAAATGAAGCCAGCCGACAAGGATTTTGAGATGGATCGGTTCGTTCGGGGCGAAACCCAGATTATGGTGGCTACCACCGTTATTGAGGTAGGCGTAAACGTGCCCAATGCCTCGGTTATGGTAATTGAGAGTGCCGAGCGCTTTGGACTTTCGCAACTACACCAATTACGCGGGCGCGTGGGTCGCGGGGCCGAACAGAGCTATTGCATCTTGATGACCGGCCATAAGCTTAGCAAAGAGGCCAAGACACGTTTGGAGACTATGGCGGCCACAAATGACGGCTTTCAAATTAGCGAGGTGGACCTAAAACTTAGGGGTCCGGGTGATTTAATGGGCACGCAGCAAAGTGGAATCTTGAACCTGCGCATAGCCGACGTCGTAAAAGATTCTGCCATTTTAAAGATCGCGCGTGGATATGCCATGGCGCTTCTGAAGAAAGACCCGTTGCTATCAAAAACCGAAAATGCCCCGATTAAGGAGACCTATCTATTATTGACCAAGTACCGAAATATCTGGAATTATATTTCGTAAAATCATTTATCAGATACCATCTCCTCCACATATTTTTTGAAGTCTTTCTTGAATTTCTCATATTTCTTGCCCGTGGCCGGTCCGTTAAAACCGGTATGGATTCGCGTAACCTTGCCATTGGGAGCGATAAAGATGGTAGTGGGGTACGATTTAATGGTGGTTAGCATCGGTAGTTTTGAATTTGCCAGTTGCTTATCGGAAGACCCATACTGCGCCAAAAGAATTGGGTACGGGATTTCCAGCGCTTCCTTCAGCCGGTTAATACGCGCCATAGCCTTGGCGCGGGTAGCGGCATCTTCAAAGGCAAGAGCCACAATCTCAACGTTCTTTGGCCTATTCTCATAATAATCGGTCAAAAATCGTGTTTCGTCCAGGCAATTTGGGCACCAGCTTCCCATAATTTGTACGATGACCGCCTTGTTCTGAAACCTTGCATCGTCCAACGACACTGTATCGCCGGCGGTATTGGGAAATGCAAACTGTACGCGCGCATACTCTTCCTTCAGCTTGGTAATACTATCTGGATCTGGCAATTTATAGGCTTCGTTTCTTTCGGAACGAAACGGCTCGGTCCAATGGTTACCGCTATAGAATGTACCGGTAAGCACGCTGTCCGTGACGGAAGCCTCAAACAGAAACGCATGCGAAAAGTCGAAGGTCGACAACTTTACCGAATCGTTCACGACCACCCCGTCCAGAAACCTATAGTCGCCAGTTACCGTCTCGAACGTACCGGTAATCCGATTGCCGGTTTGGTCGAAAACGCCTTTCGCCACATAAGAATCCGTATTTGAATTGGGACTAAAAACCGTTTCCCACACTCCCGACAATACCACGCTCGGTGCTTCGGAAATGGCAAAACGCGAGTGCCGGCCGTAGGTCATCACTACTGGAATGGAACGCTGCAGACTCTCTATGGAAAAAGTTCCGATAATACTATCATTCCTGTGTGCACCCCGTATCTCACCTTCAAAAACTGGATGTTTTATTACCACCGAATCACCGCTTATTCGAATATCATCGATAAGGATTCGTTCCTCGGCATTGATTACGGTTAAAGTCGTGTCAGCGCCCCATTCGGCCAGGAACGGGATTTCCCTTCCCCCATCCAACAGTAGCACGCCCTTCCATGAGCCGGGCTGTATTGGGGTTTCCTTGGAACTGCACGACATTAGCAAAAACGTGATCAAAAGTGCAAAGAAGTACTTCATCGGAAAATAAAATTTCAGCGGTTACAATATATACAAAGTAACACTTTTTCAGCAATGGGTAAGCGAATTTCCTTTTCAGTTTCTATGGCGGCACTCGTGGGTCTTAGGCCAAAATCGTCATTATTTCCGCATTTAAACATTGCACTATTTACTATTGAAAAAACCGGGTAAATAGTATCTTTGCGGTTCGTTTAGAAAAATTACGGGGATGAAGATTTCATACAATTGGCTAAAACAATTCGTTAAGTTAGACTGGAGTGCCGAAAAAACAGGTGCGCTCCTTACCGACCTTGGTCTGGAAATAGAAGGCATTGAAGCCTTCACATCCATTCCCGGTGCTCTCGAGGGCGTAGTCGTAGGCGAAGTGGTTGAGTGTGGCCCACACCCCAATGCCGATCGATTGAAACTCACTAAGGTCGAGCTCGGAAATGGACAACCCGTCCAGATTGTGTGTGGCGCTATCAATGTGGCGAAAGGCCAAAAGGTTCCCGTTGCCACTGTGGGCACGACTTTGTACGATGCCTCTGGCGAACCTTGGACTATTAAGAAAGGGAAAATTAGGGGCGAAGTGAGCATGGGAATGATCTGTGCGGAAGATGAGCTTAATCTGGGCGAGAGCCACGACGGAATTCTAGTGCTTGACGCCAAGTTGACCCCGGGCACCCCCCTTGCCTCGCTCTACCCTATTGAAAATGACCAGGTATTCGAAATTGGCCTTACCCCCAACCGGGCCGATGCCATGAGCCACTGGGGCGTAGCAAGAGATCTGCGCGCCGGCTTACTGCAACAGGATATTTCATTGGAACTAATTACCCCCAGCACCAGTAATTTCCACGTAGATAGCCGAACGCTGCGGTTTGACGTGGAGGTTAAGGACTACAAGAAAGCGCCCCGCTATTGCGGATTGACCATAAAAGGCCTTACCGTGAAAGAGTCGCCTGCCTGGTTACAAAATAGGCTGCTTGCCATTGGACTTACCCCAAAAAACAACATTGTAGACGTTACCAATTACGTCATGCACGAACTGGGCCAGCCCTTGCATGCCTTTGATGCTGCGAAAATCACGGGTCAAAAAATAGAGGTAAAGACCCTGTCGAAGGGTACAAAATTTACAACAATAGACGAGGTTACACGCGAATTGCACGAAGAAGATCTGATGATTTGCGATTCTGAAAAACCGCTATGTATTGCAGGGGTCTTTGGCGGGTTGAACAGTGCCGTAACCCAGCAAACAACGAGTATTTTCCTGGAAAGCGCCTATTTCGACCCTGTGAGCATTCGAAAAACGGCCAAACGCCATGGATTGAACACCGATGCCTCTTTCCGCTTCGAGCGCGGCATTGACCCGAGTGCATGCAAATACGCTATGCTTCGAGCTGCAATCTTAATTCAGGAACTTGCCGGCGGAGAGTTCTCCAGTGATATCGTCGATCTGTACCCCAAGAAAATTGAAGATCACCAAGTGGTTTTGAACTACGCCAACTGCGACTCCTTAATTGGACAGAAAATTCCGAGGGAAACCATCAAGGACATTCTTACTTCACTTGAAATTAAGATAAACAACGTTACCGAAACCGGGCTGGGAATGACCATTCCCGCCTATAGAAACGACGTAACCCGAGAGGCTGATGTAATCGAGGAAATTCTTCGCGTATACGGCTACAACAATATCACCTTCAACGAGAAGTTAAACGCGTCGATTGCCACGACCCTGCCCGTCGAAGATTATCAGGTACAGAACAAAACTGCCAATCAGTTAGTGGCGTTGGGTTTCCACGAGATGATGGCCAACTCGCTTACCAGCAATAAGTACCACGAATTGGTAAACGATATCAAATTGGACTATACGGTAGAAATGCTCAACCCACTTAGCCAAGACTTGGCGGTTATGAGGCAATCCATGCTCTTCGGAAACCTAGAGGCGCTGGCCTACAATTTAAACCGGAGAATAGATAACGTAAAATTGTTCGAGTTTGGAAAAACATACCATAACTATCCGCAGGGACGCGTAGAGGAAAAGCACCTGTCGCTTATAATTGCGGGGCAAAAGAACTCAGACAGTTGGACGCAACCCAACGAGAAGGTTGGCTTTTTTTACCTGAAGGGCGTTGTACGGGCAATCTTGGATCGATTGGGAATTACCGGAATTTCAGAGAGCCCAGCGAAGAGCACCGTTTTTTCAGAAGGCATCACGCTAAGCGCAAATAAAAAACCTTTGGTAAGTTTAGGGGTATTGAACCGTACTATTTGCAAGAAATTGGAAGTGGACATCGAAACCCTGTATGCCGATTTCAATTGGGATACCGTACTGGCCGAGGTTCCCACCAAAGCGTTCTTGTTCAAGCCCATTGCGAAATATCCTGAGGTGAATAGGGACTTCGCCCTTTTGGTAGATGAATCGATTACCTTTTCAGCACTGCGCAATGCAGCCCTACAAACCGAGAAAAAATTACTGAAAGAAGTAACCTTGTTCGATGTGTATACAGGCAAAAACCTGCCTGAAGGCAAGAAAAGCTATGCCCTGAGCTTTACCTTACAAGATGAGCACAAGACCCTTACCGATAAGCAAATAGACAAGATTATGGGCAAACTACAGCAACGTTTCGAAACAGATTTTTCGGCAAAACTAAGATAGCGCCAAATCTCATTTCAGAAAATAAAAAATGCGGCCAAAGCCGCATTTTTTCATTCACCAATTCAAACAATTATGAAGCGGGCAGCACCACCGTATCGATAACATGTATGACGCCGTTCGACTGGTTTACGTCGGAAATCGTAACCGTGGCCGTGTTTCCGTTTTCGTCCATAATCATAACGTTTTTTCCTTTTAACATAGCGACCAATTTCCCACCGCTTACCGTGGTAAAGCTCGCCGTTCCATTTCCTTTCTTGATAGCCGCTACAATATCATTTGCCGAATAGTTGCCGGCTACAACATGGTACGTAAGCACCCCTTGCAACTGTTGCTTATTTTCCGGTTTGAGCAAGGTGGCCACGGTGCCATTTGGCAATTTTTCGAAGGCCGTGTTTGTTGGGGCAAAAACGGTAAATGGTCCGTCAGACTGTAAGGTCGAAACCAAATCTGCCGCCTGTACCGCAGCTACGAGGGTCGTATGGTCCTTTGAGTTTACGGCATTTTCCACGATATTTTTGTTCGGGTACATCGCCGCACCGCCAACCATTACCGTTTTTTGTGACATCTTGCTGCCTTTTGCCATGTCGTTCTGTGCATCGGCGGAGAAGTTACCACCCAAGAGGGCTGCGGAAAATAATGCCGCAGCGATAATCTTTGAATTTTTCATAATTTATCTTTGTTTGTTTATGTACCCATAGAAACGAAGATGCTAGGGCCTCGGTTTGCGCGCGAGTAGGTATTTAAGTAATTTTTAACGTTTCCATTTCTTGCCCGGAGTGTTTTTAAGGAATGTTAAATACTTGTTTTACTTCAGATTTGTCTCTATTTTTAAGGTAATAAAAGTGCTATGGTTGCCAGGACTAATCTAGAAGACCGGCTTTACAAGCTGCGCTACAGGCGATTGCAGGGTGTCGTGAATACAAGAACCGCTGAAACTGTTTCGTGCGAAATGCGAACTGATATTTCCGACGAACCGAACTCGGTTTCCGAATTGCCGCAGAAAAGTGACACTGCATTTATACTCAATAAGGTAAACCCGGAACGAATCTTTCATAAGAACGATATCAAAAAGTTGTGCATTGTTTACCGATTGCGGTTCGTAGATGCGCATTATTTCCGTGGAACCTTTCCGGACGAGGCTATATCACAGATTAAACAGCTTGAGGAACAGCACCAAACTACACTTTCAGACTTTATGATCGTAGCCCCTGCCAAACGTCTCAAACTCGAGAATGCAGATGACCCCTTGCTTTTTGCCCCAATGGGCAACGACTATTATTATTTGGTACACAAGTGGGGCAATGATTTGCACCCTTTACGAAAGTGGCTAATGTGGCCCTATCGTTCGTTTGACAATCTATTGTTCACGGTATTTATCGTCAGCTTGATCTTGACCGCCCTTACGCCAATGCACCTATTCACGAAACACGTAACCCCACAGGAATACCTACTAATGGCCTTTTTTATGTTCAAGGCCGTTGGCGGTGTGGTGCTTTTCTATGGCTTCGCCAAGGGGAAGAATTTTAATTCCGCTATTTGGAACAGTAACTATTATAACGCTTAAATTATGGATAATTCCGAAGAAACCGTTCGCATATATACCGGTCCGGCAATGATTGCCAAGGGCCTCGTCTCGCACCTTCAGGAAATGGGCATTAGCCCCATTGAACGAAACGACAATGCTAGTAGCATACAGGCAGGGTTCACTGCCGGAGTTCCCGGGCAGGTTATGCTGTACATCAGAAAAGACCAACTCCCACGCGCCCAGCCCCTAATTGACTAGTTTCTGAAGGATTTAGGTGAAAATTAACCGTGAAGCCCAGAAATTATGCCTCGACCGCGTACATCTTATCGCGCTGTTCCCGAATTTTCTTGTCGCCCATATATTCATCAAAACTCATGTAGCGGTCTATGATACCGTTCGGGGTCAACTCTACAATGCGGGTACCCACAGTCTGCGCAAATTCGTGGTCGTGGGTGGTTAGCAATACGGTTCCCTTGAAATTCTTGAGCGAGTTGTTGAAAGCGGTGATCGACTCCAAATCCAAGTGGTTGGTAGGCTCATCCAACATTACAACATTGGCGCGCATCATCATCATTCGGCTTAGCATACAGCGAACTTTCTCACCTCCAGATAGCACGTTCGATTTTTTAAGCGCTTCCTCGCCACTGAAAAGCATTTTTCCCAGAAAACCGCGAATGTATACTTCCTCGCGCTCCTCTTCGGTCTTGGCCCATTGGCGCAGCCAATCTACCAGCGACATGTCGTTCTGGAAAAATTCGCTATTATCTAAGGGAAGG
>NZQO01000119.1 GCA_002693605.1 Flavobacteriaceae bacterium
CCATACCCCCGCGCCGTTTCATGGAGGATACCGCCACTGCAATAACGGTGAGGATATATGCCGATACGGGCAAACTCCAACGCTTGTACTGTACCACCTCGTACCTATTAATGTAGGAGCTTCCGCGTCTTTTCTCGCGCTCGATGAAATCGCTGAGCTCGGTGAAATTGAGGGTTTCGGCAATATATTCAACCGGGGTGAGGTCTTCCAGCTCGAACGTAAAGGTAGTGTCTACGCGCTGGCGTGATTCAATAATATCGTCATGGTCGCCAATAGTTCGCTTTAGGTAATTATATAAGGTATAGGTACTATCGGCTTCATTATATACAATGCGGTTGGCCGATATTTTGTAATCGAGCCTGTTTCCGTCGAAATGTTCTAGGGTAAAGTTATTGCCGGCCTTTTCCTTCACGTTGAAGTAGCTCACGTAAATGTAATCGTTGTCATTGATTTGCCGGAAGACATTGGTCTGGTTCCTGTCCTGTTTGCCTTTTTTCAGATAATCATACTTAAACTCGTTGAACCCCTTACTTGCCATTGGCGCTAGGTACATTCCCATGATAAGTGCGCCGATGCACACGACGGTGGCCCCTATCATATACGGTCTCAAAAATCGATAGTAGGATACCCCGCTGCTCAAGAACGCAATAACCTCGGTATTGTTGGCAAGTTTTGAGGTGAACCAGATTACCGATAAAAAGAGGAATAGCGGAAAGAGCAGATTTGCGAAATACACCGTAAAATCGAGATAGTACTTCACCACCTCAATAAGCGGCACCTCGTTTTCCAACATCTTGTCTATTTTCTCGGCTAGGTTTACCGTAATCCCTATAGGTATAAACAGCAAGAGAAGCAGAATGAATGTGCCCAGGTATTTTTTCAGTATGTATCTATCTAAAATGCTAAGCATACATCGTTATAGGCGTTTGTCCATTTGCCTTACCATTTGGTCTTTCCAACCGGAAAAGGTACCCGCTAAGATATGTTTTCTCGCCTCGCGAACCAACCACAGGTAAAATCCGAGGTTATGGATGGTAGCAATCTGCCTTCCCAACATTTCGTTTACGGTAAACAGATGCCGCAGGTAGGCCTTGCTATATGCCGTATCTACCCAGGTAATTCCCATTTCGTCTATGGCAGAGAAATCGTCTTCCCACTTTTTATTCTTGATATTAATGGTTCCATGAGCAGTAAAAAGCATCCCGTTGCGACCGTTACGGGTGGGCATCACGCAGTCGAACATATCTACGCCCAGCGCGATATTCTCGAGAATGTTTATGGGGGTCCCGACTCCCATTAGGTAGCGCGGTTTTTCCTTCGGAAGGATTTCGGTCACCACGGCCGTCATTTCGTACATTTCCTCAGCAGGCTCGCCAACCGATAGCCCCCCAATGGCATTACCCGCCGCACCTGCACTGGCTATGTACTCTGCCGATTGCCTCCTTAAATCTTTATAGGTACTGCCCTGCACTATGGGAAATAACGTTTGGTTGTAGCCATATTTAGTGGGGGTCTTTTCTAAGTGCGAAATGCACCTGTCCAGCCAACGGTGGGTCATATGCATAGATCGCTTAGCGTAATTGTAATCACACGGATAGGGCGTGCACTCATCGAACGCCATAATAATGTCTGCGCCAATGCTACGCTGAATCTCCATAACATTTTCGGGCGTGAAGAAATGAAAACTACCGTCAATGTGCGACTTGAACTTTACCCCTTCCTCCTTGATTTTTCTTCGGGCAGAGAGCGAATACACTTGGTACCCACCACTATCGGTAAGGATATTTCGGTCCCAGTTCATAAACTTGTGGAGACCGCCGGCCTTTTCCAATATGTCTATTTGCGGGCGTAGGTACAGGTGGTAAGTGTTCCCCAAAATAATATCGGGGTTAATATCGTCTGTCAATTCGCGCTGGTGTACGCCCTTAACCGTGCCAACGGTTCCCACCGGCATAAATATAGGGGTCTCCACGGGGCCGTGGTCCAATGTAATTCTGCCGGCCCTGGCGCTTGTTTGCGAATCGGTTGCTTCTAGTGTAAATTGCATTCAGAAAAAATTAAGGCCTCTCTGTTGAAAGTCGTTGCAAAGATAAAATGATTTATGGGTTTCTGCAGATTCTGCTGAAATAGAATCAAAAATTAGCCCAATTGTACCTGGGTGTTAACTAATTTTCAGGTTTCGTTGATAAAAGCTACCCGTATGGTTTTGGAACACCTCTAGAATACCGTATTTTTGGCGCATAAAAAGCTAAAAATAATTTCATGCCAAATTATTCAGAATTAAACGACTTAGTTGTACAGGTACGTAGGGATATCCTTCGACAGGTACACGCTGTAGATTCAGGGCATCCAGGTGGCTCTCTAGGATGTGCAGAGTTCTTCGTGGCGCTCTACCAAGTAGTGATGGACCGCAAGGAAACTTTCGACATGGATGGAGTGGGCGAAGACTTATTCTTTCTTTCCAACGGCCATATTTCACCTGTATTTTACAGTGTCCTGGCTCGCTCAGGATATTTTCCGGTTGAAGAGCTGAGCACCTTCAGACATATCGATTCCCGTTTACAGGGGCACCCCACCACTCACGAGGGCCTACCGGGTATACGGATTGCATCGGGCTCGCTTGGGCAGGGAATTTCGGTCTCCCTCGGGGCGGCCGAGGCAAAAAAACTGAATAACGACTCGCATTTGATTTATACCCTTTGCGGCGATGGCGAGCTCCAGGAGGGCCAAAATTGGGAAGCCATTATGTACGCCGCAGCCAATAAAGTAGACAATATCATCTTGACTGTCGATTTGAACGGACAGCAAATTGACGGGGCCACCGATACCGTATTACCCCTTGGAAATGTTACGGCTAAATTTGAGGCGTTTGGCTGGGAAGTACTGGAAATAAAGGAAGGTAACGATCTTGAAGCAGTTATCGAGGGCCTGGAAAAAGCCAAGGAAAGAACTGGCAACGGCCGTCCGGTGTGCATACTGCTGCATACCGTAATGGGCAACGGGGTAGACTTTATGATGCACACCCACGCTTGGCACGGTAAGGCCCCCAACGATGAACAGCTGGAAATGGCCCTATCGCAAAATCCAGAAACTTTGGGTGATTACTAAACAGACGCCAATAAAACTTTTGCAATTAATTAAAACAATCCCGCAAGCGCGGGCCACCATATGAAAAAATATACAGACACAGGCAAGAAAGACACACGTTCGGGATTCGGCGCGGGCCTAACCGAATTGGGCAAAACCAACGAGCAGGTGGTTGCGCTCTGCGCAGATCTTACCGGTTCGCTAAAAATGGACGAGTTCAAGGAAAACCATCCCGACCGCTTTTTCCAAGTGGGAATTGCCGAGGCGAACATGATGGGAATGGCGGCGGGCATGACCATTGGCGGAAAGATTCCGTTTACCGGGACCTTTGCCAATTTTTCAACCGGGAGGGTGTACGACCAAATTAGGCAGAGCATTGCCTATAGCGGTAAGAATGTGAAAATTTGCGCCTCGCACGCCGGCCTGACATTGGGCGAAGATGGCGCTACGCATCAAATACTGGAAGATATCGGACTCATGAAGATGCTTCCCGGAATGACGGTCATAAACACCTGTGATTATAACCAAACCAAGGCCGCGACATTGGCAATCGCCGAATACGACGGGCCCGTGTATTTGCGTTTCGGACGCCCAAAGGTGGCGAATTTCACCCCAGAAAATGGTTCATTTGAAATTGGAAAGGCCGTGCACCTTCAAGAAGGAAGCGACGTAACCCTTGTTGCTACGGGACATTTAGTATGGGAAGCGCTTCAGGCAGCAGCCCAACTACAGGAGGAAGGAATTACCGCTGATGTGATAAATATTCACACCATTAAACCTTTGGACAATAAAGCGATTATTTCCAGCGTTAAAAAAACAGGGTGCGTGGTTACCGCCGAAGAGCATAATTATCTTGGTGGTCTTGGTGAGAGCGTTGCCCGTGTATTAGCCGAGAATGTCCCAACACCTCAAGAATTTATCGCTACACAAGATACCTTTGGCGAATCGGGAACCCCCGAGCAGCTGATGGAAAAATATGGTTTAAATGCCGACGCAATCGTGAAAGCGGCAAAAAAAGTGATTGCACGCAAGTAATCCCTTTTTTGTCCTGAATCAAAAAAGCCCTGCAAATGCAGGGCTTTTTTAATGTCGTATAAATCTTTCTCTTAACTGTCTTTATCTAAATAATCGGGCGTCCCGTCATTATCCACATCTGGATAGGTAATATTTCCGTTAGCATCAATTTCTATCTCATCTCGCGTCGGCCTGCCGTCATTGTCATCATCGGGGTCAAGGTAGTTCGGCGCTCCATCATTATCGGTATCGTCATCTTCCTCTAGCTTGTTGCCATTGAGGTCTTCCACTACCGAAGGCACCCCGTCGTTATCCTGGTCACCCGTTTCAACTTCGTAAAGATGAAAGGTGAAGATCAATTCGGAATATAAAGGAATGTTCGATCCTGCCGGCGGATTCACATAATAACCCAAACCCGATTGCACAAACACCGCACCTACGCCGAAATTCTCGAAATTTACCGTACCGTCTGGATTCGAGCTCACGCCCGTGGCACCCTGAAACTCAACCAAGCCATCTTGCAGCCCGTTAACTACCCGTGTCAAGTCAAATTTTACAGGGGAAACCGAAGCACTGAACAATTCATTATTTAAATACCTTCCCTCGTAGCTTATGGTTGTAATGTCTGGAAAATCTGGCTGTTCGCCGCCCCCTTCCAAAGCATTCAGATAGTATAGTTCGTAGGTTACGCCCTCGGCAATGCGATCTTCCACGGTTTTTGAGCGTACCTGCTCTATCAACGGAATCTTATCGGCATTATCGCCTGCAATGGTGTCAAATTCAATCCTGAAATCGAAATCTGCCGGAGGGTTCTGGAATTCCTCGTAATTATAGAAATGCGTGCGCAGGTATTCCTCGATATTTTCGGTAGAGACAATGGCCTCTGGCCCACGATCACGCGCGGGGATGAAATTATCTGGCAGGCCGTCGTCATCGTTGTTACATGAAACCAACGACCCCGCAGAAATTGCCACGGCAGCCAAAATATATAAAACTTTATTCATCGTCATTTTTTTGAATGGGCAAAGATACAATTTTCCACTACTTTTGCTTAGAAGATTAACGCTGAATTTGACGTAATTGTATGAGGATCGATAAATATTTGTGGTGCGTTCGTTTTTTCAAAACTCGTAGCTTGGCCACCAAGGCCGTCAAAAAAGGTGCGGTAAAGATTGCAGGGGAAACGGTAAAGCCCTCTCGTGATATATACCCTACCGACGTGCTGGAGGTGCGCAAGGAACAGATCAACTACAAGATTGAGGTTTTGGACCTGCCACCAAGCCGCGTGGGCGCTAAGTTAGTGGACATCTACAAAAAAGACCTAACACCCAAGGAAGAATTTGAAAAAAACGAACTTCTTACCTATGCCAAAGATTACTATCGGAAAAAGGGCACGGGACGCCCCACCAAAAAAGACAGACGCGACCTGGAAGATTTTACTGACACCACTGAGGACTGATAAGCCTTCAATTACTACCTTTACAAAAAAAGCATACATGGCGCAAGAAACGATCATTCTCGACCAGCAGGAAATTCAACATAAAATTCGGCGAATTGCGTGGCAGATTTACGAAACGAACGTAAACGAACAGGAAATAGTAATAGCCGGTATCGTGCAAAATGGATTTCGCCTGGCAGAACGGCTAAAGGAAGCGGTGCAAAAAATATCGCCTATAAAAGTCCTACTTTGCGAAGTGCACATCGATAAAAAGAACCCTACTGGCGAAATAAAAACATCACTCCCTCCTATCGAATACCAGGACAAATCGTTGTTATTGGTAGACGATGTACTGCATTCGGGAACTACCTTAATATACGGTGTAAAGCATTTCTTGGAAGTTCCGCTGAAGCAATTCAAGACCGCCGTGCTCGTTGACCGTAATCATAAGAAATATCCCGTGAAGGCCGATTTCAAAGGCATTTCACTTTCCACCTCATTAAACGAAAATATCTCCGTGGTTTTCGACGGCCGAAACGACCGTGCAATCCTAGAATAGCCGGGCGTAAATTTCCTGTACAATTTCGGGAACGGGCTTCGTATCGATATCTACCACGATACTCGCTTGATTATAGTAAAATGAACGCTCAAAAAGGTGTTTCCGAATAAAGTCTTCCAGCAGCTCGGGCGTGTTAAGATGGGCAATGAGCGGTCTATTGGTCCTGTGTCTAAAAAGTCGTTGGGTAAGCGTACCAACACCTCCCCTTAGATAAACCGTTATTGTATTATCTGATTTTTGCAAGATTTCCATAATGTTACCGTAGCAAGGGGTGCCGCCGCCGGTGGCCAGTACGGCAGATTCTTTTTGTTGCAGTAATTGCTGTAGCACCGCTCCTTCTTTCTTTCTGAAGAAAATTTCGCCCTTTTCCTCAAATAGTTGCGGGATAGGCATCCCCACTTCCTCTATTATTTTTTCGTCAAGATCGGTAAATGGTATTCCAAGGGTCCTCGCCAGCTCTTTTCCAACCGCAGATTTACCACTTCCCATATACCCAATTAGCACTACAACCATAATTTTTGTAATCGTTTTCCCTGATAGTCACAGAGTTTTATAAAAAAGGCAAATTTAATCGAATTTCGTTTTGAAAAATAAAATTAATGATAGTATATTTGCACCCGCATTCAAGGGCAGACTTGGTAGCTCAGTTGGTAGAGCATCTCCCTTTTAAGGAGAGGGTCCTGGGTTCGAGCCCCAGCCAAGTCACAAAAGCAAAAAAGCGCACTTTTTAGTGCGCTTTTTTTATTGACGGTAACACTAATTCCATCCCCACTTAATTTCACGATCCCCTCCGTATTATTAACGTTATTCGCCGGTAAGGGCTTCGAGCGCGGAGGTTATTTCGGGCATTGCCTTAAGTGCCTCTTCATAGCCGATGTTATAAATTGTATTGGCCTTTTTCATATCAAACGTGCCGTACTGTTCCAATACCTGCGGCATAAGTACGTAGTGGCAACGCTCCAATTTCAGCAGTGAAGAATATCGCGTGGCTATTTGATAGACGCGTTCCGAAACCCGATAGGTATTCGTTAATTTCGATGGCTCAATTTTCTGCAGGGGGTTAACGTAAACGCCAATAATGAAGTCGCATTTATCTAACAGCGGTTCTACCGGGAAGTTATTTACAATGCCACCATCGGCGTACAAGGTTCCTTTAATATCGTAGGGCGAAAACATGAGCGGAAACGCTGACGATGCAAGTATGGCATCGACCACAGGGCCGGACTGGAAAATTTTGTTACGCCCACGAACCAAGTCGGTGGCGGCAACGAATAGTGTTTTTTGCAAGCTCTCGAACGAGTCCGTATCGAAGTACCGCTGAAATTGTTTCTTGAACTTAGACAAATCAATAATTCCCGGTTTTCCAAAGGCGAAATTGGAAAGGGTAAAGATGGACGATTCCTTGAATATCGCCAATATTTCATCGGGCGTCCTTCCGGATGCATAGAGCGCCCCCACCAAAGCGCCCGCACTCGAGCCGGAAAGTAGTTGAGGGTGTATGTTTGCTTCGGCCAGCGCCTTAAGCACGCCAATGTGCGCCACTCCCTTCACGCCGCCGCCGGATAGTACCAGCCCTATCTTTTTTCCATTGCCCATAGGCCCTTGTTACCTTTTAATTTCAAATATAAAACTATCCAATCTGCGGTAAAAGTTCAATTATAAAACTCAGTATTAAAAATATCACCTAAACTATGATACTTTTCCATTTTTAGGTACATTTGCCGCACCAAAAGCCCAGGTGCTGGCACTGGTAGACAGGCATGGTTGAGGGCCATGTGTCCATTAGGGCGTGTGGGTTCGAGTCCCATCCTGGGCACGCAAGACCACTAAGTTTTCTTAGTGGTTTTTTTATGCCCATCGCCTTGGGGAAAGTAATCATCTGGAATTGGCTAATACGCCAATGAAAGGAAACGGAAATCTTCTCATCTTCCCCATGGGTCCCTCAGTACTGTTTATAATATTTCACAAAATATTAAACAATATTATTATTTTTCGTACTTTCACCACATAAAATTATCACCAAGGCACATGCAGGTAAAGACTGAATTCAGCATTAAGGACCTCGAAAACTTAAGCGGCGTCAAGGCGCACACTATAAGAATCTGGGAGAAACGGTATAACCTGCTGGAACCTGACCGGACCGATACCAATATTAGGAAGTATGACCTGCGCCATCTCAAAAAACTGTTGAACGTTGCCTTTTTGTATAATGAAGGACATAAAATCTCAAAGATAGCAGAACTGGGTGAGAGCGAAATCCAAAACCTAATTAAGGAGCAATCTGAACGGCAAAAGGAAATTTACGCCATACAGTCGTTCAAACAGGCCATGTTTGCCTTCGACTCACAACTGTTTTCGGCCACGTATAAAAAACTAACGGCAGAGCAACCCTTCAATGAAATTTTCTTCCAGGTATTTCTTCCATTGTTGGAGGAAATAGGACTTCTTTGGCAAACGGGCACGATAGATCCGGCGCACGAGCGCTTTATTTCGGAACTCATAAAACAAAAGATAATAATCCATATAGAGGAAGCACAATCGGAGAGAAAAACTGCCGGTCCTACCCTATTCACGCTGTACCTGCCCTACGGAGAGATCCATGAAATCGGCTTGCTGTACGCTAACTACGAAATTTTACGGGCCGGCTTCAAGACTATTTACCTAGGTGCCAACATTCCGCTGGATAATTTAAAGCACATCCGGAGTCACCACGACGACGTAATTTTCCTTTCGTATTTTACCGTAACTCCAGAAAGAGGCGCACTGGAAGACTACCTAACCAATTACCAAAACGAAATTTGCGGCAAGACCCCTTGCGAAATTTGGCTTATGGGACAACAAGCCCAGGCCTTAGACAAAAAATCATTGGCCAAGAACCGCAACGTGAGTATCATTTCATCTATAAATCAACTAACCTCTAAATTAGAATCATTAAAAATATCACAAATTTAATACGAGGGCGTTTATTTTGTTTAATTTTTAATTACTTTCGTTAAACAAAATGAAACAGAACATTTCCATTATCGGTTCCGGATTTTCTTCCCTTGCCGCGTCCTGCTACCTCGCGAAGGCCGGGCATACCGTAACTATTTTCGAGAAGAACGCCACAATTGGGGGCAGGGCCCGGCAGTTCAAAAAAGAAGGTTTCACGTTCGACATGGGCCCTACGTGGTACTGGATGCCCGATGTATTCGAGCGGTTTTTTGCCGATTTCGGAAAGCGACCGGAAGATTTCTACAGTCTTGAAAAACTAGCACCGGCCTATTCAGTATACTTCGGAAAGGAAGATTTTATTACCATTGAGGATACGCTCGAGAAAATCTACCGCACTTTTGAGAACGAAGAACCAGGAAGCGCTGAGAAACTTCGCAAGTTCATTACCGAGGCACAGGATAACTACGAGGTCGCCATCAAAAATCTGGTATATCGTCCCGGCGTTTCCCCGCTGGAACTCGTTACACCCGTAACGGTAAGGAAAATAGACCAGTTTTTCAGCACCATCAGTAAAAAGGTCAGGAAGGAATTCAACAATCCCAGGCTCGTTTCCATCTTGGAGTTCCCGGTATTGTTCCTGGGCGCAAAGCCCTCCAACACCCCGGCGTTTTACAGTTTTATGAATTATGCCGATTTCGGCCTGGGAACATTCCACCCCCAAAAAGGGATGTACTCGGTAATTGAGGGAATGGCTTCTCTGGCACGTAGTCTTGGAGTAACCATAGAGACCAACAGCAATGTCGAGAAAATTGAAGTGCAGGACAAAAACGCCATCGGCCTCGTTATAAATGGACAGCTCGTGCCCTCGGAAATCGTCCTGAGCGGGGCCGACTATCACCACACCGAAACCTTGTTGGAAGATCGCTACCGGCAATATTCTGAAAAGTACTGGGGCAACAAAACGTTTGCGCCCTCATCGTTGCTATTTTACGTGGGTTTTGAAACGCCCATAAAAAATGTGGAACACCATACGCTGTTCTTCGATGTCGATTTCGAAGCGCATGCCAGGGCAATTTACGATACCCCACAGTGGCCCGAGAATCCGCTTTTCTATGCCAGCTTTCCATCAAAAACCGATGCGAGCGTAGCGCCAGAGGGCAAGGAGGCCGGTATTTTCCTAATTCCCCTGGCGCCCGGAATAAAGGATACTCCGGTTTTACGAGAAGCCTATTTCGAAAAAATTATCGCCCGTTTTGAGGCGCTAACCAACCAAGAAGTAAAAAAATCCGTTATATTTAAAGAATCGTATTGCTTAAACGATTTTGTGGAAGACTACAATTCGTACAAGGGAAATGCCTACGGCTTGGCAAATACGCTCTTGCAGACCGCATTTTTACGGCCTAACTTAAAGAGCAAAAAAGTCAAGAACCTATTTTTTACGGGACAGCTTACCGTTCCCGGACCGGGGGTGCCGCCCTCGCTGATCTCGGGTAAATTGGCCGCAGGTTTAATTGAAAAAGAAAAATAAAATCGTGAAAGAAATTTTTGACACCGTATCGCGCAGCTGTAGCCAATACGTGACCCAGGCGTACAGCACCTCCTTTTCGCTAGCCACGAAAATGCTCGCTCCTTCCATACGGCAGGATATCTATAACATCTATGGCTTTGTGCGGTTTGCCGATGAGATTGTAGATTCGTTCAACGAGTATCCGCAGCAATTACTATTTGAAAGGTTCGAAACCGATTTATCGAACGCCCTGCAAGAAAAGATCAGCCTAAACCCTATACTCAATTCGTTTCAACATACCGTACACCGCTATGCCATAGACCAGCACCTTATCGATGCCTTTATGAAAAGTATGCGTCAGGATTTAAGTAAAACGAATTACCTGAACGAAGCCGAATACCACGACTATATTTACGGCTCGGCCGATGTGGTAGGGCTCATGTGCCTCAAGGTATTTGTGAAGGGCGACTTGGAAAAGTACGATGCCCTGAAGGATTCGGCACAGCACCTTGGCTCCGCCTTCCAAAAGGTCAATTTCCTGAGGGATTTGAAGGATGATTTTGAAGGGCTCAATCGTACGTACTTTCCCAATACGAACCTGCACGCACTCGACGAGATTTCAAAGGAAAAAATAATCGCCGAAATCGAAGAAGATTTCAGATTGGGCTACCAAGGCATCCTGCACCTGCCGGCAGAGGCAAAATTTGGCGTGTATATGGCCTATAGGTACTATCGCCGACTGTTAAAAAAACTGCACCGCACCCCTGCGCTGGAAATCAAGAACAAGCGCATTCGCGTGCCAAACTATGAAAAATTCGGGTTGCTAACGCGTTGTTACGTCAAGTACCAATTGAAATTGGTAAGATAACCAGTATCTTTGCGCAAGACACCCAAAGCGAATCTACTAATTGTTTTTTTTTCTGAAATGGATATTTTTCTCTGGATATTGACATTTGTTACCACCTTCTGCATTATGGAATTTATGGCTTGGTTTACCCATAAATATATTATGCACGGTTTCTTATGGAGTCTACATAAAGATCACCATAAAAAGGACCATGGCAGCTGGTGGGAGCGAAACGACCTGTTTTTTATCTTTTACGCTACGGTAAGCATTGGGTGCTTTGTGGCCTGGCAATATTACGATGTATGGGCCGGGCTGCCGGTAGGACTCGGAATTTTCGCCTACGGGGCCACCTATTTCCTGGTGCACGATATATTTATACACCAACGGTTCAAGATGTTCCGCAATGCCAATAATTGGTATGCCAAGGGAATACGGCGCGCGCATAAAATACACCACAAACACCTTGGGAAGAATAAGGGTGAGTGCTTCGGGATGCTGTTTCCGCCGCTGAAATATTTCAAGAAATAGCGATGGACACACTTTATCTGTGGCTTAACCTAGGGTCGTTTTCCATCCCGTTTCTATTCAGTTTCCATCCGCGGCTCCAGTTCCATAAAAAATGGCCGGCATTTTTCCCCGCACTGTTTATTATGATGGCGGTCTTCCTTCCTTGGGACATTCTGTTTACGGAGTCCGGATTCTGGGGCTTCAATAGTAAATATGTTACGGACGCCTATTTTCTTGGTCTTCCACTAGAAGAATGGCTCTTTTTTCTGTGTATTCCCTATGCCTGTATCTTCACACATTATGCACTGCTAACGTTATTCCCGGATTTTAGGTTCTCCAAACGCGCTACAGACATTATTTACTTACTACTCGTCACTTCCCTAATCTTGGCATTGTGGTATTATTACGATAGGTGGTACACCTTTGTAAATTTCAGCTATGCGCTTATACTCCTGGGCCTCGTATATAACAGTAACAGCTCACTACTGCGTAGTTTCTTTGCCACCTATTTAGTAATCCTCATCCCATTTTTTCTGGTGAATGGCGCCTTGACGGGCTATTTTACCGAAACACCGGTAGTTTGGTATAACAATGCCGAAAATATGGGACTTCGCTTGGGAACGATTCCCGTGGAGGACATTATCTACAATCTTGGAATGCTCCTAACGGTATTATGGTGCACCGAAATGTTCCTAGCTCGTAAATCTTCTACGAATTAATTGGTTAAGAGGGCATCTATCGTTTCCCGAACGGTCTTACTATCCCACTTTGCCGCGCCGGTTTCCGCCATTACGATTGTGCCTTTCTTTGAAATAAGAAACGTTGTAGGAAGGACATTTGAGGTGAGCACTTGCGGGGCGCTATACGACTGCAAATATACTGGTATCGAAAAACCCTTCTTCTGTAGAAAGCGTTCCACCACTTCACGGTCTTCCGAAGTAACAAAATAGAAATCGACATTTTTATCCTTGTAGCTATCGTAGAGATTCTGTAAGCTGGGCATTTCGGCAATGCAGGGCGGGCACCACGTTGCCCAATAATTCAGTACGATAACCCGGCCCTTAGATACCTCGAAGTTGATTTTGGCGCCCTCTAAATTTGTTAGTTGCCAATCATAATCGGTTATGACTTCCCTATCATTCTCCGCAACTTCCGAAGGGCTAAGTGAAACGAGTCGTTGCACGAAAACCTTGATTGGCACACTTGTTTGTGGAATTAGAAGAAAACCAATTATTACTATGAACAGCAGATTGCCCCAATTTTTTCGTAAAAATTCCATATGAAAAAACCCTCCTTATAGATTACAAGGAGGGTTTATAAGATTATAATTACACGTTATTTTGCGTTTTGCTTCTTTATCAAATTCAACGCCGACCCTTCACGGTACCAACGTATTTGGGCATCGTTGTAGGTGTGGTTTACCTTGATGGTATCCTTGCCGCCATCGGCGTGTACGATTTCCAAGGTTAGTGGCCTGCCTTCTGTAAACTCTGAAATATCTACAAAATTGAAGGTATCGTCCTCTTGAATTTTATCATAATCCGCCTCATTGGCAAAGGTTAGCGCCAGCATACCTTGCTTTTTCAGGTTTGTTTCGTGGATACGCGCGAATGACTTCACCAAAACGGCAGCCACCCCAAGATGACGGGGCTGCATAGCCGCGTGCTCGCGCGAGGAGCCCTCGCCGTAGTTATGGTCTCCCACCACTATCGTCTTTATCCCCCTCGCCTTATATTCACGCTGAACGTCGGGAACTCCGCCATATTCGCCATCTAACTGATTCTTCACGAAATTGGTCTTTTTATTGAATGCGTTAACGGCCCCAATCAACGTGTTGTTGGCTATATTATCAAGGTGACCGCGATAACGCAGCCAAGGTCCCGCCATTGAAATATGGTCTGTGGTGCATTTCCCGAATGCCTTGATCAACAGCTTAACGCCCTGCAGCTCTTCATCTTGTATGGGCTGGAATGGGCTCAGCAACTGAAGTCGTTCACTATCTTTAGCCACTTTCACGTCCACATCGCTACCGTCTTCCTTCGGCGCCAAATAGCCGTTTTCCTCCACTTCAAAGCCCTTTGGCGGCAATTCAATACCGCGCGGTTCGTCAAGTTTTACTTCTTCGCCATCTTCATTGACGAGGGTATCGTTCATAGGGTCAAAATCCAAGCGGCCCGAAATTGCTATCGCGGCCACCATTTCGGGAGAACCCACGAAGGCGTGGGTGTTCGGATTTCCATCGGCCCGCTTCGAGAAGTTTCGGTTAAATGAGTGTACGATGGTGTTCTTCTCGTCGCCCATCATATCACTTCGGTCCCACTGACCAATACAGGGGCCACACGCATTGGTAAAGATGGTGGCGCCCAGGTTTTCGAATACGCTTAGCAAGCCGTCGCGCTGGGCGGTATACCGAATTTGCTCAGAACCTGGATTGATTCCAAAATCACTTTTCGGCTTTAATTTTTTATCAATTGCCTGTTGTGCAATAGATGCCGCACGGGTAAGGTCTTCGTATGATGAATTTGTACAGGAGCCAATTAAACCCCACTCTACCTTAAGCGGCCAACCGTTCTTTTCGGCCTTTTCGCCAAGTTGTCCCACGGGAGTGGCCAAATCTGGAGTAAAGGGGCCGTTAAGATGCGGGCGAAGTTCGGATAGGTTGATTTCTATTACCTGGTCGAAATATTGTTCTGGATTCTCGTACACCTCTGGGTCTCCGGTAAGGTACTCTCTCACCTTGTTTGCCTCATCGGCTATCTCCTCACGCTCGGTAGCGCGCAGAAAGCGTTCCATAGAATCGTCATACCCAAAGGTAGAAGTGGTAGCACCAATTTCGGCACCCATATTACAGATAGTTCCTTTTCCGGTACACGAAAGTTTGCGAGCGCCCGGCCCAAAATATTCTACGATGCAGCCAGTTCCCCCCTTCACGGTTAGGATATCGGCCACTTTCAGGATTACGTCCTTCGATGCGGTCCAACCGCTAATTTCGCCTGTAAGCTTCACACCTATTAACTTCGGAAACTTTAATTCCCAGGGCATTCCGGCCATAACATCTACTGCATCGGCACCGCCAACGCCAATGGCGACCATTCCCAATCCCCCGGCATTTACCGTGTGGGAGTCGGTACCAATCATCATTCCGCCTGGAAAGGCGTAATTTTCAAGCACAACTTGGTGAATAATTCCTGCTCCCGGTTTCCAAAATCCGATGCCATATTTATTCGAGACAGATTCAAGAAAATCAAATACCTCGTGGCTCGTCTCGTTGGCGCGTTTCAAATCGGCTGCCGCTCCTTGCTTGGCCTGTATTAAGTGGTCACAGTGTACGGTTGTTGGCACCGCCACTTTTTCCTTTCCGGCTTGCATAAACTGAAGCAGCGCCATTTGGGCGGTTGCATCTTGGCAGGCAATTCGATCGGGTGCAAAATCTACATAATCCTTACCTCTGGTAAAGGCGGTTGTTGGCTCGCCGTCCCACAGGTGATTGTATAAAATTTTCTCTGAAAGTGTTAATGGTTTCCCCACGATTTCCCGCGCCTTATCAACGCGCGATGCCATTTGGGAATATACCTTCTTGATCATATCAACATCGAATGCCATAGTGTCTATTATTTTTGTTTTTTGAGTTCTGCAAAACTACGAAATTATGCACTTATTTGAAAGTATTTAAAGTTTCAGCAATAACACTGAACATTATTCACAAGTTCTTTAAATTCCATTGCCATAATTACGGTATTTATAAAATACCTTTGTAAAAATTGCAACATCGTTAATTTTTGGATTTGGAAAATAGATTTTTCATCCACTTTTTATCGCGAATATCCATTATTGGCTTCTCGTAGAGGGTATATAGCAGGTATGAGAGCAACAATGTACACACAAAATAGACCGTAGCGTAACCGAGCTTCTGAACCGTGCCCAGGCCCTCTATTGGATAAAAGTGGCGCATTAGTTGAAGAATTATCGAATAATGCAGGAGGTACATCCCATACGATACTATGCTCACAAAGGTGACCATCCTAACTACGGGGCCGTGTCGCCATTGCAATTGCGACAGGAACGGTAGCGTCAAGGCAATACTAATGGAGCCCAACGGCAAATAGAGCACGTTCCAAAAAAACGGATTTCCCTCGTAGGACAGGTGTAGACCACTTACCAAAAATTGGAGTAGGCAGAAGAGCGCGCCACCCGCCAAGAGGAAACTCGACTTATAGCTTTGCCATCCAGCAGGATAGCGTATGGACAAATAGGCTCCAAGCACCCCCATATAAATGGCATCGATACGGTACAGTACTACTGCCTTTAGTTCGATATTCCATTGTTCGGGCGAGTTTGTGCGTGTACTGAAGTGGTAGCCCAACTTTGTTGCTAGAAAGAATATGATGATTGCAAGTGTCGCTATCAGGAACAATTTTTTCCTGGATCGAAACAGCGGGAGCAGGGCCCCCAACGACAGTAATGTGGGGCCAATGATATAGGCAAATTCCTCGATGGGCAAGCTCCACGATTCGGTGAAGAAAATATCCATTCCGAAGTAAAGGTTCTGAAGGAAGAGAAAATAGCTCCAAAGGCTCTCCGGAAGCTCCCGACCAATATACAGTACGATGCCAATATTGATTAGCAATACTAGGTAATAGTTGGGAAGGGTGCGAAACCAGCGCCGCACGAGGAAATACCCGAAATGTGCTGTTCTGAAATTTTCCGTAGTAAGAATACGTAACATTATTCGGCCAATCAAGAACCCACTTAACACGAAAAATATCTCGACCCCAGTAACCCCCATAAGGCGCAAAAGGCTTACCAGCGTACCGTCGGCCTCAGGAAAAATCCAAAGCACGTGGGCAATAACCACGAAGAGGATAGCGCACGCGCGCATTAGGTCAAGCCCAAAAATTCGATTGGAGTGATTAATTTTCACGAGGCGCCGCTTTTTTGCCCATACGTGGCGAAGGTACTAAAATAACCGAGAGGGCCACGGCGCGACCCTATCTAGAATAGGCGCTCTATAATGGTTTCGATGGAAAGTCCCTCGGCCTCGGCCTTGTAGTTCTTGATCATTCGGTGCCGTAATATTCCGGTTGCAACGCGCTGGACATCCTCAACATCGGGCGAGTACTTTCCGTGCAGGGCGGCATGTGCCTTGGCACCCAATATCAAATTTTGCGAAGCTCTAGGCCCGGCACCCCAATCGATATAATTCTTCACCATTTCGGGCGCTTGGGCACTCATTGGACGTGTTTTGCCCACCAATCGCACGGCATATTCCACCACGTTGTCCGCGACGGGAATTTTTCGAATCAACTGTTGGTATTCGATAATAGCCTTGGCATTAAACAGCGCATTGACCGTAGTCTCGCCATCTGCAGTGGTGCTTTTTACGACCTCAACCTCCTCCTCAAACGTGGGATAATCTAAATTTATCGCAAACATGAAACGGTCCAACTGGGCCTCGGGCAAGGGATACGTTCCTTCCTGTTCAATTGGGTTTTGCGTGGCCAGCACGAAATAAGGCTGGTCCAGCTTGTAGTGGTGTCCGGCAACTGTAACCGATCGCTCCTGCATCGCTTCCAATAGGGCAGCCTGTGTCTTGGGCGG
Source organism: Flavobacteriaceae bacterium (assembly GCA_002693605.1). Classification (GTDB taxonomy): domain Bacteria; phylum Bacteroidota; class Bacteroidia; order Flavobacteriales; family Flavobacteriaceae; genus NZQO01. The sequence continues at coordinate 17,492 of NZQO01000119.1, forward strand.
GGTTCGGTTTATCTCATCGGCCAGGATAATATTAGCAAATACGGGGCCCTTTATAAACTGAAATTCCCTGTTCTTGTCTAATATTTCAGAACCCAGAATATCGCTAGGCATTAAATCTGGGGTGAATTGTATTCTCTTAAACTGCAGTCCCAGAGTCTGCGCGACGGTATTGACGAGCAAGGTCTTGGCCAACCCGGGAACAC
>NZQO01000120.1 GCA_002693605.1 Flavobacteriaceae bacterium
CTTGGCCTCTGCCAAACTGGCCCGCGCGGCGTCTACTTCGGCTTCGGTAAACCCACGACCGGCCAATTGCGCGGCCCGATCATAGGCCGCTTGCATCACCGGCAGATTGGCCTCTGCCGTGGCCACATTCGCGCGTGCTGTTGCGACGGCGGCGAGATAAGACGCATCGTCGATCCTGAACAGGGGGTCGCCTATCTCGAGCAGCTGGCCGGGCGTATAGAGGATGTCTTCGATCACGCCGCCAACACGCGGCCGCACCTCCACGTCCTGAAACGCAACTGCGCGCCCGGGCGAAGTCACGATGCGCGGAATCTCTTGCAAGGTCGCCTCGACAACGCCCACCTCTGTCGGCCCCAAATCCATTGGTGGCATCGGTTGCGCCTTCACCATCACAGCCGACCCTGCTAGCGCGAAAGCCATACCGATTACTTTCCAATTGCAAATCTTCATCTGCGTTTCGATCCTTGACTGAACAGCGGGTTTCAAGCGTTATACGCAAACATTGCACACTATGCAAAGAGGCAAGGGATGACAGTTTCGTTACGAGAGAGACGGCGGCAGCAAACCGCACGCGATATCCAGATCGCGACCTTGGAACTGGCGGCGGAAAAAGGCCTCGAGACCATCACCACAGAGGAAATTGCCGCCGCCGCAGGGGTCAGCACCCGGACCTTCTTCAACTACTTCACCAATAAAGAGACAGCGGCGATCGGCGCGCCGCCTGCTTTCAAAGAAGAGGATTTGCAGGCCCTGCGAGAGGGAACGGGATCGCTGGCGGCTGACATCAAGATCTTTCTGGACAAGCACATCGAGGTTCTGGCCGGCGATGAACCTATTCTAAAGTTGATCGGCTCGGTCCTGCGCTCAAACGAGAAGGCGCGCGGCATTCTCGAAGGCTTTCTGGCCATGGGACGCATCGAGCTCAGGGATTGCTTGAACACCCGCGTGGGCAACCCTTATGCCGCCGCCGCTCTGGCGAGCAGTATCATGGACACAATCGGTCGGGCGATCTACCTGTGGGAGCACGAAGACGGCCTGTCCCTAGTCGCGGCTCTGGATGTTATTTGGGAGGGCACGATCCGCGCCTCACAACTTCTGGCCGCACCGTCAGAATAGCTATGGCGTAGACGCCGGACCGACGCAGGGCGCCAAGAAGGCCTTCAATCCCGGCGTCAATCCCCGCGCTGCACGGTGACGCGGGCGATGTGGTTGGTGCCGCTTTGGTGGATGAGCAAAGCCTCGCCATCTAGGGTCGTGCGCATGTGGCGCAGGATGCCCGCGTGCACCGGACCCGACGGGATCGGCCAGCTCTGGAACGCCTCCGCCTCGGGGTCAAAGCGCACTAGCATGTCCGGCCGCACCCCGCTTTCATTGTACCAGACCGCCCCATCGAACACCGCGATGGCATAGGGGTGCGAGGTTGGCCCACTGGGCGAGGCCCATTCCTGTATGTCGCCTGTCGTCGGGTCATAGCGCCCCAACCGGCCCAGCCCGGAATTGACCCACCAGATGATCCCGTCTTCATCGATATCGAGCCGACGCACCGTGGTGCCGCGATCGGGCAAAACTATCTCGCTGACCTCCATCGTCTCCGGGTCGAGACGCAGCAGGCAATTGGCCCCGTTGCAGGCCACCCAGACAGTGCCATCCGCGCCGATCTTCACGCCATAGGGGCGCGCGCCGTCGCGTGGGCTGGGGACCAGGCGGACCTCACCGCTTGCCGGGTCCAACCGGCCGATCATGTTGCTGCCCTGCAGGCTAAACCACAGGATGCCGTTGGCATCAAACTCGGCCGTATGCGGATCGCGGGCCGCCGCCTGCGGCATCGGGTATTCGGTAATCTCGCCGGTCGCCGGATCAAACCGGCCCATGGTGGCGTTGCGGTTGCCGGTATACCAGACCGCGCCATCGGGACCGATGTTCACCGAATGCGGACGCGCCCCTGCGGGCAGGTCGAACTCTTGCATGGCGCCGGTCTCGGGATCGATCCGCCCAAGGATGTCCATCCACTGCCCGACCCACCAGATGCCGCCATCCGGCGCTTCGACCGGATCGCGCGCGCGCTGGCCCGGTGTCGGCACTCGCCATTCCTCGAACCGAAGGGTCAGCGGCCCAGAGACCGGCGTCGCCGCACGGGTGTCGCTCGGCGGAAAGCTCTCGGCGAGATAGTCGAGGATTTCGCCCTGCATCTCGGGATCATCCGACAGGTCGATCATCGTCGAGGTGAGAAACTGCCAATCCTCGCGGGAATAGCCCGAGCTGCGCTCGATCAGATGCACCCCGTGACACGCCGAGCACACGGCCTCCACCGTCTCCCGGCCTTCGCCGTCCGGCAACGCAAGCGCGGCGGCAGGAGAGCAGAGCGCCGTCGCCAAGAGAACGGTCTGAAACATCTTGTGGGACATGCGAGCACCTTCAGCTGTGTTGAGGCCCGCCAAAGCTACCCCGAATCGCCGCTGTTCCAAAGACCGGAACTGGCGCGCGACGGCGTCTGTGGATCACAGTCTGGTGAGATTATTTCTGTTCTGGCCAGACAGGGTGCAGATCATCGATGATGAAAACATGCCGGTGGCTGTGCCCGGAACTGCCGTCGAGATGCGGGTGGTCCTGCGGCAGGTCGGCATGGCTATGGGCCAGCGCCTCCGGCGCACCGGCGGGCCAGACCCAAAGCGCCGCAACGATGCCGATGCTCGCCAGCGAGGCGAGGACCACACATGCAGGCACCGTGCCAAACGCGGTCATGAGCCACCCCGCCAGCGGATAGGTCAGCAACCAGCCGGCGTGGCTCAGCGCGAACTGCGCCGCAAAGATCGCCGGGCGATCGGGCGCATGGGCAGAGCGCCGCAAAAGCCGCCCCGAGGGGGTGAGTACCATGGAATTGCCAAGCCCGATCAGCAACCAGGTCCCCAGCAGCAGCGGCCAGCTCAGCCCGACCATGCTAACCGCCGTGGCAATGCCCAGAAGCGCCGCGACCATCAGCCCCGCACCGGCGATCATCACCGGCCGGTCCGGCACCCGGTCGAGCAGCCGCGGCAGCGTCAGCGCGGCAATCATGCTGCCCGCCCCAAAGGCGAACATCGTCCAGGCCAGCGCGGTATCGTCCAGACCCAACTGACCGCGCACAAGAACCACCGAATTGACCAGAACCATCGCCCCGGCGCTCGACACCGCGAGGTTCAGCCCGAGCAGGCCACGCAGCCGCGGCGTCGCGAGATAGATGCGCAGGCCACGGGTCGTGCGGTCGTAAATCCCGCGCTTCTTTGCCCCTTTGGGGCTGGGCAGCACGACAGAGAGCACCAGCAGCGCCGAGGCCAGAAACCCCGCGAAGGTGCCAAGGAAGAGCGTGTTATAGTTCACCACGGCCAGCAGCAGCGCGGCCAGAACGGGCGACACGATATTCTCCAGATCATAGGCCAGCCGTGACAGCGACAGGGCCCGCGTATACTGCGCCTCATCCGGCAACACATCGGGGATCGTCGCCTGAAACGTGGGGGTGAACCCGGCAGAGGCGGCCTGCAACAGAAAGATCAAGACATAGACCTGCCAGATCTCGCTGACAAAGGGCAGTGCAAGCGCCACGCTGGCCCGGATGAGATCGAGCCCCACCAGCATCGCGCGACGCGGCAGCCGTTCGGCAAAGGCCCCGGCGACGGGGGCGATACCCACATAGGCAACCATCTTGATGGTAAAGACCGTGCCGAGCACCAGCGCCGCCCGGTCCCCCGCCAGATCATAGGCCAAAAGGCCGAGCGCCATCGTGGCGAGCCCGGTGCCCAGCAGGGCCACCACCTGCGCCAGAAACAGGTGCCGATAGGTGCGGTCTGCGAGAATGGCCAGCATGGGGTCCCTCAGAGGTAACGTGTGATCGATCTCGGCGCGGCCTCGCGCAAGACCCGGGTCCGCTGCGTCGCGATCTATGCCCGGTTTGGCATTTGGAACGTAAAGACGGTGCGCTCATCATCCGATGAAGCCGTCAAAGCGCCGCCATGGCCCTTCGCGATCTCGGTGGCGATAAACAGCCCCAATCCCAGACCTTCCCGGTTCGGCCGGTCCTTGCGGCGCTCGAAGGGAAGGAAGATATCGGGAAGCATCTCGTCGGGTATCTTCTTACCTCCATTGGCGACCGAAAGCGTGAAGGTCTCGGCGCATGCCGTGGCGCTCACCGCAATAGGCGCGCCCGACACACCGTGGGTGATCGCGTTGGCCAGAAGGTTCGAGAACATTTGGGACAGGCGCGGCACATCACAATCGACTGGCACGGGAAAATCAAACTTGGCCTCGATCGGCTGGTCGAGCGCGGTGGCTTGCAATTCGGCCACGATCTGATCCAGAGCGGGCCGAAGGTCCTCGGTCGCAGCTCTCTCGATAATGATGCCTCCGCCGTGTCGGCTGCGGGCCTGATCCAGCAGGTTTTCGATCAACTGCCCCATACGGTTCACAGAGCCGCTCATCAGCTCCACCAGCTCATGCGCCTTGTCGTCGATCGCGCGCCGCGACATCAGGCGGAGACCTGCCTTCAACGCGTTCACGGGGTTGCGCAGATCATGGGCGAGGATCGCGATAAACTGTTCCTGAATGCGCGACAGCTCTCGCTCGTGGGCCAAAGAGGCCCGGTGGGCGGAGAGCTCTTCATCGGCATCCAGAATTTCACCGATCATCTGGGCAAAGAGCCTGAACATCGCCAGCACGCGTTCTTCCTTGAGCCTGCGGGGCTGCGGATCGATCGCACAAAGCGTGCCGAAAAATGACCCGTCTCGAAGATGAATTGGGATGGAAATATAGCCTCTGAACCCATAGCGGGCAGGGCAGTGGTGATCGACATAGGTCTCGTCAGAATGGACATCGTCGATCACGATCTCCTCATTGTGCTGCCGCACCTCGTGGCAGAGCGTGCTCTCAACGTCCAGCTCATCCCCCGGCAGCAATCCAAAAGCGATATGATCCACCGAGCGACAGGTCACCCACCGTGTCTCGGTCACCCGCGCGACCGCCGCAAAGCCCATGCCCGTGGCCAGTGTGACAGTTTCCAGCAGGGTCAGGATCGTACTGCTTCGTCCAACCGCGTCGATGTCGGCTCGAAAATCATGTTGTCCCGCCAACGGCTCTCTCTTTTGATCTAAAGTTGCATCCCACAACTTCTGGAGGGTAACCAACCTCTGCCCCAGAGTCAGCGAAATTCAGGCGGGGCCACTAAATTCCACCGTCACAGGACAGCCATTTAAGGGATCAAAGCAATTGAGGGCCGACACCTGGCACGGGCCGTCCTACTGTTGCAACCCGTGACATTCCTGAATGGTTGTGAGTTCCATTTCGATTGCATCGGACTGCGTGGGAAAGATACTTCATTGCCGCTCCAGTTTCAGCAATTCATCTCTGAAAGCCTCGGCCGGAGTTCTGTAGCCCAGACATTTACGCGGGGTCGCGTTCAGACGATCGCAAAGCGACTTCAAATGTCGATTTTGGAGCGACAGCAGGGCAGTGTCCCGAGGAAGGTAGCGGCGGACCCGTTTGTTCATGTTCTCTACCGAACCTTTTTGCCAAGGCGCCTGGGGGTCACAGAACCACGCTTTTGTGCCCATGCCGTTTTGCAACTCGCGCCAGGATGTGAACTCAAACCCCCGGTCAAACGTGATGCTGCGTCGGGCTTGTGCGGGCAGGGGAGACATCTCGTCGATCAGCTTATTCATCAGAGGTCGTGACTTGCGGTCGTTGTTGCGCAGCAGAACGGTGTAGCGTGTTTTTCGCTCCACCAACGTAGCGACGTTTGCGTTGCCCTGTGCGCGCTCAAAGATCATCAAATCACCCTCCCAGTTGCCGAATTGGCTCCGGTCATTGATCTCGTCAGGGCGGTTATGAATGCTTGTTTCCAAGGGAAACACACGATCACGGGCTTTGCGCACGTAACGCGGCTTCCGCTTTCTTTGGCGCTCAGGGAGGTAACGGCCGAGCTCCTGAGACTGGCCACTTTCAGAGTAAACATATTGGTAGATTGTTTCATGACAGATCCGATATGGCGCACGTGGTTCGATCTTGAGCCGGCCTGCAATCTGTTCAGGCGACCAACCTTCCTTCAATTTGGCAATAACTTCATTGCGCAAATCCTCATGCTGCTCCAGCTTGCGACGCTTCAAATGCCGCCGATCCGAGAGCATCTGCGCTGACAAATGCCAGTACCCATCAGCTTGAGGAACTTCGTCATCATGCCACCAATTGCGCTTGATCTCGCGGTGGATTGTTGAGCGGTCTCGACCAAGTGTCTCAGCGATCTTTGTCTTCGTGGCCTTCGCCTGAAGCATGGTCGCCAGGATTCTACGTTCATCGAGGTTCAATTTACGATAGGGTCGTCTCATCACATCCTCCTGATCTGCATCAGAAAATTATCGAGTGATGCAATCCAAAATGGAATATGCCGGTTACGCTCCAAATATCGCGTAATGGATGTTATGTTAATTCTATTTGTAACCCTTAGGAAATCACTGGGAAGCGCTGCGCCGCAGCACCAAAACCAGAAAGGACACCCATGCCCCGTCTGAACACCAAGACCTGCATCGTCACCGGCGCCGGGCGCGGCATCGGGGCCGCAATCGCGCGGGCCTTCGCCACAGAAGGCGCGAGTGTCGTTGTGACCGACAAGGACGAAGACAGCGCCGCCGCGCTTGCCCGCGACATCGGCGGCCAAGCGATGCGCCTCGATGTGGCGTCCGAGCAGGATTGGGAGGCGCTGGCCCAAGCCTGGCCCGAATGCGACGTGATGGTCAACAACGCCGGGATCACCGGCTTTGAAGAGGGTTTGCGCCCCCATGACCCCGAAACTGCCAGCCTGCAAGACTGGCGGGCGGTGCATGCGGTCAATCTCGACGGAACCTTCCTCGGGTGCCGCTACGCGATCCGGGCAATGCGCGCCCGAGGCGCCGGGTCGATCATCAATATCTCGTCCCGCTCGGGCCTCGTCGGCATCCCGGCGGCGGCGGCCTATGCCTCGTCCAAGGCCGCCGTGCGCAACCATACCAAATCGGTCGCGCTCTATTGCGCAGAGCAGGGGTTGAACATCCGCTGCAACTCGATCCCCCCCGCCGCCATCCTGACCCCGATGTGGGAGCCGATGCTGGGCACCGGCCTAGACCGCGCGGAGCGCATGGCGGCCTTTGTCGCGGACACGCCGCTGCGCCGCTTCGGCGATGCGGAGGAGGTCGCGGCCCTCGCCGTCCTGCTGGCCTCGGACGAGGCGGCCTATATGACCGGGGCCGAACTCAACATCGACGGCGGCCTGCTCGCAGGCTCGGCGGCGACACCCAAGACAGACTGACACAAACGACATATCAGAGCGGCGCGATGAGCCTCTCGACCGAGAGCTTCGCTTCCGCCTCCGCCTGCACCCGGCGATAGCTCTCGATCACGATCGAGCGAATCCATGACCCCCCGGCATCATTGGCGAGCCGCGCGCTCCAGAAAAACCGCACCAGAACCGACCCGAGATCGACCGGCGGCCTCAGCGCCCGCAACCCGAAAGCCTCCATATCCCAGGCCAGCAGAAGGGCCGGAAACGTCGCCAGAAAATCCGACTTTGCGAGCAACGAGGCAACCCCGGCGGAATCCCCGATCATCGCGCTGACCCGCCGCGACCCGGGATCGTCCTGCGCGGCCACCGGAAACGGGTTTTGCATGGATTGGGTCACATTCACCATGAGATGCGGATATCTCCGCCAGGCCTCCAGCCCCCAATCGGCACAGGCCGGGTGATCCCGTCGCGCGAAGGTCACCCAAGAGAAAGGCTCCATCACCTGCTGTTCCAACCCATCCGGCAGCCGCGGTTCGCCGCCAAGATGGGCCAAGTCGATCAGCCCTTCGCTCAGCGCCGCATAGACATCGCGATGGGCGGGCAGCCACTCGATCTTCACATTTGGCGCCTCCGCCTCGACGCGGGCCGACACTTCGGCAATGACCTTGGTGAGCGTCGGCATCGCGATGCGGAAAATACGGTCACTTGTCGCCGGATCGAACAGGTCCCGCGGCGTGATGACCCGGCGAATGCTCCGCAGAATGGGGCGCACATCCGCGATGATCATCTCGGCATAGGGGCTGGGCTGCATCTTGCCCCCGACCCGGACCAGCAACGGATCGCCGAGCTGATCCCTCAGCCGGGCAAGCGAATGGCTCACGGCGGATTGCGTGCGCCCGATCTTCTGCGCGGTGGCCGTCACGCTCCGGGTCTCCATCAGCACCTCGAAAACCACGAGAAGGTTGAGGTCGACGCGATGTAAATCAATTTCATTCATGGCATATGCAAACGTTTCGTTCGACAAAACCTCATATCTGGCGCCAATCTAACCATATCAACGCATATATCGGCAATCCCGATCAGACCTATTCATATAGGCCTGTTCCTATAGGGAGCTCACCAGCTATGGCACTCGAAATCATCGGCGCGGGCTTTGGACGGACCGGCACCTATTCGCTGAAAGCCGCGCTAGAAAGACTGGGCTTCGGCCCCTGTCACCACATGTCCGAAGTCATCGGCGACGCCGAACAGATCCGGCTCTGGGCAGATGCGGCAGAGGGGCGGCCCGACTACACAGGCCTCTTCGAAGGCTACCGCGCGGCGGTCGACTTTCCCGTCGCCGCCTTCTGGCCCGATGTTCTGGCCGCCACCCCCGGCGCCAAGATCATCCTTTCTGAGCGCGACCCCGAAGACTGGTATGGCAGTTTCTCGCAAACCATCCTGCCGCTCATCCTCGACCGGGCCGCATGGCCCGAAGACCGCCGGGCCTGGTTCGCGATGATCGAACAGGTGATCATCCACCGGGCGCTCGGCGGGCGCACAGATCGCGACGGCATCCTCGCGGCCTACAGCGCCAATGTGGCCAAGGCCCGCGACATGGCACAAGACGGCCGCGCCTTGCTGTTTCACCCGCGCCACGGATGGGAGCCGCTCTGCCGCTTTCTCGGCGTCGAGGTGCCGGACGAGCCCTACCCCAACACCAACAAACGGGCCGAGTTCTTTGCCTCGGTCAAATCCGGCATCGAAGAGGCAGCAGGCTAACCTGAGAACGTCACCCAAGACGCGGGCCCTGCCCGGCAGGGCACAGATCCGCGCCGTCACACGAAAGGAAAGACCATGTCTTTGAATGACATCCGTGCGGCCTCGACGAGGTTCTATGACGCGCTGAACAAAATGGCCGCAGGCGACGCCGCCCCCATGGCCGAGGCCTGGGCGCGAACTGATGAGTGCTCCGCGCAACACCCAATCGGCGGCCGCGACCTCGGCTATGACACGATCGTCGCGGGCTTTGCCAAAGTCGCCGAGATCGCCGGCGGCGGCCAGATCCGGCTGTCAGATCAGAGGATCGACCTCGGCACCGACTTGGCGGTCGAAACCGGCCTCGAGACCGGCACCATTGTCCTCGGCGGCCACGAGGCGGCAATTCATCAGCGCGTCACCAACGTCTACCGGCGGGTAGATGGCACCTGGAAGCTCGCCCATCACCACACCGACCTCTCCGAGGACATGCTGAGCATCCTCAAACGCCTGAGCGAGGCCGCTTGACCTCTCCTCTCACATATCAGCCAACAAGATCGCAGGCGGCTCCGGCCGCCCGCAGCCCATGGGCCGAGGGCAGAGCACCCCCGCCTAATCCCCATAGGGCAGGCCAGCCTGCATCATCGGTCTGAGAAGATCCTCCAGGCGGCCTGAGTTTCGAAAGATCGCCCGCTCGATGGAGAGATTGAAGCCCGGAACCAGTGCCAGTAAACGATCCGCGATGGCGCGGGCGTCGTCCAGGCGGTTCTGCACCACAAGCACCGCGCAGAGGATGCGATAGGAGGGCGTAAAGCTCGGGTTGAGGTCCAACGCCTGTTGCCCGCAGGCGAGGCATTGATCGAACTCGTCGAGCATGAAATGCGCAAAGGCCTTGCCTGCGTATATTCGAAATCGCGTCGTCTCCAGCGGGCAGATCCTCAGGCAGCGTTCAAAATCCTGCAAGGCCTCCGCCCCGCGACCGAGGTAACATTTGACCCAGCCCGCATGCGACAGGGCCACCGCGTCGTTCGGGTTGAGCTGAATAGACCTCTCGATGGCCGCCAGTCCGGTCTCGAACTCACAGGCCAGCCACGCCAGCGAATACCCCCCACGGCTCAGCGCCTCGGCATCGCTCTGCCCATCGACCAGCGCGGCGCGCGCCATGGCCGTGCCGCGCGCGCGATCCTCTTCGGGATCGTCCGACCAAAACTGCGCAATCCGCAGCGCATAGCCCCAGGCCCCGAGGCCAGAGGCGACCGCATAATGCGGCTCGGCCCGCAGGATATCGTCAATGATCTTCAGCCCCTCGAAATTATCCTCACGCGTCACGCGCCGAATAAGGGCGAGCGCCTGCAAATACTGATCATAGACCGAGACATTGGTCGGCCAGTTGCTGCGCTGGCGCGCGATTTCCTGTTCGAGCATCATCGGCGCAATGGCACCGACCACGCATTCGGTGATCGTGTCCTGCAGCTTGAAAATGTCATCCAGCGGATAGTTGAACCGATCCGCCCAGAGATGCCCGCCGGTGGTGGCATTGATCAACTGCCCCGTCACGCGCACCCGGCCCTGCTCGCTCTGCACACTGCCTTCCAGCACATAGCGCACCCCGAGTTCCTGACCGATCTGCCGCACATCGCGGTGCAGCCCGCGATAGCTAAAGCTCGACGTCCGCGCGACGACAAAGAGCCGGGGCACCTGCGCCAAGGCCGTGATGACATCCTCGACGATACCGTCGACGAAATACTCGCTGGCGCCGCGGTTCTCGAACGGCAAAACGGCAATAGAGGGCCCATCGAACACTGGCGGCGGTGAGATGTCGAACGCGTCGCCCTGCGGGGCCAGCGCAGGGACATGTATCGCCCCGCTCAGGTCGAGACCGGTCTCCTGCGCCACGGTGGAAAGGGTCTTGTCCGAGTAAAGACCCACCAGAAACTTATCGATGGTGGATTTGCCAAGCTTGGTCCGGAACGCAAACTGTTCGCGCGAAATCCTCTCGCGTGCAAGATAGTCCCGCACACGATCAGCCACGGCGCGTTTGAACTCCTGGTTCCTCTCCATTTCAAGCGCCCACATCTCGTATGTCACAGCATACTACATTTCTCGCAAAATCATCGTCGAAATCGCCCGGAAAGTTCCGACGAATTCCGACGAGAGACCCGGAAAACCGGGCTTGCTATGACACCGGCGTCAACCGGTGTTTCGGATGGGATCGGGCGACACAGAAGATCGAAGGTCCATCCGTCATCTTGGGGTTCGATGAAACCCCTCTGAACCAACAGGAAATTACCATGCAAACGTTTTACATGCCCCTTGGGGCATTGGCTGTGCTTTGCGCAACTGCCGCCAGCCTCCCCGCCGCCCCGCTCGATGCCGAGACCGCGCTGCGGATCGATGCCTCGTCCACCCCGGCGCCGGGCGAACTGGCCTTGGCCGAGGTGCGCAAAGCCACGGAAAGGTTCCGCGATGTCAACGTGGCCTTGGCCGAGGGCTATATCGCCGAGCCCACAAACACCTGCGAAATGGCGGATATGATGGGGCACCCCCGCGCCTTGGGCGGGATGGGCATCCACTACTTCCGGCCCGACCCGCTGGGCATCACCGCGCCCCCCAATCCTCGGGTGGACGGCACCGGCACCCATGTCGATTTCAACCAGCCGTCAATCCTGATCTACGATCCGCAAGAGGATGGATCGCTCGAACTGGTCGCGGTTGAAAATCTCGTCTTCATCGACGCCTGGACAAAGGCGGGCAATACCGAGGCACCGTCGTTTCATGGCGTGGCCTATGACCTGATGCGCGACGACCCCGCGACCGAGATCGACGAGGCCCATGGGTTCGAGCCGCATTACGACCGCCACGTCTGGCTCTACCGGGAAAACACAAAGGGCGTCTTTGCCCAGTTCAACCCCTCGGTGACCTGCGAATTTCACAAGACCGGCACGGCCCACGGACACACCAGCTCCTGAGCTGACCCACCCCCTGAAATCCCCCGGCTGAGCGACGCGCAGTTGCTCGGCTGGGTCTGAGACCACATGCGCCGCGACCCGCGCGCGCAAAATTGGAGAAAAATTTTTATGAGAGACGTTGTTATCATCGGCGCCCGTTGCGCCGGCTCTGCGCTGGGCCTCATGCTCGCGCGCGACCATCTTGACGTGACGATTGTAGATCGCAGCACATTTCCCAGCGATACCCTCTCGGGGCATTACATTCATCCGGCCGGTGTGTCCTGCCTCAACCGCCTTGGTCTGGGCCCCGCGCTGGCGGATCTCGGCGCGCCCGCACAAACAGAGGTGTCGGTCGATTTCGGTCCGGTCGTGCTCACCGGTCAGCCCGAGGCCGGGCCGGACGGCAATACCACCGCCTATGCCCCGCGCCGCTATATTTTCGACCCGATGCTGGCCGAACACGCCGTCTCGGCCGGCGCGGAGCTGCGGCAAGGCGTCAGCTTTAGCGAACCCCTGATCGAGGACGGACGTGTCGTCGGCATCCGCACCCAACTGGCGAGCGGCAAGACAGAAGACATCCGCGCCCGCGTCGTGATCGGGGCCGATGGCGCCCGGTCGCGTCTCGCCAAAACGGTGGGGGCCGAACGCTATGACGTCCGCGCCGCCGAGACCTGTTTCTATTATGGCTACTGGAGCGGTGTTGATCTGACGCATCCGCGGCTGTTCATCCGCGACGGCCTGTTTGCCGTCGCCGCGCCGACCAATGACGGGTTGACCTTCATCGGCGTGGCCTGGCCCAAGGCGCTCTATTCGGATGTGCGCAAGGATGTGGACCGATCCTACCACCGGGCCGTTGCAACCATTCCTTGGCTGGCAGACCGCCTGGCCCCCGCCAAACAGGTCGGCCGCTATGCTGGCGGCGCGCTGCTGGACGGGTTCTACCGAACCGCCTCGGGCGCAGGCTGGGCACTCTTGGGGGATGCGGGCTATCACAAGGATCCGATCACGGCGCAAGGCATGACCGACGCGTTCTTGCATGGGGAACGCCTCGCCCGCGCGATCGCCCGTGGCCTGTCATGGGGGTCAAATCTGGACGCCGAACTGCGCCAATTCGGCCGTGAACGCGACGCCATGTCCCGCGCCATGTACGGGCTGACCTGCGACCTGAGCAGGCTGGCACCGCCGCCGCCAGACGCGATGGCCCTCATCGGCGCGCTCAAAGACAACCCAGCCCAGACCCGCCGCTATCTCGGGGTCATCGCAGGGACCGTGGGGGTCGAAGAGTTCTTTGACCCAGAGAACCTCGCGAACATTTTGGATCAGACCGTCGCGGCCTGATCCCCACATCACACCCAAACCGGGGCGCGCGGCGGAGGTGCAAAACCTCCGCCAACCCCCACCAACTCCCCTGCCCCACGCCAAAGGAACCTTTGGGCGCGCTCCCCGGTTGATCCGCCAAAGGAGGGGGATTGCTGCGGGCCGCCGGGTCTGCGCGCGCCACGCTTGTGCACAGCACTCATATTCACATCCTTGAATATTATGTGGGAGGACTACATTGTGCTCCACGCACCCGCGTCAAAAGGAGTTGGGATATGGAAACCGAATTCACCCCGTGGCTGTCGCTTGGCGGCGGCATGATGATCGGGGCCTCGGCCGTGCTGCTGATGGCCACCAACGGTCGCATCGCCGGGATCAGCGGCCTGACCTCCAAACTCTTTGCCCGCGACAGCGATGGCGAGGCCCGAGGCATCGCAGCGCTCTTTGTGCTGGGTCTGCTGCTGGCCGCGCCGCTCTGGCTCTTTGTGTCGGGGGGCTGGCCGCAACAATGGGTGCCGTCGAACCCTCTCCTCATGGGTCTCGCCGGCCTGCTGGTCGGCTTCGGCGCGACCTATGGCAACGGCTGCACCTCGGGCCATGGCGTCTGCGGCATCAGCCGCGGCTCGGCGCGCTCGATCGTGGCGACCCTCACCTTCATGGCCACCGCCTTTGCCACTGTTTTCATCCTGCGCCATGTGATCGGAGCCTGAGATGAAACAGATCTTCGCCCTTCTCTCCGGCCTCCTCTTCGGCCTCGGCCTGATCGTGTCGGGCATGGCCGATCCGGCCAAGGTCCTCAACTTTCTCGACCTCTTCGGAAACTGGGATCCGAGCCTCGCCTTCGTGATGGGCGGTGCCATCGCGGTGACCGCCCCGGGATTTGCCCTGCTCTTCGCAAACCGGCAAACCCCCTATTTCGATCAGAAATTCCGCCTGCCCACCCGCAGTGATCTCGAACCGAAACTGATCACCGGCGCGGCGCTCTTCGGCATTGGCTGGGGGCTCGGGGGCTTTTGCCCCGGACCGGCGCTGACCGCCCTGCCCCTCGCGGCCAGCGGCACGCTGATCTTCGTGCCCGCCATGCTCATCGGCATGTGGGCCGCCCGCCATACACCCGACCTGACCCCGACCGCGAAAGAAGGAGCCACCTGATGAGCGACCCTCTGAACAGCCCCGTCGTGCGCCATTCCCCGTCCAGCGGCCCGAACAGCCCCGATGTCTGGGGCATCTACGAGCCTGACACCGGCTCGATCCAATACATCTGCGCCGATCCGATCACCAAGAAGGCCGCGCTGATCGACGTGGTGTGGAATTTCGACCCGAAAAACTATCGCTTCTCGCAGGAGAGCATGGATCAGGTGCTGGACCTTGTGGCCGAGAACGGCCTCACCGTGGACTGGGTGCTCGACACGCATCCCCATGCGGATCACGTCATGGCCTCCGCCCATCTCAAGGCGCGCACCGGGGCGCCCAACGCCATCGGCGCGCTGGTGCCCGAGATCGCCAAGATCTGGGCCGATCTCTACAACCTGCCAGAGGCCTTTGACCCGGATCGCGATTTTGACCGCCTGTTCCAAGAAGGCGAGAGCTTCAAGATCGGCGATCTGGACGTCAAGATCATGCTCTCGCCCGGCCATACCCTGGGGTCGATCACCTATGTCTGCGGCGACGCCGCCTTTGTCCATGACACCTTGATGCAGCCCGATGCGGGCACCTCGCGGTCGGATTTCCCCGGCGGCAAGACGCATGAGCTCTGGGACTCGATCCAAGACATCCTCGCCCTGCCCGGCCACACCCGGCTTTTCATCGGCCATGACTACGGCACGGACAACCGCAAAGAGCCGATGTGGGAGGCCACGGTCGACACCCACAAGGCGCAGAACATCCACGTCAAGGACGGCACCAAGCGCGAAGACTTCATCGAACGCCGCCAAAAGCGCGACGCGACGCTGGCCTTGCCGAACCGCATTCTCGCGGCCTTGCAGATCAACCTGCGCGGCGGACGCCTGCCCCCGGCCGAAGAGGACGGGAACCACTATCTCAAGCTGCCCGTAAACCGCTTCGACTAAGCCAGAGATGACCCTCCCTCCGCTCGCGCGATATCTGCCGATCCTCGACTGGGGACGGCGCTATGACCGGGGCAAGTTCACCGGCGACATGGTGGCGGCCGTGATCGTCACCATCATGCTGATCCCGCAATCGCTGGCCTATGCGCTGCTGGCCGGGATGCCTGCCGAGGCGGGGATCTATGCCTCCATCGCCCCCATCGTGCTCCACGCGATCTTCGGCACCAGCCGGGCGCTGGCGGTGGGGCCGGTCGCGGTGGTCTCGCTGATGACGGCGGCGGCCTTGGGCAATATCGCGGCCAGCGGCACCGCGGGCTATGTCACGGCGGCGCTTACACTGGCTTTTCTCTCGGGGGCGATCCTGCTGGCGCTCGGGCTGCTTCGGCTGGGGTTCTTGGCGAATTTCCTGTCGCACCCGGTCATCGCGGGCTTCATCACCGCGTCGGGCATCCTCATCGCGGCGAGCCAGCTGCGCCATATTCTGGGGATCGAGGCCGAGGGCCACACGCTGGTCACGATCCTCGCCAGCCTCTGGGCGCATCTGGGCGAGGTCAACCTGATCACCCTGCTGCTCGGCGTCACGGCCACGGCATTTCTGTTCTGGATCCGCCGCGGGCTCAAGCCCCTGCTGCGCCGCGCCGGGCTGTATCTGGCGGCGCTCATGATCCTGCTCTGGTCCGCCTCGCCCTTCGTGTGGCAGTTCGCGACCTCGTTCCA
>NZQO01000121.1 GCA_002693605.1 Flavobacteriaceae bacterium
CAAAGAATGTGTGTTGGCTAGGTCCACTTCGGTAATGATATACTCAAACACCGCCGGAAGGTGGGCGGCCATACTATCATATAAGCTGCGGAAGAGTCCTTGCCGGCGGTATGACTTTGTGATGCAAATCTGCCCCATAACCATATAACAGGGTGCTTTTTTCGTTTTTGTAGGTAGGGTGCGAATAGTTGAATCTATCTCAACGAACATTGGTTTGAGGATATCGATCTCATCCTTGAACTTGGGGTGCATGGACAGGGCGTAACCCACGACCCGGTCATCATCTTTGGCGATGGTATGCGGACAGGCTTCGTTCATTTTCCGAAGTAGCGATAGTGAATGTGAAACCGTGACGAAGCCGTCCTGGATTTCTTCGGAAGTTAGCGCATCAGGCAAATGCAATTGCTGCAAGTGCAGGATTTCCCGCAGGTCTTTGTCGGTTGTAGCTTGAGTTACGTGTGCCATGATAACCTCAATTGGGTATAGAAGCCTTCTCTTCGGCTTTTTTCTTTAGTTGATAGTGGAGAATGAAATAGCCTGCGAGTCCTGCCACGAGCGTTCCCACCAGAATCCCGATTTTAGAGGAGGTCAACAAATCGTTTGCCCGGAACGCAAGTTCGGCAATGAACAACGACATGGTAAAACCGACCCCTCCAAGGAAACTGACCCCGAAAATTTCCCGGAACCCGATTCCCGTAGGCAGCGTGGCAATATTTAATTTATAGGCGAACCAGCTAAATGCGGTAATGCCCACGACCTTCCCCACGACCAGTGCAATGGCAATTTGGGAAATCAATTGTGTTTGGCTTAACGAATCGAGGTCGATGGTAATCCCGGCATTAGCCAAGGCGAAAATGGGCATGATAACGATGGTTACCCAGCCACTAAGACCGTGCTCGAGCTGCTGCATGGGCGATTGCACCCTGTCGGTAATCACGTTAATTTGATCGACGGCTTCCTGTTGTTCGTGGGAAAGTATGACCTTCCGCATTTCGGTTTCTTTGAAAATATTCAGTGATTTCTTTATTTCATCGAAAAAATTATCCAAATCCACGCTTCTCGTAGCGGGGATTACCATGGCGATTAACACCCCGGCAATGGTGGGGTGCACGCCCGATTTCAGGAATAGTATCCATATGGCGATGGAACATATTAAAAGGAGGTATTTGGAATGGAATTTCTTGAACATCAAGAAGGCCAGGAAAACGAGTATGGCCAGCGCAATGCCCAAATACAGGAAATGCATTTCATGGCTGTAGAAAATGGCAATAACCAGAATGGCGCCAATGTCATCAATAATGGCGAATGCCGTGAGAAAGATTTTTAGGCTCAACGGTACACGATTACCGAGCAAATTGAGAATGCCTAGCGAAAACGCAATATCTGTGGCCATAGGGATGCCCCAGCCAGCCGTACCGCGTTCCTCCACGTGCAACAGCAGAAAAATTACGATGGGTACAATGATTCCACCGAGCGCGGCAAAAACCGGCATGGTGGCCTTTCGCATTGAGGTAAGTTCGCCATCCAATACTTCCCGTTTAATTTCAAGCCCCACGTAAAAGAAGAAAATGGTCATCAATCCGTCGTTGATCCACAAGTAAAGTGGCTTGGAAATGATATACGCAGTATCGGAAAAACCAACCGAAAACGTTTCGTTGAAAAAAGCGTGGTAGCTTTCCTGCCAGGGCGAATTTGCCCAAACAAGCGCGATAATGGTAAATAGCAGTAGAATAAAGCTGCCGGCGGTCGACTTATTTATAAAGGCCTCTACCGGGTTCTTTGAAATTTTCACGGGCTACGTAGTTTTTATATTGTTTGTGTGTTAGTGGCGCTAGGTACGGGCGTATCCATTTTGAAAATCGACGTTAATCGTGATCTCTATTTGTATCGGTTAACAGAAATTTTCTAGCCGCTAATCGAGAAATTGCATAGCCTATTTGCGTTGATTTATTAAAAGTACAAAATGCAAAATACAGAAACTGTTAAAAGGGTATTAACAACCGCTGTAAAAAAGAGGAGATGGAGGTCTTTTGCTGAGGCCAAGGCTATATCTTTGTGAAATGCTTCCGAAGAAACTTCAAGCCAAATTACAGCAGCGAATTGACGGGAATATGTTCCGAAGCTTGCCGGAACCTATATCCTTAATTGACTTTTCCTCGAACGATTATCTTGGGTTTGGCAGGAATGAAGCGCTTTATAAGATGGCGTCGCAGCTAGTTTCAGAATATGGCCTTTCGCATACCGGGGCATCCGGATCGCGCCTGCTTTCGGGTAATCATGCCCTCTACCATAGCACCGAAGCGCATATTGCGAAAGTACACAACGTCGAGGCAGCGCTCATTTTCAACAGCGGGTACGACGCCAACCTCGGCTTTTTTGGCTGTGTGCCGCAACGGGGCGACCTGGTGTTTTATGATGCACTGATCCACGCCTCCATTCGCGAGGGCATTCAGATGGGCCTTGCGAAAGGGTTTAAATTTCCCCATAATAGGCACGAAGAAATTGAGAAAATTTACCAGAGCGAAATACGGCGCAGGGGCAATGACGATTTCGACGTATACGTGGTGACCGAATCTGTCTTTTCGATGGACGGGGACAGTCCTGACCTTAAGACCCTATGCGATTTTTGCGCAAACCGCAACTTCCATTTGGTGGTCGATGAAGCGCACGCCCTAGGCGTACTGGGCGATGGTTATGGCCTGGTTCAGTTTTTAGGGCTGGAGGAGCTGGTTTTTGCGCGCTTGGTAACCTTCGGGAAGGCATTGGGCTGCCATGGCGCCGCTATTTTGGGCAGTGAATTATTGAAAGATTTCCTGACCAACTTTGCCCGCAGCCTCATTTACACTACGGCCCTGCCGCCACACTCGGTAGCGAGCGTCCTCGCAGCGTATGGCCAATTGGCCCTTGCGGGTGCACTTCGTGAAAGATTATGGAAAAACAACGCCCGGTTAAAATCGGCGCTACATAAAACCACGGTCTCCCATCTCGAAAATCAGTCGCCCATCCACAGCATTGTCATTTCAGGAAATGATGGCGTGCAGAAGGCTTCGCGTATGTTGCGGGATACGGGTTTCGACGTAAAACCTATCCTTTCGCCCACCGTACCCATTGGCAAGGAACGGCTGCGCATTTGCATGCACAGTTTCAATACCGAAACCGAGATATTAGAATTGGCCAGTAATTTAAACTCACTTCTTAGTAAATGAAGCACACCTATTTTGTTACCGGAATATCCACAGAAGTGGGCAAGACGGTGGTCGCCGCCATACTTACCGAAGCGCTCGAGGCCGACTATTGGAAACCCATACAGGCGGGCGAATTGGACTGCACCGACACTCACAAAGTGCGCACCTTGGTTTCCAATGCCAACAGCGTTTTCCATACATCGGCCTATGCGCTGAATGCGCCAATGAGTCCTCACGCCGCGGCCCAAATAGAAAATACGGAAATCTCCGTACAACGCATAGTGCGACCCACTACCCAAAACCACCTCATTATTGAAGGTGCGGGTGGATTGCTCGTTCCGTTGAATGAAACCGAGACCATAGCCGATTTAATCTCGGGAACAGACCGTATCATCGTCGTATCGCGTCATTACCTTGGCAGCATCAACCATACCCTCCTTACAATCGAGGCCCTGAAACGGCGCAATTTGAATGTCTTCGGAATTATTTTTAGTGGAAACGAACACCCTTCCACCGAATCTATTGTTGAACTGAAATCGGGCGTTCCCATCTTGGGCCGAATAGATGAGGAACCCCATTTCGATACCAACGTTATAAGGGAATATGCCAATCGTTTCCGAAAACGGTTGTCGTAATTTTTTCGAGGCAAATTAATTTTATCCTTAAACATGACACTTTCAGAAAGAGACAGCAAGCACATCTGGCACCCATTAACACAACATCAACTTGCCGATGCGCCATTGGCCATCGTAAAGGCACAGGGCGCCTTGTTGTGGGATGAGTACGGCAAAGAATATATAGATGGCATTAGCTCGTGGTACACGGCCATGTACGGGCATTGTAACGAGGCGATTGTACAGGCGGTGCATCGACAAATGCAGCAGTTGGACCAAGTGGTCTTTACTGGATTTACCCATGAGCCGGCGGTTCGCCTCTCGGAAAGGCTCATCGGGATATTACCAGACAATCAGCAAAAAATATTCTTCAACGACAATGGCTCGACCGCGGTGGAAGTAGCTCTGAAAATGGCCCTCCAATACCACGCCAACAGGGAAGAAAAACGAGCGGTGATTTTGGCGTTCGAGGAAGGCTTTCACGGGGATACCTTTGGGGCAATGAGCGTATCTGGTTTGTCTGTCTATAACGGTCCGTTCGAGGATCATTTCCTGGAGGTGGTGCGTATTCCGGTTCCGCAAAAAGGAAGCGACCAGGCGTTACAACGAGTAAAGCAGGCGATAGAAACATTTCCGTGTGCGGCATTCGTGTACGAGCCGTTGGTGCAGGGGGCGGCGGGCATGAAATTTCACGATGCCGCTGGTTTAAGCGCAATTTTGGAAGTATGCAAGGCGCACGGGGTGCTGTGCATAGCCGATGAGGTGATGACCGGCTTCGGAAAGACGGGAAGTTATTTTGCTTCAGACTATCTCACCACCAAGCCCGATATGGTATGTCTTAGCAAGGCCCTTACCGCGGGGATGGTGCCTATGGGAATAACGAGCTGTACCCAGGCTGTCTTCGATGCTTTTCTGGATTCCGAGGTGGAAAAGGGCTTTTTCCACGCGCATACATACAGCGCGAATCCGTTGGGTTGTGCGGCCGCACTGGCGGGCATCGATCTGCTCCTTTCGGGAACGATGCAAGCTAATATTCGGCGAATTTCCGAAAGCCACGTCAACTTTTCGGAAACAATAAAAGGTCACAGTAAGGTTACGTCGGTACGTTGCTTAGGGGTAATATTGGCCATTGATCTGGCCCTGGAAACAGACCGGTACGGGGAGGTGCGTAATCGTCTCTTCCGGTTCTTTATGGAGCGCGGCATCTTTCTGCGGCCACTCGGCAATACGGTCTATGTGCTGCCGCCTTTTGTAATAACCAATGCACAGCTTCAGCGCATATACGGCACTATTAAAGAGGCAATTGAAAAATTTTAGCCTATTTGGATAGCACCCGTGGCGACGAACGGATTTATTTTATACATTCGTTTAAAACCCGCGTACCGATATGATGCATCCAAATACCGAAATCAAGTTTATAAGTGAATCTATTGGCTATGGTGTCATTGCCACCAAACGCATTCCCAAGGGGACTATTACGTGGGTTCAGGATGAGCTGGACCAAGTGTATACCCCCGCGCAAGTGGCACAGATGAAACCGCTTTCGCAGGAAATGATCGATAAGTATACCTTTCGGAACAGTCAGGGTAACTTCGTGCTCTGTTGGGATATTTCAAAGTATGTAAACCATAGCTTCAAGTCGAATTGCATAAGCACGGCGTACGATTTTGAGATAGCCATTCGCGATATCGAGGTGGGCGAGGAACTAACCGATGATTACGGCTACTTGAACGTGACGGAGGCCTTTGATGCCGAAGATGAGGGAACGGCGCGTACGCGCGTTCTGCCCGACGATTTGCTGCATTATCATAAAGATTGGGATGCCTTGCTGGAAGCGGCGTTTCGCCAGCTAACTACAGTCCAGCAACCCATGATGAAATGGTTGTCGCAATCGCTGCAAGAACGCGTAGCGCGCATTTCGAAGGGAGAGGAGCCCATGAAATCTATCAAGACCTTATATTGCCAAGAGGCTTAGGGGCCTGTCTGGTAAACACGCATTAAATTTGTGGATGTTTTAGCGAACGTTTCATTGCGTACTACTATTTTTGTAGCAAAGAAATAAGTCTTTGCAAACACCCATTTCCATTACCGGTATTGCGTCCTTATCGCCTTTTGGGGCTACAGCGCCTGAAATGTGGCAGCATTGCCAATCGGGTCGCCCGCTTTTCAAGAAACGGGACTTTTCCGGTTCATCTGTATGGATTGCTCCCCTTGGGGAAACAGCCGAGAAGGAACTTACGGCATTTTTGGACTCCCATACCAACTATTCAAAATTAGACCGAACCGTACAATTGGCCCTAGTAGCGTCGCGAAAAGCGATGGATCAGGCTACAGTTGTGGCCGGCGCCCGTACGGGTATAAACATTGGCTCCTCCCGTGGGGCCACGCGTACCTTTGAAAAGTACCACCGCGATTTTCTGGAAGGGGCACCGCTCTCACCCTTTACCTCTCCAAGTACTACCTTGGGCAACATTTCCTCGTGGGTGGGGCAGGAACTCGGTACCGGTGGCCTGCAAATGGAGCATTCGGTAACTTGCAGCACCTCCCTGCACGCCTTGTTAAACGGATTGGCCTGGTTACAGGCCGATATGGCCGATGCCTTTATCGTAGGTGGAAGCGAAGCGGCGCTCACACCCTTTACAGTGGCACAAATGCGGGCATTGAAGCTCTATACCCAATCTGAAAATATGTTCTGTTGCGAGTCGATGCGCTTTCAGAAAAAGCACAATGCCATGGTTCTGGGAGAGGCAGCCTCTATCGCAGTATTGGAGCGGGGAATATCAAGCCGGACCAAGGCCGTTGTTCGCGGCTACGGCATGGGGACCGAGACATTGGCGCACGGCACTTCAATTTCCGAAATGGGGGAATGTTTCCAAAAATCGATGGCGGCCGCTCTTATAAGTGCCAATTTTGAAACGGTAGATGCCCTTATCATGCACGCTCCCGGAACCGTTCAGGGAGATATTTCAGAAAAAAAGGCCATCGATGCGGTTTTCGGAAAAAAACTCCCCCTGCTCACTTCAAACAAGTGGTTGGTGGGCCATACCTTTGCGGCATCTGGTATGTTGAGCGTTGAAATGGCGGTACTTATGCTGAAGCATAACAAGTTTATCGAGAATCCCTTTTACGGCAATTCGCGCCATCTGCCGGAAAAATTGAAATCCATTATGATAAACGCTGTGGGCTTTGGCGGAAATGCTGTGAGCGTCGTGCTTTCAGATAAATAGGGGAGTAATTGGCCCTATCCTTGTACCAAATAGGCATTAAAGAAATCGTAAAAAAGGAGGCTTTCAAATTGGGAATGCCTTCTTTTTTAAATGGAACAATTATTTTATCGAGCAGTAAACCACCAAACAGCTGCGCCAACGGTTATTATGGCGACCCCATAATAGATTTCAGTTTTATCTACCTTTTCCGTTTGAAATTTTATCGCTAGATATACTGCAAAAACCAAAAGCATTAAAGCGATGGTAGTGTAGTGGTACCATGTTTCGCTAACGATACCCGAAATAACGTAAAGTATTAATGCAATAAATATAAGCGCAACTTCTAAAATTTTATTTTTCTTAGTATTCTCCATAAAAATTAACATTGTGGTACTTGGCCATTCATGAATTCTGCTGAAGTGTTCAATTGAGCACGATAAACATCCCAATGGGTAGCCACGCAAAATGTCTGGGCTACAACCCCTCCCGGGCCCGGCAAAGCCGTAACGCCGATCAAAGCTTATATGCTGGCGCAAAATAAAAAAAACAAAAATGACAACGTTGTGTTAAAAATTTTAAATGGCAATTAGGTATCATATAAAAATGCTTACAGTTAAGGAGCTAAAAAAAACGATTACTGTTTCATTGGAAA
>NZQO01000122.1 GCA_002693605.1 Flavobacteriaceae bacterium
AATATCCATTTCCAGAATACCATGAAGCAGACCCTGGACTTCAACTTTATCAATTACCCCTATATCTTTACCGGGGGCGGTGTGGCCGTAGGCGATATCGATAACGATGGACTCGAGGACATTTACTTCGTCTCCAATTTCGGGCCCAATAAACTGTACCTAAATCAAGGCGACTTTCAGTTTGAGGATATCACGAAGGCAGCGAACACTGAAGACTACCAAGGGTTCTCAACCGGTGTGAGTATGCTAGACGTAAACAGTGACGGTTACCTCGATATCTATGTATGCAAGGCCGGATCGCTAGATAACGACGAGGGCCGAAGAAACCTGCTATTTATCAACAACCAGAATAGCACGTTTACCGAGGCGGCACGACAATGGGGGCTAGACGACCCAGGTTACGCAACGCAGGCCTATCCCATAGATTACGACAAGGATGGCGACCTTGATATTTATCTGGTTAACTATCGCTATGATTTCAAGAACAACACTAAGCTCAGCGGTGAAATACAGCGGCAAATTGAGGAAACCACTAGCGACCAATTATATCGCAACGACGGCGCGCGCTTCACCAAGGTAACAGGCGAGGCCGGCGTGTACAACAAGACATGGGGGCTTGGAGCCGCCATAGGCGATTTCAACAATGACGGATGGGACGATATTTACGTGGCCAACGATTTTCTGGAGCCAGATTTCCTGTACATTAACCAGCAGGACGGCACCTTTAAAAATGAAATAAACAGCAGGTTCAACCATATTTCGTTTAACAGCATGGGTGCAGACCTTGCCGATATCAACAACGATCTCGCGCCCGATTTGGTAACCGTAGATATGCTTGCCGAAAATTACGCCCGTGGTAAGGAAAATATGGCCTCAATGAGCACTTCAAATTTCTTGGCAATGGTAGATGTTGGCTACCATCATGCCTATATGGCTAATATGTTGCAACTTAACAACGGCAATGGCAAATTCAAGGAAATTGGGCAATCCAGTGGGATGGTAAAGACCGATTGGAGCTGGGCGCCACTCCTTGCCGATTTTGACAATGATGGGCACAAGGACCTTTTTATTACGAACGGGGTGTATAAGGATTATGCCAACCAGGACTTTCGGAATAAGGTAAAGAAGCTGAGCGGCGATAAGGTCTCCCTCACACTCGAGGAGGCGATCAATTTACTGCCTTCGGAAAAGCTGAGCAACTATATGTTCCAGAATGACAAGAATCTTGGGTTTAAGAAGGTAACCAAGGATTGGGGACTGGACCACCCGACCTTTTCCAACGGTGCGGCCTACGCCGACTTGGATAACGATGGCGACCTCGATTTGGTCATCAACAATATTGATGATGCGGCGGGAATTTACAAAAATAACAGTGCGAATAACTTTGTGCAGGTCAAGTTGCGCGGAACACAGAAAAATCCACTGGGTATTGGCAGTAAGGTATACGTGAAGAGCAAGGGTAAATGGCAAGTACAGGAAGTGCGCTTGGCGCGCGGGTTCGAATCTTCGGTTACCCCAAAACTAACCTTTGGCTTGCACGATACGGACCAGGTCGAGGAAATTGCAGTTCTCTGGAACGACGGTAAAGTTTCCGAAGTAAAAAACCCTTCAGCCAACCGAGAAATAACGGTGAGCCATTCATCTGCCAAGACTGCTTCACTCAATATACCGAGCACCCAACGTAAAAAGCAACCGGCCAATGCCACTTCCTTAGGCCTCACCTATGCGCACAAGGAGAACACCTTCAACGATTATAGCTTGCAGTTGCTGTTGCCGCAGAAACAATCCTCGAAAGGTACGGCCATTACCACGGCCGACGTAAATAGCGATGGGCTCGATGATTTTTTCGTAGGAAATGCCGCCGGGGCAGCTGCCGCGCTCTACGTCCAGAAAAGCGACGGGACATTTTTGGAAACCAATCAAAGATTGTGGCAAAACGAAGCGAAGTTTGAAGATGCAAATGCCCAATTTTTTGATGCCGATGGCGATGGCGACCAAGACCTTTACGTGGTTAGCGCCGGTTACGAACTCAATGAAAACGACCCCCGGCTTCAGGATAGGCTCTACCTCAACAACGGTCGCGGCGAATATGCAAAGAGCACCGGCGCCCTGCCCACATTGCTCGTGTCGGGCAAGGCGCTGGCCATCTCAGATTACGATGGGGACGGCGACCTCGATATTTTTGTAGGCGGCAACGTGGTAACCAAGAAATATCCCTTGCCGCCAAGCTCCCACTTACTTGAAAATACCAACGGAACCTTTACCGACGTTACCGACAATCATCCCGAACTAAAGGATGTTGGGATGGTTTCCGAAGCGTTGTTTACCGATTACGATAACGACAGCAATATCGATTTGGTAATGGTGGGCGAATGGATGGCCCCCACCTTCTTTCAGAACAAAATGGGCCGTTTTACCAAAACGGAAGTAGGCGGGCTGGAGAAGACCGAGGGCTGGTGGTTTAGTATGGCAGCGGCAGATTTCGATGGCGATGGCGACCAAGATTTCGTATTCGGGAACGTGGGCGGCAACAATAAGTTTCAGCCAAAAAAGGACAAGCCGCTCTATATTTATGCCAAGGATTTTGATAACAATGGCAGCTTCGACGTTGCCCTGAGCAAGATAAACGATGGGCGACAGGTTCCGGTGCGCGGCAAGGAATGCAGCAGCGAACAAAACCCATTTCTATTGGATAAAATTGAAACCTATAAAGAATTTGCGAGTCTCGAAATGAAAGATATTTACGGCGAGGATAAACTGAAGGACGCCTACAGGCTTACCGCCCATATGTTTGAAAGTGTCTATGCCGAAAATATGGGGAATGGAACCTTTAAAATTTCGAAATTGCCAATGGAGGCACAACTTGGGCCAACCATGGCATTTACCATAAACGACATTAATAACGACGGAAATTTGGACATCCTGGGCGTGGGCGCAATCTACGATGCCGAGGTGGAGACCATTCGCTACGACGCCAACTTTGGCTACGTGCTGCTAGGAAACGGCCACGGAAAATTTACCCATAGCAATTTACACGATCCATTTGTAGATAGCGACGCCAAGGACATCGCTACTATCAGCATACAGAATAAAAAGCATTATATGGTGGTGAGCAACAATGCCCCTTTGCAGGTATTTAGCTATACGCCCTAGAAATAGGGGCGATATTGCGCTATCCTGAAATCCAACGTGGTGCTGTTCGGATTTTCCGACTTCATTTTTTTATAGGCTGGCAAGCTGCCAACCGCACGATTGGCGGCTCCGGAAGGCGCGGTGAGCGATACGGTGGTAATGGTCCTTCCTCCCTGGGGCAACTGGAATTGATGCACCCGCGGAACTTCTTCCGAAATTTCGACAAGCCGAATACCATACGATTTCAGAAGTCTTCGGAAAAAATATTCCGGTCCGTTCTTGCTATTTCCGCCCGTGAAAAGGAGCGTAGATACCGATTCATGAGTATTCAAGATAGCCACCAAATCGCGGAGCTCTACCTGTTGCATCCCAAGGTCTGAGGCATCTATCTTTTCCCGCTGCGCCGACGCCACGATATCGCAAATACCGATGTGGCGCGATTCGAGAAATTTCTTTCGCTGCATGACCGCCTTCTGGGTAGTTTCATAATCGAGGTTTAATTCGAAGATCGCATCCAAAATGGGCCAGAGCTGACCGTCCCGGCTGCCGTAGCAGAAATCGACATCGCCCGGCTTTAAGTCGCCTACCGTAAATCGCGGTGGCGGCAAGGTACCTACAATAAGCTTAGTGGCTCCACGGGGAATAAAGGGCGGGTATGGGTGCGTGTGCTGGAACACTACCTAATAAAGACCGGTTCCTGCGCGTTCTCGGTCTCGCTCTCACTATAGCGATAGCCGTCGTAGTTAAACCCCAGTATATCTTCCTTCGTTCGTGCATCGGTTTCCAAAATATAGCGCACCATACTGCCGCGCGCCTTCTTCGCGAAAAACGAAATAATCTTGAGCTTTCCGTTTTTGAAGTCCTTAAAGACGGGCGCCATAACATGGGCTTTCAATTTCTTCGGCTTAATTACCTTAAAATATTCTTGGCTCGCCAAATTGACGAAGAGCTCATTTTCGGAAAGCTCATCGTTTAGTTTTTCGGTTATGGTATCGCCCCAAAATTCGTATAAATTCGCGTCACGCTGTATTTTCAGGTTGGTGCCCATTTCGAGCCGGTATGGCTGTATTAGGTCAAAAGGGCGCAGTAGTCCATACATCCCCGAGAGAATGCGCAAGGTTTCCTGCAGACGATCCATCGCATTTTTCGGAAGGGAATAGGCGTCAAGGCCCTGGTACACATCGCCAGAAAAGGCGAAAACCGCGGGCCTCGCGTTATTATCTGAAAATGGGGTCGAAAATTCCTTGTAACGCTGATAATTTAAATCGGCCAGCTTTTCGCTTATGTCCATCAGCTCCCCAATTTCCTTTTTTGTTTTGCGCTCGAGTTTCTTGTTGATTGTTTCGGCTTGCTTCAGAAAAAAAGGTTGGGTGCTGCGCGATACTGGCAATTCCGATTCAAAGTCTAAGGTCTTGGCGGGAGAAATGACGATTTTCATAATTCAAATTTTTCCTAAAAATAAATAGAAAAAGAAGGCTGCAAAAGAAGAATCGATAAGGAAAACCAATTACTCGATTACATGTTTCGAATAATTGCGCCACTTTTCGAGACAGGCCTCCATATCGTCTGGAATTTGGGTCTCAAATTGCAGCCATTTCCCCGTTACAGGATGCTCAAAGCCCAAGGTACGGGCATGCAAGGCCTGGCGCGGCAAGATTTTAAAGCAATTCTCAACGAATTGCTTGTACTTACTGAAGTGGGTTCCTTTCAAGATAGTATCGCCCCCATAGCGCTCATCGTTAAACAAGGTATGGCCAATGTGCTTTAGGTGCACCCTAATTTGATGGGTGCGCCCGGTTTCCAACCTACAGGATAGCAGGGTGACATACCCCAGCCGTTCCAAAACCTTGAAATGGGTTACGGCATGCTTGCCCTTCTCGGCGTCTTCGCCATGGAAGACAGTATTTTGCAGCCTGTTTTTGGGATGACGGCCAATGTTCCCCTCGATCGTTCCGGCATCTTCCTCCACATTTCCCCATACCAATGCCACGTACTCACGCTCGGTCGATTTATTGAAAAATTGGCGCGACAGGTGGGTCATTGCCTCTTCGGTCTTGGCTATCACCAAAAGTCCGCTAGTATCTTTATCAATTCTATGCACCAACCCCGGGCGGTTGCTCGAGTTGTTCGGGAGGTTATCGAAATGGTACGTAAGCGCGTTTATCAAGGTGCCGCCGTAGTTGCCATGGCCGGGGTGCACGACCATCCCCGCCGGCTTGTTAACTACCAGCACCGCGTCGTCTTCGTGGACAATATCCAGGGGAATATCTTCCGGCACGAGCAAGTACTCGTAGGGGGGGTGCTCGAAAAGCACGGTCACCACATCGCCTCCCTTTACCTTGTAATTTTGCTTAACCACCGCATCGTTAACGTAGATATTGCCATCTTTGGCCGCTTTCTGAATTTTGTTGCGCGTGGCATTTTCAACGCGGTTCATCAAATATTTGTCAACCCGCAGAGGCTGCTGCCCCTTATCGGCTACATACCGGTAGTGCTCGTATAAATCGTCGTTCCCATTGTCTTCGGAAACCGCATCGTCATTAAAATTCGTCATTCTCTATAGTTTCTTGCGCAGCACCTTCCTCGCCGCTGCCGGTTTCAGTTTCCTCCTGCACGCGATTATACGACTCGTCGCCAACGATTAGGTCGATGACCGATGTTTTCTGAAGTTCATCGCCAGGCTCCAGTTTCTTGCCCTGATGCCTCAATTCGAGCACTTGGTCGCTAATGTGCGGCCGGTAGCTCACCTTCCCAATTTGGAAGCCCATGGCCAAGAGGGTTGGCTCAGCCTGCCGTCGGGTTCTGCCCAGAACGTTCGGAATTTCTATCTTTCGATAGCCCGATGGGTTCAGGTAGAGGTAAATCTTTCTGTCTTCCTTCACGTTCTTGCCTGCCTTCGGTATTTGCTCAATAACCGAAAACCTTGGGTATTCGGGGTTGTAATTGGCCGAGTCTAGTATTTCATAATTCAGTTCAAGCTCGCCTAACGTTTCCTCCACATCATCTAACGACATCTTTGCGAGGTTGGGCACCTCGATCTTTTGGCCGTGGTTGGTAGTTCCGCGAAGCCACCACATGATGAGAAACGAGAGTACCACAAGAGCCAGGACGGCCAATAGTAATTGTTTCAGAAATGTCCGGGTAAAGATAAATTGGAAAAACGTCATACGTGGGCGAAAGATTAGTACGCAAAAATAACAAACCTAGGTTAGTAACATTCTACGGATTAATGATATTTTTGTTTAACGAGATAAATTCGCCTTTGGTATGGAAAAAAAGAATATCGCCGTAGCTATGGGAGGCTATTCCAGCGAGTATAAAATATCCCTAAACAGCGGTCAGGTGGTTTGCGATGCCCTGGACAAGGAAAAATACAACGTCTACGCCGTACACATATTGAAGGAAGGCTGGTTTCACGTTTCGGGCAGTGGTGAACGTAGCGAATTAGACAAAGGCACGTTCAGCTTTGAGAGCAATGGGATGCGCGTTACGCCCCAAATTGTCTTCAACACCATTCATGGTACACCGGGTGAAGATGGCTACCTACAGGCATATCTCAAATTATTGGGTATACCGCAAACAAGCGCTGGGTTCTACCAGGCCGCGCTAACCTTTAACAAGCGTGACTGTCTTTCTGTCCTCAGGCAATTTGGTATCGACTGTGCGAATTCCTTCTACGTAAACCAGGGCACGGAAATAAACCCCTCCGAAATTATAAGGAAAGTCGGGCTCCCGTGTTTCGTGAAGCCAAATCGCGCCGGATCCAGTTTTGGAGTAAGCAAGGTGAAAACGATGGAAGAATTCCAGCCTGCACTCGATAAGGCGTTTGAGGAGGACTCTGAGGTCATCGTTGAAACTGCGCTAGTAGGCACCGAGGTGCAGGTGGGCGTTTACAAGCACAACGGGCAAATTATCGCTTTGCCCACTACTGAAATCGTTACCGAGAATGAGTTTTTCGACTATGAGGCGAAGTATTTGGGCGCTTCGGAAGAAATAACCCCCGCAAGGATCTCGGCCGAAGAGACCGAACGAATTCAGGAAACCGCCAAAAAAATCTACAATTTGTTAAATATGACCGGCATTACGCGTAGCGATTTCATAATACAGAAAGGGCGGCCGTATTTTATGGAAATCAACACCAACCCGGGCCTATCAAGGGAGAGTATCGTCCCGAAACAGGTTCGCGAGGCAGGAATGACCCTTACCCAATTCTTCGGAATATTGGTAGAAGGGGCGCTAGCGCGCTAATTTCTCGGCCACGTGCCGCCAACTTTTAGTATCTTTCCATTAAATCTGAAATTTTTATGGTAAAACGCGCCGTATTTCCCGGTTCTTTCGACCCCATCACACTGGGGCACATCGATATCATTATGCGGGCCCTACCGCTTTTCGACGAGATTATTATTGCCATAGGCGTGAATACTGCAAAGCAATATATGTGGACCCTCGACGAGCGCAAGCAACGTATTGAAGCAGCTTTTGAAGGGGTCAAAGCTATATCTGTAAAGACCTATGAAGGATTGACAGCAGATTTCTGCCAGAAGGAAAATGCGCAATTTATAGTCAGGGGCCTGCGCAACACCACCGATTTCACCTACGAACAGACCATTGCACAGGCGAACGATAAAGTGAATGGCATTGATAGTGTATTCTTGGTATGCAGTCCGGAATATGCCTATATTTCATCTTCCATCGTTCGGGATATCGCACGAAACGGGGGCGATTTTAGCAGCTTGGTTCCTTAAACCAGCCGTACAAAACAAAAAACTCCTTCAGTTTCCTGAAGGAGTTCTTAATTTTCTTAGCTTCTAAATTATAGAGAAGTAACGAACTTAGCGAGCTGCGACTTTAGGTTAGCTGCCTTGTTTTCGTGGATGATGTTCTTCTTTGCAAGCTTGTCCAGCATAGACATTACCTCAGGAAGTTTTTTCTCTGCCTCCTTCTTGTCTTCCATCTCTTTCAAGTCCTTCATAGCATTACGCGCCGTTTTGTGCTGATAACGGTTGCGCAAACGCTTGGTCTCGCTGCTTCTAATTCTCTTTAATGCTGACTTATGATTCGCCATAATTCTTTCCTCTTAATTTTTGTAGCCCGTAGGGGAATCGAACCCCTGTTACCAGGATGAAAACCTGGCGTCCTAACCCCTAGACGAACGGGCCATTTGTTTTTCAAATGCGGATGCAAAAATACAACACTTTTTCAATACTCCAAATCTTCTGAAAAAAAATTTTCAAAAAATTTTAATAGGCCTTTGCGAAAAGCACTCTTTGCGAGCTTGGCTTGCCCGTAACGATACATGTACCCTGCTCTCTCTCACCGTCAAGGGGGATGCACCTAATGGTCGCCTTGGTCTCATTCTTGATGCGCTCCTCGGTCGCGGCCGTACCATCCCAATGGGCCAATACAAACCCGCCCTTGGTATCGAGAACCTCCTTAAAGGCCTCGTAGGTATCGACCTTTGTGGTATGCGAAGCCCTATAGCTAGCGGCCTTCGTAAACAGATTTTCCTGTATTTCGGCCAGTAATTTCTCCACTACATCCACAACTTTTTCCTGCGGAAGAAATTCCTTGGTGAGGGTATCTCTCCGGGCGAGTTCCACGGTTCCCTTCTCAACATCCTTGGGACCGATGGCAATGCGCAAGGGCACGCCCTTGAGCTCGTACTCATTGAATTTCCAACCCGGTTTGTGCGTATCGCGATTATCGAATAACACCCGAATGCCCTTGGCCCGCAATTGCCTTTGCAACTCCACGGCAACGGCACTCGTGGCTTCAAATTGTGCGTCATCACGATAAATGGGCACGATAACAACCTGGTTGGGCGCCAAATTGGGAGGTAGCACCAAGCCATTGTCATCGCTATGGGTCATGATCAAGGCACCCATAAGTCGGGTAGAAACACCCCAGGATGTGGCCCAAACGTACTCTTGCTTACCTTCCTTGGTAGCGAACTTCACATCGAAGGCCTTAGCAAAATTTTGTCCCAAAAAATGCGATGTGCCGGCTTGAAGCGCCTTTCCATCTTGCATCAATGCTTCTATACAGTACGTCTCCAACGCGCCGGCAAAACGTTCCGATTCGGTTTTTAGGCCCTTTACCACGGGAACGGCCATATAATTTTCTACAAACTCGGCATATATATTCATCATTTGCTCGGCCTCGGAGATGGCCTCTTCCTTAGTGGCATGGGCGGTATGCCCCTCTTGCCAGAGAAACTCGGCAGTGCGAAGAAAGAGGCGCGTACGCATTTCCCAGCGTACCACATTGGCCCATTGGTTTATGAGCAACGGAAGGTCACGGTAAGATTGCACCCACTTTCGGTAGGTGTCCCAGATTATCGTTTCGGAGGTAGGACGAACAATTAGCTCTTCTTCCAGCTTGGCATCGGGGTCTACCACAATGCTTCCATCTTCGTCGTTCTTCAAACGGTAGTGCGTAACCACAGCGCATTCCTTGGCAAAACCATCCACATGGCTAGCTTCCTTGCTGAAATACGATTTTGGGATGAACAAGGGGAAATAGGCATTTTGGTGCCCGGTTTCCTTAAACATACGATCCAGCTCGGTCTGCATACGTTCCCAAATGGCAAAACCATAGGGCTTGATTACCATGCAGCCGCGAACGCCCGAATTTTCGGCCAAGTCGGCTTGAATCACCAATTCATTGTACCATTTGGAATAATCCTCCCTGCGGGTTGTTAGATTCTTAGCCATATACTTGGAGTTTGGCACAAATCTTGTGCCTTTATAGAGTGTTAAATATGCATTAGTTCTCGGCAAAACTAATTATTTTTATAAAGCCCAACAATTAAAAACACGTAGTTATGCAACTTCAATATACTTATCTGAGAAAATCGAGCGCAGGACTTTTCGCCCTATTGGCAATTTTGGTCTTGGCCTCGTGTGGAACCTACAATAATGGCGTTAATGACGCCGACGGAATTTACTCTGGCACTCAAGACCAACAAATGGAGGTTGCAGCCGATGACAATTACGAACGCGCTAATTATTACAAGCAATATTTCCAGTCTAAGGAATCGAACTATTCCGAAGTGCCGGAAGAAGATGTCATCTTCACAGACATCGAGGCTTATTCCACTACCGAATCGTTGGATGACGAGGGGTATATCGTGATCGAAGAGAACGACTACCAGGGCTATGGCGGCTGGGGTACCAATTCGGACAATGTCACCGTAAATGTGTACAATGATGGCGGCTGGGGCTACGGCGCCGGCTGGGGCCTTTGGAACCAACCATTTTGGGGTGGCGGTTATTGGGGCCGCGGCTACTGGGGTGCCGGTTATTGGGGCAACCCTTACTGGGGCTGGGGTAACCCGTGGTTCGGCTCGTACTGGAACGTCGGTTTTGGATGGGGCTATCCACTTTACGGCGGATTTTACTATCCTCACTTCAACAATTATCCTTACTACGGCTATGGAAATATTGCCTACAACCGTGGGCGCCGCAATACTGACTATATAAACAATCGCAATTACAACCGCGGAAGACAGTCGTACGACAGAGGTCGCTCGGGTAATGACTCGCGCAGATCCTATTCTCGTACCGAAGCTATAAGAAGAGCGACAAGCAATAGAAATTCGCGATCGTTTGAGCGAAGCAACCGCAGCAACCCAAGCTTGTTCCGGAAATCGAGAACCATTCGCCCCAACACTCCCGCACGTAATGATAGGAATAGAAGGTCCATTCAGCGTAGCGCTTCACCACGGAACAGTACTATAAATCGTAGTCGTGGCAGCTCAAGAAGTTCAGGCGTATCTAGATCGTCTGGCATGCGCAGCTCCGGGGCCGTTAGAAGTTCGGGCGCAAGCTCCCGTTCGGGTGGTGCAAGTCGCGGCGGCGGAGGCAGACGTGGTGGAGGCCTCAATTAATTATCGTCTTTTTTACTTAAACTTTTCTTATGAATAGGATCTATTTCTTTCTCATAGTGGCACTTTCATTTTCAACGGTAAATGCACAAGGCGTTGTGGACGGGGTGCGCTATGCCAATGACGACCTTAACGGAACCGCGCGTTTTAATGCGATGGCAGGCGCCTTTGGCGCCCTTGGGGGCGATTTATCTGCAATGGCCACGAATCCTGCCGGCAGTGCTGTATTTTTAGACAACAGTTTTGCAGTGTCTATGACTATAAGGGACAGGGAAAACACATCGACCTATTTTAACGGCGTGGCCCAGAGCATCGATACAGATTTTAGCCTAAACCAGGTGGGAGGGGTTTTTGTATTCGATAATCAAAATACCGAATCAAATTGGAAAAAATTCACCCTCGGTTTGGAGTACAACAATTCAAACAACTTCGATGACGATCTTTTCATTGCCGGCACGGGAAATAACTCGATAGCGCAATTTTTCGTCGCCCAGGCACAGGGAATCCCGTTGGACTTGCTGCAATTACAAAGCGGTGAAAGTATTTCGGACCTATACGCCTTCCTCGGGGAAACCCAAGGCGTAGCCGCACAAAATGCCTTCTTGGGATATCAGGGCTTTATCATTGACCCCCTTGAAAATGACCCGGGCAATACCGCCTACATATCGAACGTCGCACCAGGTAGTTTTAACCAGAAGTATTCGCTCTTAAGTGACGGGTATAGCGGGAAATACACTCTGAATTTGGGCGCGCAATATACCGATGATCTGTTTTTCGGAATTAACCTGAACTCCCATCTTATCGATTACGACCAATCTACGTACTTGTTTGAGGCAAACACCAACGCAGGAAGTACGGTGCAACGCATCGGGTTTGAAAACAACCTATCGGTACTGGGCGCCGGTTTTTCGGCCCAGGTTGGGGCCATCGCCAAGATTGCCAACAACCTTCGGTTGGGTGTGGCGTATGACACCCCTACTTGGTATGAAATTTCCGAAGAAACAACGCAGTACCTAGAGACACGCCATACTTTTGACGGTGCATCAGCAACGGAAATCATCGATCCGCGTGTGGTTAACGTGTATGCCGATTACAATTTGAGAACACCGGGCAAGCTAATGGCGAGCGCCGCCTACGTATTTGGACAACGAGGCTTGCTAAGTTTTGAGTATTCCTATAAAGATTATTCGAACGTAGAATTCAGCCCCGAGAACGATGCCGTATTTGCCTTTCAGAACGCACAGATCAACAATATCTTGACGGGAGCTTCGACCTACCGCTTGGGTGGCGAGTACCGTTTCGAGAATATTTCGCTTCGCGGCGGATATCGCTACGAGGAAAGTCCGTATTCCGATGGATCAACCGTTGGCGACCTCACTGGATATTCTGCCGGGCTCGGGTATAATTTTGGGAATTACTTCTTCGACATTTCCTATGCATATGCCGAGCGCGATCAAAACCAACAACTTTACAGCGTGGGACTAACCGATAGGGCCTTTACCGAAACCCAGTCGAGCAACATCGTATTCACGCTCGGTTTTTCACTCTAAAAAAACGTATTTCCGAAAATAGAATGCCTGCCAAAAAGTGCGGGGCAATATTTCATACCATTACACGAATGCGTATCTTTGCCCCTTGTATTTTTATGTACAGTTACTTAGAAATTACCTATGGATTTAGAAAAACAGCTACATGAAATCGAAGCGATGGGCGACGATCACGTAGGAAGTGCGACAGACACCCCCCTGCGTCCCGATGCTTTTGAACTGAGCGATATCGAAAAGATTGACAAGATCAAAAAGGACGTGAACAACATAATGCAAACCCTTGGCCTAGACCTGACCGATGATAGTCTAAAAGGTACGCCCAATAGAGTAGCGAAGATGTTCGTACAGGAAATATTTGGCGGGCTACACCCAGAGCGGAAGCCAAAGGCGTCCACCTTTCAGAACAAATATAAGTACGGCGAGATGTTGGTGGAAAAGAATATAACGCTTTACTCCACGTGCGAGCACCACTTGCTGCCAATCGTTGGAAAGGCCCATATTGCCTACATCTCTAACGGAACGGTCGTAGGGCTTTCAAAAATGAACCGCATTGTAGATTATTACGCCAAGCGGCCTCAAGTTCAGGAACGGCTTACCATGCAAGTGGTGAAGGAATTGCAGCGCGTACTGAATACCGACGACGTGGCCTGCGTAATCGATGCAAAGCACCTGTGTGTCAATTCGCGCGGTATTCGCGATATAGACAGCAGCACCGTCACTAGTGAATTCGGCGGAAAATTCAAGAATCCCGAAACCCGCCGGGATTTCCTAGATTACATCAACCTAGATACCGATTTCAAATAAACCAAAGGCAACCTAGCTATACATTTATTACAAATTAGTTAGAAGTCTTACCACTTTTTTCAATGAACGCGCAACACGAAAACCTATCCATTTACAATTCGCTCAGCAAGCAAAAGGAAACCTTTAAGCCCATTACCGAGGGCGCAGTAGGCATGTACGTTTGTGGTCCCACGGTCTACAGCAATGTACATTTGGGCAATTGCCGTACTTTCTTGTCGTTCGATCTTGTATTTCGGTACCTGAAGCACCTTGGGTACAAGGTACGCTATGTGCGCAATATTACCGATGCCGGCCATTTGGAGAATGACGGCGAAAGTGGCGATGACCCCATTCTGAAAAAGGCCCGCATCGAGCAGTTGGAACCTATGGAGGTGGTCCAGAAATATACCGTAGACTTCCATAGCACGATGGAAAAGTTCAACGCCCTCCCCCCTAGCATTGAACCTACCGCCACGGGCCATATTTTCGAGCAAATTCACATTGTCGAGAAAATTCTTTCGGAAGGCTACGCCTATGAAAAGAACGGATCGGTCTATTTTGACGTGATGAAATTCAACGACGACTATGCCTACGGAAAGTTGAGCGGCCGACAGCTGGATGACATGATTACCAATACCCGTGAGCTAGCCGCACAGAGCGAGAAGAAGAATCCACAGGACTTTGCCCTTTGGAAAAAGGCCGAGCCACAGCACATAATGCGCTGGCCTTCACCATGGAGCGACGGTTTTCCGGGTTGGCACCTTGAGTGTACGGCCATGAGCACCAAATACCTTGGCATCCAATTTGACATTCACGGTGGTGGAATGGACCTAAAGTTTCCGCACCACGAATGCGAAATAGCGCAGGCCGAGGCCACCAACAAGAAATCGCCCGTAAATGTGTGGATGCACGCCAATATGCTAACCCTTAACGGGAAGAAAATGTCCAAATCAACCGGAAACTATATCCTTCCCAATGAATTGTTTACCGGAGAAAACGAAGTGATTGGCAAGCCATTTTCCCCCACAATGGTCAAATTTTTCATGTATCAGGCGCACTACCGGAGTATTCTCGACTTTTCCAAGGAGGCATTGGAAGCTTCGGAAAAAGGCTTCAATCGCCTCATGGATGCCTACCGCAACGCGGCCAATTTGCCCACAGCAAAGGACAGCAGTTTTGACGTTACAGGTTGGCGACAGTCCTGCTACGATGCAATGAACGACGATTTCAACAGTCCAATTTTGATTGCGCAGTTGTTTGAGGGCGCAAAATACATCAATGCCGTGAAGGACGGCAATGCGACGTTGACCGAGACGGATAAGGACCAGCTGCAAACCACAATGCACGATTTTCTGTTTGACGTATTGGGCTTGCTCGACACCGCTTCCGAAGCGAACGACGGGGCCGAAAAACTGACGGGAGCCATCCAGTTGCTTATAGCACTTCGCGAACAGGCCCGCGCCAATAGAGATTGGGGTACCAGCGACCGTATTCGCGATGAGCTACAGGAAGTAGGCATCCAATTGAAAGATGGCAAGGAAGGCACTACCTTTACCTTGAATTAATTGGGAAGCTGTATTATTTCCGAAGCACAAATTTCAGTATAACAGGCAATGGGCCGACAATGAAAAACGCATTTACATATCCGTTTATAGCGCTCATTCGTTTTTACCAAAACGTCCTCTCGCCCCTTACTCCTGCCACGTGCCGGTATAGCCCCACCTGCTCGCATTACGCGGTTACCGCGCTGCAGCGCCACGGCCTTTTACGCGGCGGTTGGCTGGCTATAAAGCGAATTGCGAGTTGCCACCCCTGGGGCGGCTCTGGCCACGACCCCGTACCGCCAAAAAAAGAGGCGCGCTAACACTGGTATCCCTTTCCCGATTTGCTATCTTTACGCCTTTATCTTTTGAAGCAACCCAAACTATGACACAATTTTTGGCCTTTACGTGGGATCCTTCCGCAGGTATCGATCTCGGATTTTTCGTAATTAGATATTACAGCTTGATGTTCGTTATCGCATTTACCCTGGGTTGGTTTATTATGAAACGGATCTTCCAGAACGAAAACGAGCCACAGGAAAAGCTAGACAGCCTCTTTATCTATATGGTTATTGCTACCCTTGTGGGAGCGCGCCTGGGGCACGTTATCTTTTACCAGACCGAGCTCCTCTGGGAGGACCCGCTATCTGTTTTTCTTCCTATCCGCACCGTGCCCGAATTTGAGTTTACGGGATTTCAGGGCCTAGCGAGCCACGGCGCAGCGATTGCAATTATCATCGCAATGTTCCTGTTCAGCAAGCGCGTAATGAAGAAACCTGTCTTATGGATTTTAGACCGCATCGTCATTGCGGTTGCCTGTGGGGGTATTTTTGTGCGCATCGGAAATTTTATAAATTCTGAAATTATCGGGAAACCAACCTATAGCGATTACGGGGTTATCTTTACCCAGCTGGGCGAGGAATTTCCCCGCCACCCGGCCCAATTGTACGAGTCGGCAGGATATATCATCGTGTTTCTCATCCTCTGGTTTATTTACTGGAAAACCGACAAGCGCAAGTACTTAGGTTATATCTTCGGGGTTTTCCTGATCTTGCTTTGGACGGTTCGGTTCCTGGTCGAGTTTGTAAAGGAAGCACAAGTGGGCGAACGCGCCAATTGGGTATTAAATACCGGACAATGGCTTAGCGTTCCCTTTATTTTGGC
>NZQO01000123.1 GCA_002693605.1 Flavobacteriaceae bacterium
ATAAATTGATAATCGCGCTGGCTGTTCTGTCAATTCCAACGCTCGATACGCTGCGTATTTTTATTATCCGAATTGCACATAGACGCAGCCCGTTCACGGCAGATAGGAACCACATACACCACAGACTACTGGATTTGGGCCTTACCCATAAGCAGGCTACCCTATTGCTCATCGCCGTGAACTTGCTAATAATTACGGTAGCACTTTTGGTAGGTGGTTTGAACATTAATTATCAGTTCTTAATAGTCATTTCATTCGTACCCATAATTTGCCTGTTTCCCTATTTCATAGCCCGGCAAGGGTCGCAGTTTAAATTTGTACTGCCTACTTTGTAATGGTGATATTAATAACATGATTTGGATGGTTGAAGTCCAAATTCCTACGGAAAATTAAAAATCGATATCTTTAAAGACAATTAACCAACAACCAAACTGATTTGAAAAAAAAGATCGCGTTCATTACCGGTGTAACCGGCCAAGATGGAGCCTATTTAAGTGAATTTTTATTAGAAAAGGGCTATATCGTACACGGCTTGAAGCGCCGTTCCTCATTACTCAACACCGAAAGGGTGGACCACCTATATCAAGATCCGCACGAAAGTGACCGTAATTTCATTCTGCATTACGGCGATATGACCGATAGCACGAATTTAATTCGCTTAATCCAGGAAATACAACCCGACGAAATCTATAACTTGGCGGCTATGAGCCACGTGCAGGTATCTTTTGAAATGCCCGAATACACTGCTAATGCAGATGGTATTGGTACCTTGCGAATTTTAGATGCCGTTAGGCTGTTGGGTCTTGAACAGAAAACGCGTATTTACCAAGCCTCCACGTCCGAGCTCTACGGCAAGGTACAAGAAACACCACAATCTGAAACTACGCCTTTTTATCCTCGTAGCCCCTACGCCGTGGCTAAGCTCTACGCCTATTGGATGATTGTGAATTACAGGGAAGCTTACGGAATGTATGCTTGCAATGGAATTTTATTCAACCATGAATCTCCCATTCGGGGCGAAACCTTTGTTACCCGGAAAATTACACGGGCGGTATCGAAAATTGCGTTGGGTCTTCAGGATATACTTTATCTAGGGAACCTTGATGCAAAACGCGACTGGGGTCACGCCAAAGATTATGTTAAGATGATGTGGATGATCCTACAACACGATACACCCGAAGATTGGGTAATTGCCACGGGGAGAACAACATCGGTCAGGGATTTTGTGCGTGCCGCCTTCAAGGAAGTAGCTATTGAACTGGAATTTGAGGGCAAGGGGGTCGACGAAATTGCACGCGTAAAGTCGTGCAAGAACGAGAAATATTCCATCCCGGAGGGCACCGTCGTGCTGCGGGTAGATCCAAAATACTTTAGGCCCACCGAGGTTGACCTTTTAATTGGAGACCCCACTAAGGCGAAAAATAAATTGGGCTGGGAAGCCACATACGATCTGGAAGCACTGGTCAAGGATATGATGCAGAGTGACCTAAAGCTCATGAAAAAAGATAGGTACCTAGAAAATGGTGGCTTCGAAACGGCAAATTACTATGAATAATGATTACTAAAGATGCAAGAATATATATTGCGGGACACCGCGGTATGGTGGGACGGGCTATCTGGAAAACCCTTGAATACAATGGATACACTAATTTAG
Source organism: Flavobacteriaceae bacterium (assembly GCA_002693605.1). Classification (GTDB taxonomy): domain Bacteria; phylum Bacteroidota; class Bacteroidia; order Flavobacteriales; family Flavobacteriaceae; genus NZQO01. The sequence continues at coordinate 1,655 of NZQO01000123.1, forward strand.
TTGGTGCGGGCAGCGATAAATTGGACTTACGCAACCAAGCCAGCGTAATGCAATATTTTGAAGAAATGCAGCCCGCGGTCATCATCGATGCCGCTGCCCGCGTGGGTGGGATCATGGCAAATAAAAATTATCCATATACGTTCATTATGGATAATCTTCAAATTCAAAATAACCTAATTCAGGCCGCACATAATTACGGAGTTGAAAAATTTATATTTCTAGGTAGTTCCTGTATTTATCCCAAAATGGCGCCCCAGCCCCTAAAGGAGTCCTATTTGCTAACCGAGAGTCTTGAGCCATCCAATCAGTGGTATGCCATTGCGAAAATCGCTGGAGTGAAGGCCTGCGAAGCCGTACGGGAACAATTCGGAAAGGATTTCGTTAGTCTCATGCCCACAAATTTGTATGGTCCAAATGATAATTTCGATTTGGAGACTTCGCATGTGGTGCCAGCGATGCTGCACAAGTTTCATACGGCAAAGGAGAATGGGCACGAATCAGTTGCCCTATGGGGTAGCGGATCGCCAAAACGTGAGTTCTTGCACGTGAGTGATTTGGGCCAAGCTGTTTTATTTACGTTGGAAAATGAATTGAACGAACCGCTCTATAATGTGGGTACGGGGACTGACATTTCCATTAAGGACCTCGCCCAGTTAATTCAGCGCATCGTAGGGCACACGGGTAAAATAATCTGGGATTCATCTAAGCCCGACGGTACTCCCAGAAAATTATTGGATGTCTCTAAACTTGAGCGAGAGGGTTGGAAACATCAAATTTCCCTAGAAGATGGATTAAGGCAAACATATTCATGGTTTCGAGAAAATGAGGGGCAGTTACGACGGGTTACTTTATCTAAACAATAAATGGCGCGAGGCTATTGAAAACCCTATAACCTAACCTTATTCGGCCTGTGATAGATAAGCTACGCTCCTTATATAATTCAAAATCAGCTGAAGCGCCAAAACTTTTACACGTTTTTGTGGATCAGGTTTTTATGAGTGTTAGCACGCTCCTGACTACAATCGTCTTGGCCCGGACTTACGAGAAAATCGTATATGCAGACCTCGTGCTATTATTCTCACTCGCATTATTTATTCTAGGGTTACAGAGTTCGGCCATCTCCAAGCCGTATGCGATTAATCTTAACGACTATAAAGGGGGGCAACGTTTCAGTTTCTTCCATTTTACCATTTCGCTGAAATTACTATTTACTTTGTTGGTTATCCTCGTATTTCCGATACTCTATAAAATTCTTTTTAATGAATGGGACGTTTCCCGTCTCTTTCACTACTTATTTTTTATCATCGCCTACACACTTTATTTCTTCGTAAGGGAAACACTTTTAAGCGAACGGAAAACGAAGGAAAATTTATGGTATGGGGTATTTTGCTCGAGCGGATTGATAACCCTATTGGGACTTATATATTTCAACAGATATACCTCGCTAGAATTTTATTTAAGGTACGCATCTATAATTTACTTCGGAATAAGCTGCGTTTATCTTATAAAGAATATCTCACAACTTAGGGTTTATAGAAAACGGTATTTTTCCTATCTCCGTGCTAACTGGAAAGTTGGCAGGTGGTTGGTAGGCTCTAATATGCTGTTTCACCTAAGTTCAAATATTTATCCGTGGCTATTGTTATATTTAACCACCAAGAGCGATATTGCCATATTTGGTGTACTCATGAGTGTTGGAAATGTTGTAAATCCGGTATTAACCGCTGTGAATTCCTATTTATTGCCCGTATTCGTCCGGCGCAATCAGTTTTATGAAAAAGTGCACCGTCTAGTAAATAACTGGGCCATTTTTTTTATAATAATGGCGGTGGTTTTGGTGGGCGTGGGATATTTCTTTGGCCAGGAACTAATTATAGTCTTGTTTGGCGATAAATATGCCGAGCTCGGTTTATTGGTGCTCTACCCCTTTGTGGTCCAAGCGATTAAGGTGGTGTTTCAGCCTTTTAAAATTGCGTTGGAAGCCATTAAACGCACCGATATCAATTTCTGGGTGCTCATTCCCCGAAGTATAATAGCACTCGTTGTGGGATATTTTCTAGTAAAGAATTACGGCCTGCTAGGAGTGTTTTATACAATGATTGCCGAAAATTTAGTGTACCAACTATTGCATTTTACCTTTTACCAAATTGTAATTAGAAAAAAATCTGTGACCGCCTAACAAAACAGCTTGAAGAAACTGCCTACATACAAATTTTTCCTAAGTGCCATCGTCTTCATCTTTGTTACGCTGGTAGTAATGAACTCGGTGCAATCGTTCACTATTGTAGCGCAAATTGGGATGTACGGCAAAGTAATTTTTTCAGGATTAGGAATACTTGGTTGTCTGGTCTTTCTGCATAACAATCCCATACGGGTGGTACTGCGGAATCAGTATTTATTAGGAACTGCGTACGCCTTGATACTGATTTTTTCAATCTTTTTTGCGGTACGCTATTCCGATAGCGATAAGTTGCTCTTCAATTTGGTATTTCCCATTTACTTGGTCTTTTACTATTTGGTGTACAAGTCCATGTTACGCGTTCAATTTGATTCCGCCGGCCTTGAAACTGCCGAGCGCGGAAAGCTTATGGTGCTAAAGGCATACCGTGCAGCCCTTTTGGTCAATACGGTAGTGTGGTTTGCTATTGCGCTGGCGGGCAACGTTTTTATGTACGATGCAGGCGGTTTTGGAGGTTTCTTTGTCGATAAGATACACTTCGGCCTATATGCGGCCACGGGTTTTCTCGTATGTTTCTACCTGCGGTACCACGAGCGCTACAATGACAGATCGTGGTCCAATTTGCTTCAGATTTTGTTATATCTCGCGTTAGTGATCTTCACGTCGAGAAATGCAATTTTTATTTGTGCTACGGCCATACTTTATTATTTTTTCTTATCTCGAATTAAGTCCGGTTTCTTAATTTTCCTTTTATTATTGGTCGGTTTGATCGCGCTCTACTACCAAGAAATTTTCTTGGATATTTCTCCCAAAACAATAAATGAACTCTCTACCGGCAGATTCGAGATCTGGCGTTTGGCGTTGAAAGCGATTTTTGAACAGGGCATTTTATGGGGAAATGGTCTCTTTAACTTAAATTCCATAGTTCTTTCCGAAAATATAGGTACGGGGTTTTATTACCTTGATACCTTAGATTTTTTATATTTCCATTCTTCCTATATTGAAATCTTAGCCGGAGGCGGAATTGTTCTCTTGGTTCTTTTTGTTCTCATAATGCTTAATACATGGCCGGTTTTTAGCCGGATGGATAAGACCATATTAATACCCATTCTCTGGGGTGCGCTCGTAGAAAGCTATCTCGCCCAACCGTTTTTGCTAATTTCATCGCTTTTTTATTTTCTCCTTATGGCAAACAGTAGCATTGTTAGAATTAAGCGTACTACTGTCGATAATTTAAAACCTATAAAATAATGCAGCTCGCACCCATTTGTTTGTTCACGTATAATCGCTTAGCGGAAACACAAAAAACCGTTCGAAGTTTACAGCGAAATTTCCTGGCTTCTGAAAGCGACCTGTACATATTTTCAGATGGGGCCAAAACTCAAGAATCGGAAGGCAAGGTACAGAGGGTGCGAGATTACCTTGCCACTATAGACGGATTTAAGGATATCCGAATTATTGAATCACCTACCAACAAAGGCTTGGCGACTTCAATAATCGATGGGGTAAGCCAGGTGCTTCAAGATACACCTAAGGTAATCGTAATTGAGGACGATTTGGTAACCGCGCCTAACTTTCTCGATTTTATGAATCAGGCCCTTCATTTCTACCAGAATGATTCAAATGTCTTGTCCATATCGGGATATACCATGGACTTGCCTAGCCTGCCCGGCGATTCCGATTTTTATTTCGGTTATCGGGCTTCCTCGTGGGGGTGGGCGACCTGGAAAGATCGATGGGACGGGATAGACTGGCAAGTTTCCGACTATATAAGTTTCAGGAACAACAAAAATGCCCTCGCTGCATTTAATAGGGGAGGATCGGATATGACGCGAATGCTGGCCAACCAAATGAAAGGAAAGATAGATTCTTGGGCTATTCGTTTTTGCTACCATCAATTTAAGAATAACCAGGTTACCGTATTTCCCACACGGTCTAAATTACAAAATATCGGTTTTGGTGAGGACGCCACCCACACCGCCGGGACGAAGCGATTTTACACCTTATTGGACGAGACTGAAAATAGGGTTTTCGATTTTAAGCTCTTTACGGAGATGGATGCAAAGTTAGTAGCAGAATTTGCACAGAAATTCTCAATTAGGGCGCGTCTTGTTGATAAGATACAGCGTACTTTTTCGAAATTTCTGCAGTAAATCTTCTTTTACATCAAATAGTCAATTCTGTTTAAGGAAAAATTTTGCACTCAAAATTACTGCGCGCATTTAACTAAAATTGGGAAAGAATTAATATATCTACAAGACATTGGCCCTTTAGTATATAGTATTTTTATGAAACCCTCATTAATAAAGGCTTTCTCACTTTATAAGGGGGTTTGCAACCAGCGCCAATGAGTAAAAAAATACTATTTATAATGCATTACCCACCACCTGTGCACGGTGCAGCGATGGTGGGTAAATATATTAAGGATAGTGCGCTTATAAATGCAGATTTTAAGACGAAATACATCAACCTAGGCATCTCCCAGAAAGTGGGGGAGAGTGGGAAGCGAAAATGGCGTAAGATCGTGCGCTATCTCAACGTAATCGTAGCGTCCTTTAAACAACTTTTCCTTTTTAACCCGAATCTAGTTTACATTACATTAACATCTTCAGGGATGGGTTTCTACAAGGATGCCTTTATCGTGCTCTTGGCTAAGTTGTTCGGCAAAAAAGTGGTTTTCCATTTTCACAACAAAGGCGTGCGCAAAGCCCAGGGAAGGTTTTTCGACGATTGGCTATATCGAATCATATTCAAGGATTCGGAGGTAATCCTACTTTCATTACATCTCTATCCCGATGTGGAAAAATATGTGTCGATCGAGAATATCCATATCTGTCAGAATGGTATCCCAGAAATGGCCCCTGAAACAGTAATCCCAGAGACGCAGTTGAACGGTCCTGCCCAAATTCTGTTTTTGTCAAATCTCTTGAAATCGAAAGGCGTTTTCGAACTACTCGAGGCCTGCCAAATACTGAAGGAGCGCGGCATTCCTTTCCATTGTACGTTTATTGGTGATACGGGTGATATCGATGCAGAATTATTCAAATATACACTTCAAGAGATGAATGTTCAAGACCGCGTAGCGTATGTGGGTTGCAAATATGGCGAGGACAAGAATAGGGCCTACCGTGAGGCAGATGTTTTCGTGCTGTACACCCACGACGACTGCTTCCCCCTAGTACTGTTAGAGGCAATGCAGCATTCTCTGCCCGTCATTACTACGGCCGAGGGCGGCATTCCCGATATTGTTGAAGACGGGAAATCGGGATACTTGGTATCCAAAAACAATGTGTCTGAATTGGCACAGAAACTCGAAGAGGTAATAACCAATAGAACATTGCAACAAAGTATGGGCGCAAATGCCCGGCTACGGTATGAGAGCAGATATACGCTGCAAGCCTTCGAGGACCGGTTGTATGAAATTTTATGTCAGTTAGTTTCAAAAAATGAAGAGCATGTCAGTTCAGTCAAAAAAGTATGATAGAAAGTTGGTTAGCGGAATTTGTGTGGACACATTTCCGAAGAACCACATTTTAACCAGTATAGATAAAAACATACAAAACGGAAGGAGCAAGGAACATATCTGTATTACAAATACAGAATCTATGTACTATGCCGAAAAAAAACCGGAGTTGAAGGAGTATATAAGTACCTCAGCTTTTTCGCTGTGCGATGGCATAGGATCGGTCATCGCCGGTAAATTCCATGGCGAGAGTATTCAGCGCTACAATGGTCCAGACTTACTATTGGAGGCATGCGAGTTTGGGCAGGAGCGGGGATGGCGCCATTTTTTTTGTGGCGGTAAGGAGGGAGTTGCCGATATGCTGGTAGAAAACCTGAAGGAAAAATTCCCCAATTTGGAGGTAGCTGGAACATACTGCCCGCCATTTCGCGAACAAACCGATGAAGAGAAGGCCGCTATGATCGAGCTCATCAACAACTCAAAACCTGATATTCTATGGGTAGGTCTGGGCTTGTTGAAGCAGGAAGCCTGGATTGCAGCCCATAAAAAACACTTAGATATTCCTTGGTTTATTGGGGTAGGTGCCGCTTTCGACTTTTACGCGGGTACGGTGAAAAGGGCCCCAAAAATCTTCAGAAAGGCGGGCCTAGAGTGGTTATATAGACTGTCGCGCGAGAGAAGGATGTTCAGACGTAATGTAAATAGCTACAAGTTCCTTTCACGGTCTATTGGCCACGGAATACAACAAAGGTTAAATAAGATAAAAGACAAATGAAGAAAATAGGTTTAATAGGGTTGGGTAAAATGGGGATGTCGCATCTGGCCATTGCCAACCAAACACCAGGAATTGAAGTAGCCGCCGTATGCGACACTTCAGGTCCGTTATTGCGCGTAATCCGTAAGAATACGGGTTTCGAATGCTTTAAGAATTATGAAAAGATGATTGCCGAAACCGAACTGGATGGGGTCATGGTCCTGGTGCCGAACGCCTTTCACTATGACGTTTCCAAATATTGTCTCGAGCAAAACCTCAATATTTTCGTTGAAAAACCCTTAACACTGACCTACGAAAAGAGCAGCACGTTGGCAGCTATGGCCAAGGAGCGAAATTTGAAAGGACAGGTAGGCTATGTGAACAGGTTCAACTCAATTTTTCAGTATGTAAAAAAGTTACTGGATGCAAATGTTATTGGCGAAGTGAGCAATTACATCAATACAATGACCGGGGGTGTCGTGTTAAAGGAAAATAGTAGAGGCTGGCGAAATGACTACGAGCAGGGGGGAGGATGCCTCTTGGATTATGGTCCACATTGTTTCGATCTAGCCACCTATTTTTTTGGTAGTGAAGTATCGGTTGAATCTTCCATTCTGAAAAAAGTGCATTCAACCAAGGTAGACGATATTGTCTATACCACACTTCAACACCAAAATGAAGTCGTGGGCCTAAATTATATCAATTGGTCAGACCCTTCGGTCCGTAAAGCCACTAATACTATTGAAATAATGGGCAGCAAGGGCAAGATACGGGCAAATAAACAAGAATGCAGCCTGTATTTAATTGAGGCAAATAACCAATTGGACCTTCCGGAGGGGTGGAGCCAAACATATGTAACCGATCTAGATACGAGCGTTTCATATTATTTACGGGGAGAAGATTTCAGTAGGCAATTAGAATCGTTTTCCGGCCTGCTCAACGGATCGGTGCAGGCGCCCATTTCCTCTTTGGAAAATGCCGCCGCAATCGATAGAATATTAGAGAAAGCACTGCAATTAAATGGAAGGAAGCTCAATGGATAAGATAATTTTTGGAGATAATCAATTTTTTGGCGTCAATCACATGTCTGAGCAAAAGGCCATAAAGCAGGCTCAGAAATTCAGGACGCCTGAAGATATATTTAAAACGCTTCAGTATGTAAACGACATCGGCATAAAAAGTTTTATGTTCACCACCCATACGCAAATGGAACCGGTACTCGAAATGATTAGTGCCGACCCCAAATTCCACGATTTCAAACTATACCCGTGTATGCCTTATGCCCATAAATATGCTAATGCATTGGTGGAACTGGGGCCGTTCGAGATGATCAAGAAATTTACCCCAGGCAATACAATTATGTCTGGCTTAAAGGGCGTAGGATCGCTTATAAGCGCCAATCCGGTGCCGGTAATGCAATTGTTGGTAGATTCTGAAATGAAACTCCTAAAGGATAATAATGTGCACGGCATATTTCTGCTGAATATAATTACAGATTTGCTCTTGGGCCTAAAAATGTACGATATGCTGTATGAGTTTGCTTCGTATGTGGAAACGAAATACGGGGTGAAGGCAGGTTTTTTCACTATGAATTACGCTATGTTGCACGATGTGCTCGTAAATAAGCTGAAAATGGAGAATCCTATAATTGTTAGCAATATCAACAAAATAGGCTTCCGAATGAATCCGTCAAAACAAACTGTTGAAGATTCCATACGGCAAAAGGATTGTAAAACCATCGCGATGTCAGTATTGGCCTCAGGTGCGGTTAGACCAAGTGAGGCGGCCGAGTATATGGAATCCTTATCAGGGATAGATGCCGTGCTTTTTGGAGCCTCCACGCCGCAACATATCAAGGAGACAAAAACCATTTTTGAAAAAATTCTATAACTTTTATTCAAAGGGATGCGGTACATCGTATTTCCGAAAACGTGTTATTATGAAATTTAAAACTTTAGCAATAGTCCTTTCAATTTTATTCCTGTTGCAATCTTGTGCCTCCAAGGAAGATGTTTATTATTTTCAGGATGCGAGAATCTATGCCGACGAGACCATTCGATACGGAGTGGCCAAGGTGCAGCCCAATGATATCTTAAACATTACCGTAAGTGCGCTAATTCCCGAAACCGCTGCACCGTACAATGTGAAACCTCCCACCGAGAATCCCAATTTAAGTTTGGAATTACTTCAGTTGCAAGGATATTTGGTCTCTACCGAGGGTACTATTTTCTTTCCCGTGCTTGGTAGGCTTGAAGTTGCGGGTAAATCGCCCCGCGATGTGGAGCGGAAATTGGAACAACTCTTGGAGGAAGGTGGCCACTTAAACGAACCCACCGTAAACGTCCGGTTGCTCAACGCCAAGGTAACCATACTTGGCGAAGTGAAAGCGCCCGGGACATATAGCTTTACCGAACAAAACATAAGCCTGCCCCAGGCCCTTGGCTACGCGGGCGACTTAACGATTAACGGCAAACGCGATGATATTTTATTAATACGCGAGGAAAATGGAGTGAGAAAAATCACCCATGTAGATTTAACCAGCGCAAGCTGGTTCGATCGTCCAGAGTATTATGTCAAGCCTAATGATGTTATTGTAGTAAACCCGAACGATGCCAAGGTGAAAAGTGCCGGTCTAATAGGGAATGTGGGTACGGTA
>NZQO01000124.1 GCA_002693605.1 Flavobacteriaceae bacterium
GAATTTTCCATTTCCCATTGAAAAAGCCACCGAATTGCTCGCGTATTGCCAGGCCGAGAACAAGGCCATAAGCCAGGTAGTACTGGAAAACGAAAAATCGCTACGGCCCGAAACGGAAATAGACCAAGGGCTACAAGCCATTTGGGAAGTAATGCTGGACAGCATGTACACTGGCTGCCACACCGAGGGGATACTTCCCGGAGGCCTCAAGGTGCAGCACCGCGCTTTCGATATGCATAAAAACTTGATGGGTAATGCCGCCTATAACAACCAGACCGAATGGATTTCTGCCATTAGGAGCACCGAGGTTAAGTTCAGGCAAATTTTGAAATGGGTTTCCTGCTTCGCCCTGGCGGTAAATGAGGTAAACGCCTCGCTGGGCAGGGTGGTGACCGCCCCCACTAATGGAAGTGCAGGGGTCATTCCCGCCGTACTGATGTATTATATCGTCATTGAAAACCACGATGCCAATTTTGAAGACATAAAGCGCTATCTGCTCACGGCGGGCGAAATTGGCAGCCTTTTCAAGAAGGGAGCTACCATTAGCGCCGCTATGGGCGGTTGCCAAGCTGAAATAGGAGTTTCCTCTGCGATGGCGGCAGGTGCGCTCACCGAATTGATGGGCGGCACGCCAGAGCAATGTTTGATGGCTTCGGAAATTTCGATGGAACACCATCTGGGCCTTACCTGCGATCCTATTGCCGGCCTTGTACAAATACCCTGTATTGAACGGAATGCAATGGGCGCCATAAAGGCGATTAACGCGTGTGAAATGGCGCTCGACAGCGACCCCACCAAGGCAAAAGTTCCCTTAGACAAGGTAATTGCGACGATGTGGGAGACCGCCAAGGATATGACCTCAAAATACAAGGAAACGAGCGAGGGCGGGCTCGCCGTACAGGTAAATATTAGCGACTGTTAAACGATTAGTTCGTGCAATCGCCCTGTCTCCTGGAATCTATGATGTGGACAATCTTCCAGCCATCTTTGAACTTGGCTAGGGTAAACGAATTGGCACCGCAGTGGCTGAAAAATCCGTTGACCCAAAATTCATAGGGGGTCCACACGTGGGCCAGATTGTCATCCAGTTGAACGGTGTACCCTAATAGCTTTTCCTCCCATTGTTGGTCGGCAGGCCGTTTCTGGACGGCATCTACGAGATTTTGGGCAGGGCCTTCAGAAATGATCGGGGTGCCGTTTTTATCATTTTGTACGGTTTGCATCACCGCACTAGGCGCCAAGACAGATTTCATAAGTAACGTATCGCCACTGTGGAAGCCTTCAAATAAAGTATCGATTATTCCCCTAGCTTCAACTTCAGTAAACTGCGCGAGGGAAGTAAACGTTGTAGCAATGACAAGACAGGTCGTTAGCAAGAAATTTTTCATAAATCGCATTTTTGGTGGTTTCAACTTCAAAATTAGTATTTTTACTTCCTAAACTGTTACACAAAAAATATATGTCGGTCGCAAAGAGAGAATACAAGCGTATTACCACAAAAACCCTGGTAGATATGAAGAAGAAGGGGGAGCGTATTTCGATGTTAACCGCCTATGACTATACCATGGCCAAGATTGTGGACGGTGCGGGGATTGACGTAATTTTGGTGGGCGACTCGGCATCTAATGTGATGGCGGGACACGAAACGACCCTGCCCATTACGCTAGACCAAATGATTTACCACGCCACTTCGGTAGTGCGGGCTATTGAACGGAGTTTGGTGGTAGTAGACATTCCCTTTGGAAGCTACCAGAGCGATCCGAAGGAAGCATTGCGTTCGGCCATTCGAATTATGAAGGAAAGTGGCGGGCATGCTGTAAAACTAGAGGGCGGCAAGGAAATTAAGGAATCGGTAAAACGAATCCTAAATGCCGGTATTCCGGTTATGGGCCACCTGGGCCTTACGCCACAGTCCATCTATAAATTCGGAACCTATACCGTGCGCGCTAAGGAAGAAGAAGAAGCGGACAAGCTAAAGAACGATGCCAAATTATTAGAAAAAATAGGTTGCTTTGCCATTGTCCTGGAAAAAGTTCCGGCCAAGCTTGCCGAAGAGGTTGCCAAGGAGCTTACCATACCCATAATTGGAATTGGCGCTGGCAACGGGGTAGACGGACAGGTACTCGTAACCCACGATATGGTAGGAATGACGCACGAGTTCAATCCTAGGTTTTTGCGTCGCTATCTGGACCTGTATGTTGAAATGACAGGAGCGTTCCGAAAATTTAGCGATGATGTAAAAAGTGGGGATTTCCCCAGTGATAAGGAACAATACTAAAATTTATCTATATTCCCTCAGCATCTAACAATAACAAAACCCTGAGCACAAAGGAGAATTTACAGGTGCTCTATGAAGACAACCATATTTTGGTCGTCAATAAGCGTCCTGGTGACATCGTTCAGGGCGACAAAACCGGCGACAAGCCGCTTTCCGATATAGTGAAATCCTATATTGCCGATAAATACAATAAACCCGGGGCGGTATACCTCGGGGTGGTACACCGCCTGGATAGGCCTACTAGCGGTATCGTGCTCTTTGCCAAGACATCGAAAGCATTGGCAAGGCTCAACAAAATGTTCGCAAACCGTGACACCGATAAGATTTATTGGGCTATGGTTAAGAACGTACCCCCAAAACGGTCGGATAGGCTTGTGCATTACCTCGTGCGCAATTCAAAGCAGAATAAATCATATTCGCACGAAAAGGAAGTTCCCAACGCCAAGAAGGGAATATTGAGCTATACGATACTGAAGGAATTGGACACCTATTTTCTGTTGGAGATTAACCTCGAAACGGGCCGCCACCACCAAATACGCAGTCAACTTTCTGCTATTGGCTCTCCCATAAAGGGCGATCTAAAATATGGATTCGACCGTAGCAATAAGGACGCGAGTATTCACTTGCACGCGCGGCAGCTCACCTTACTTCACCCCGTAAAAAAGGAGAATCTTACCATTGTTGCGCCGCCACCCGACGATGCTTTATGGAACGCCTGTCTTTAAAGCTCGACGTACTTGTGTTTTAAGGCATAGATCACCATGCCTATTCGGTTTCGCACCTTCAGTTTATTGAAAACGTCTTGTCGGTACCCATCTACGGTTTTGGGACTTAGGTTCATCTCCTTGGCGATTTCCTTATAGGTCATTTCGGTGGAAGCCAATTTCATAAAAGTAATTTCCTTTTCCTTGAACTCAGGTTGCTCCTCTTCTCTCTCCGTATGCAGGGATTGCAACAAGGTGGACGCCACCTTTTCAGAATGATAATAGCCATTCTTCACTACTTCGATAAGCGCCTCCTCGAGCTTGTCTGGATGGATGTCCTTTAGTAGGTACCCTTTGGCCCCACGGCGCAACATTTTGAGGATTACATCTTCGTCATCGTCCATTGAGAGTGCCAATACCTTAATACTCGGATAATTTGCCGTGAGCCAGGTCAGTGTTTCATAGCCGTTCATAATGGGCATATTCACGTCTAGGAGTATGATATCTGGAATTTCAGCATGGGCCTCTAGCTGGTGCTGTAACTCGGCACCATTGCCAACATGATACAGCACGTTAAAATTAGGAAAGGAATTTATTAATTTTTCAAGCGAACTGGCAAGCAATTTATGGTCATCGACAATTACAAGGCTGCTTGGTTTTGTTTTGGACATTGGTAGGGATATGTTAGGTTCAATTTTGTTCCGTTTCCAGGACTCGATTTTATGGAAAAGGCCGAGTTGAGCAGTTTTGCCCGGCTCGCCATAGTGCTCATTCCAGAGCTCTCGGTGTGTAGCGAGGTATCAAACCCCACACCGTCATCGTACGCCGAAACATGCAACTCGGTATCCTGATAGCTTAAAAATACAAATAAATTTTTAGCCCGCGAATGCTTTAGGACATTGGTAAAAAATTCCTGCAAGATTCGGAAAATGATAATCTCATCGGCATCTTGCAATGACTTTACGGTGCCTTCGTAGGTAAGTTCGGTATTCAAGAATTTAAGTCTGCTAAATCGCTCCATTTCAACCTGGAGTGATACCAAAAGACCGTTTTTTAGAACCACGTCGTTATTCAGGGTTTTGGAAAGCGACCTAATTTTCTGTACCGATTCAGCTATGACCCCTTTCGCTTCGGCCAATTGTGGTTTTTGGGCATCGGGAGCAGTGCGCATGAGTACGTTGAGCTGAAGGTTCGCTACCGAGAGTAGCTGCCCCACATTGTCATGAAGTTCCCAGGCAATGTTTTTGAGCGTTTGTTCCTGAATTTCGAGCTTCGATTGTGAAATTTCCTTCTCGAACGCTTGTTTCTGGACAATTTGTTTCATTATCAGCTTGTTCTTCCGTCGCTGGAAGGCAATAAAAAACACAATGAAAAGGGCCATTAAGAAGACCAGTACAATTATAAAATAGAGGATGAGGAGCCTTTCTTCCTTAGACATACAACAAAGCCGATTGAGTAGGTTAAATATACCAATACATTAGTAATAAACATCAGCGATCGGTACATTTCAACAAACTCCATGCCGTGGGCAGTATTGAAATATTTGCTATATATAAATAGCGGAGTATGTGTAATATACAATATAATGGCACCCACAGAGACATAAAAAGGCAATAGGGTTCGAAATTGCAGGATATCATCATTGTTCAGTAATTGATAGTAATAGAGCGAAATTGCAAGTAGTACGATGATGGTTCCGGCTATGTTCGCAAATGCCGAATAGGCGTTGAAGAACATGTCGGGATGCGCAATGAGGTTGATGGTTTCAATAATTGCAAATAAAACGGTAGGATACAATACTAGGCGCCTATGCCACTTACTGTAGAGTTGCCGTCTAAAATACTCAATATAGAGTATGGAACTTATCAAAGTATAGATGTTAAACCACCAATAGTTCTTTTCAAAGACCGTGTTTTCCACAAATCCGAATACCGTATAATCAGAATAATAGGCCCAGACGGCGTAAGAGCCGATAAACTCTGCCAATACCATATAACAGAGCATATACACGAAAATGCGGGCCGCAAAATCTCTAGGATTCTTCTTTAAGTAATAAAGACCTGTTAAAGCAGCGGTTAATTCTACTGCAAAGACCGGAAAGGTATAGCCAATATATTCTTCCATGACTATATGGTTTACTCGTATTTCTTTGGAGGCCAGCCTCCCTGGTTTTGGTTGTACGGATCTATGGTATAGACGGTTTTCGAATCGTTCCCCTCCGATTCGGACGGACAGAGAAACACCGTAGCCTTACTGGATTTATCATCATCGTAGGCCGCAAAGTACAATCGGAGTCCGGGCGACGAGATGCGCTGCTTGTCCGCCTCCTCCTTCACGTATGCTATGTATTCTTCTAAATCGGGAATCGAGAAGGTGAACTCAAACGTGTCCATTTCTCCCTGTGCCCTGTCAATTTCCCTTCCTCGGGTGTCGTTCCATTTCTTTTGAATCTCTTTAGCGGCGGAGACGGTAATGCATTTCTTGGGTTTGCCCATATTTGAAGCTGAATTGGTTATTGTTGATGGACCTAAAGTAAGCAAATAGGCAAGGCCTTACTAATCTAAACAGAAGAAACAGGAAAAATCCCTATTTAAAGAAAGGGTTTTTCCCGTTCGGGAACAGGGAAAAACCCTGTATCTAAAATTATATTCCCCTCCATAAAACAGTTAAACCACCTTAGGGAGAACGCTTAGGAACCAATACCTTTATTTACTAAAATCTTCCGTTTAAAGTTAATGTGCGCACGCAATCAAAAATCTATGCCCAGGGACAGTTCAGTACCGGTTACTAAGAAAAATCAATATTGTCATGTTGTCTCACCTCCTATACCAAACCCACTTGGCAAAACAATCTCATCACAGTGGAAAGGGAATTCCATCACTTACATTAACCACGAAAAAAGTTATATTGTATCTGCATATTCAGGAAAAATAGAGTCCCGGAAGGGGCCTAATTTGACCCCACAACATATTAAAACCAAAGAATTAAATAATATTATTTTAAACACTGAAAACAAGTACATTATAGTTTTATTTTTTAATTATTTAGGCAAGCCTAAAAAGCATATAAGCTTGAAAAATAGTATCCCGGTTTTACTTCGAAAGAAGAAAATCAAAGTATCATTCTGGACGCTGGTATTTCGTATCAAGGACCCACTAAAATTCGATTCTGAATTTCAAAAATTGGTAATCGCCCTTGCCGAATCCTCCTCTAAAAAGCAACTCTTCGAACTGATAAATTTTGGGATAAACATCCGAAAATATCGAAACAGTTCTACATAGAACGGGCAGTTATTTCAGAATAAACTCAACAGGTGATCCAAGTTTTTTTTGCGATAATTGCGAAATACTTATTTCAGGCAGTTGGAGTACTCGAGCATAACCACCGGTGGTTTGTGCATCTCGCATCAGTACAATGCAATTGCCAGAGGGTGTAAGCTGGACCGTTCCAGGTTGCACCGGTGAGGTAATAATCTCGGGCGCGCCGTAATTAAGCCTCGATTTTATCAAATATGCCATGCGGTTACTCTGGGATGAGATTTCCAGTGGCCTCCCAATCAGCAGGTCCTTCGCTCTCTGAGGCAATCGGTCCCATTCCGGGCCCTGATCTACACATAGTTTTGCGGTACTAAAATGCGATACATTCATCTTAACAGAACTATAAGGCGCTGTAGCCAATTCACTCTGTGTAGCTATCGCCAACGTATCACCCGAGGCTAATTTCGACCGTGGGGTTACGCCGACATATTGGCTCCTACTTCCGAGACTCACTTCGCTCTGCCACCCGCTTTTAATCGCCAAATAGCCCCAAAACCCGATTTTAGCCGGTTTAAAACTTAATATATCCCGTGCTTTAAGCGACAGAACACTTCTTGAGGGATATTCAACATCGTTCACCCGCGGACAACAATCGGCGCCCACCACGGCTATTGTGGCGGCTTTGTGAAACTGAAAAACAGGTGCGGGCCACGCAAATTCAATTATCGCCACCCTGGGAGAATTGTTTAACAACTTATTTGCGAAGATTGCCGACACCCGGTCCATTGCCCCACTTACCGGAACGCCGGCAGCCCGCCACCCCACTCTGCCTAAATCTTGTATGCTCGTTTGCAAACCCGCACTAAGTACTTCAACCACGATAGGCCTCCTTTCGTACAATATAGCTACCGCTCTTAATAGCAGTATCAATTTGATTGAATTGGCCCTCGTCGATTGGCTCAAACTTCACCCTGTCGCCCGCCGACAATAGCGTCGGGTTCTGGGAGGCCGCCTTGAACAACCTTATGGGGGTTCTGCCAATAACGTTCCAACCGCCAGGCGATACCGACGGATAAATTCCAGTTTGTGCCCCTGCAATCCCCACCGATCCTTGTGCCACTCGCTGCCTTGGCGTGACTTTGCGCGATGTATGCAATGAAGAATTCAGCCCTAATAGGTATGGAAATCCTGGGAGAAACCCTAGAAATGCTACGGAATAAAGCGGCGCGCAATGTCTATCAACTACTTCCGATGGCGATAACTCCTTACGTTTGGCAAGATCGCTCAGGTCTAGGGCAAATGGTTCCTCATAGCATACGGGAATGGTGTAGAGGAACTTTTCCGAAACTCCAACTTGGTAATCAGTCGGCCAAGTATTTCCAACTTCATCCAAAAATTTACCGCGGAAAATTTCGGAACGGAAAAAAACGGCTATGGAGCAATAGGCAGGCACCACATCTAAAATCAAATCAGAAAACCGCCTCTCGATAAAGTGCGCAGCTTGAATTACCTCTTGATGGGTATCCAATGAGATTTCAGATGGCCACGTGAGCAAGGCGGCCGTTTGTCCAAAAGGCTTAACTGAAGGCAGCTTCATCTGTCTAAAACTAAAGGTGAATTTTCCAAACTGTCGTGCAGGTATCGCAAAATTGCAACGGAGTGGGGATTGTCCCCATGAATGCAGAATGTGGTAGCCCTCAAGGAAATAATCTTACCGGAAGGCAATATAACCTTGTTGTTTACGGCTATGTTCACTAATTGTTGCCAGACCCGCTCTGGTGAATTTATTATCGCCCCGGGCTGGTCTCGCGGAACGAGCGACCCAGTTTCGGTATAATTTCGGTCCAGGAACGCCTCGAACGACAGGGGCAGCAGGTTTTCAGCCTTTTTATGGAGCACCGAACCGTGGGGCACGTACAATCTTGGTCTGCGGTTCGTGGAGAGTACGGCCTCTACGACGGCATCGGCCGTAGCGGCATCACTGGCCGCATAATTATAAAGCGCACCGTGCAATTTTACATGGTGTACTTCCGCTTTTTCGCGATCTGCCACGTCATAAAATCGAAGAACTTGGTTGGAAACTGTTTCCTTCAATTCTTGTTTGGTGAGGGTTAGCAATTTCCTCCCAAAATTATCTGTATCGGGAAAGGACGGATGTGCCCCTATTTTCACCCTATTTCGCTGCGCCAAAAGTATGGCGTTGCGCATGGTGCCCGCGGTACCGTAATGGCCGCCACAGGCGATGTTGCAGGAGGTTATTAAAGGCATTATGAGCTCATCTTCACCGGCGCCTTCGCCTAGATCGGCATTAAAATCTATCGTTATATTGGTTTCTTCCGAATCCATAGCTCTAAAAGTTACGAAAAAACATTCCAAAGACTTTTCATTCCCAACACAAACGCAATAAATACAATGGCTCCTCCAGCAATATTCTGAGATAGCGAGTTTCGATGGCTACCCAACAAATGTGTTCTGTTCACCGCCCACAGTAGAAATATCGCAATAATTGGTAGCAACAATCCGTTGGCCACTTGGGCGAAGTGGATGATATCGATGGGCCTAAAGCCTACCGATGAAAATACGGTGCCCAATAACAACACGCCCATCCAGACGCTTCGAAATTTTACCGATTTTAAACTACTATCCCAACCAAAGCAACCTTGGGCTACATAAGCTGCAGCCAACGGAGCGGTAACTGCCGAAGTGATTCCGGCGGCAAAGAGACCTACCGATAAAAAATAGGTAGCATAGCTGCCAAATAACGGTGCCAGGCCAGCAGCCATATCGGCGGCCGAGGTAATATCTACCGATTGGATGGCCGCACCACAAATGATTATTGCCACGGAAACCAATCCGCCCAAAATAACGGACACGTATAAATCGATCCGGGCCGATTTCAAATCATTCACGCCGTTCCATTTTTCCTTAACCAGAGAGGCATGCAGAAATAAGTTGTAAGGCACAACGGTGGTTCCAACTAAGGCGATCACGGATAACCAACCCTCCTCGGGAACCCTTGGTACAGCTAACGAATAGAACACCTCGGCCCAATCTGGGCCGGTTAGCCCAGCAGTTATGAGAAATGCCGAACTCATGATGATTACCAAGGTAACTAAAGCCCGTTCCAAGAACTTATAATTTCCGATGAAGAGCAGGGAAAAGGCAATTGCCCCCACCAATAGACTCCCGAGCGATAATTGTAGTTGGGCATCAAGATTGAAATACGACCAAAGTACTTCCAAACCGAGGGCCGCACCGCTAATATTACCTGCCTCATAAGCCGCATTTCCTATGAGAATGGCAGCTACAATAAGACCTAGGGCCATCATACGCCCAAATGGCTGCTTCATTTCCTGGCTCACTATCTTTGACAGCCCTTTACCGGTAACCAACCCGAGCCGTGCGGCCATTTCCTGTAAGATTAATGTTGCCACAATAGAGAGTACCATGGCCCAAAGAAGCGTAAAGCCAAACCTTACACCAGCCAACGTACATACCGTTACCGTGCCTGGACCAATAAATGCGGCGGCCACCAAAGTGCCTGGACCAATATTGTTCCACAGATTTTTCAACTGCTACGTATTTTTAATTCTTTTTAGAATGGAATTGAAAGTTACAAAATACAATAGTTTACATAATAAACTTATGTTAAGCGGTAAAATTGACAATAGGAATAGTTGTACCTTCTTGAAAATTACCAACTAACCCATAATGCTCATGGAAAATTGGCTCATAGTAACCGGAGGTATCCTGTTGAAATCACTGGTTTCAATCCTCGCAATTTTTTCGATTATTATTGTCATTACCCGTGTTGCGGGGCTGCGAACCTTCGCTAAAATGACAAGTTTCGATTTTGCATCTACCATTGCGCTCGGTACTATCTTGGCATCGGTTATTATGAACGTCGAGCAATCCTTGCTCAAGGGAGCGGTCGCCATGGCCGGCATAGTTGCCTTCCAATTTTTATTCTCGTTAATGATTCGGAAATCGAATAAACTACAGAAGATACTCACAAATTCGCCTAAGTTGCTAATGCGAAATGGAGAGATACTATACGAAAATTTGGCCAGCACAAATGTTAGCGAAAGCGATCTTATAGGAAAACTGAGGGAGGCAAACGTGATAGAACTATCGGAAGTGAAAGCAGTGGTGCTAGAGACTACAGGCGATATATCTGTCCTTCACACTTCGGAAGAAAAAGATTTAGAGGATTTTCTCTTGAAGGGCGTTAAGGAATAGTTGGGTTAAAAAACAAAGGCTGCCAAATGGCAGCCTTTGCAATATTCAATCTAGAGGAGATTACATCTTCACGTCATCTAATGTAACTTCTTCCCCATCTTTGTTGATTAACTTCACCTCGTCAAAGCCCATGTTCTTGAACTGTGCGAATTGCGTAGCCGCGTCACCTACAACTAGGTACGCCATCTTGCTCTCGTCTAGGTACTTATTTGCGAGTTCCTTGTGCTGCTCTAGGGTCATATTTCGAATTACGTTTTCCTCGTTTTCAATATAGTTCTCGGGAAGATCGTAACTGCTCATTTCCTGTAACATTCCCAATAACGTTAACTGTGTCTCGAAACGACGGGCGTTTGATTTGATCAGTGCATTTTTGGTGAACTCAAGATCTTCAGGAGAAATGCCATCTTTATATTTCGCTATTTCATCTTTGAAAATCTCAACCGATTCGCCTGTTGTATTGGTACGCACACTTGAGGAAGCGGTAAACGAACCTGGAATCTTGCTGCCGCTGAAACCACTTCGGGCACCGTATGTATACCCTTTTTCCTCGCGCAACACCAAGTTTACGTTTCCACTGAACGATCCACCTAATTTATAGTTCATTACTTCGGCCGGGTAGAAATCGGCATCGGTTCTTGGCAACGCAATATAGCCAATGTTGATTACCGATTGCTTTGCGCTTGGAATATCAACAAAATACAACGATGCCTTATCGCGGGCCTCCGGAAGATCGTATTCTGGCATAGCAACTTCCTTGGCCTCCCAACGTTCGGCAAGACCGCTAAGGTGCTTTAAGGTTCTTTCCTGATCGATGGCTCCCACTACGTGGAAATCGCTAATCGATGGAGAGAAAAAGTTGTTATAGTACGTCTTTAAATCGGCCATTGTGATGGCCTCGACACTCTCTACGGTACCGCTGGTAGGCAAGCTGAAAATGTGGTCATCTCCGTAAAGCAACTTGTCGTACACCTTGCTTGCCACGGCATTCGGGTTAGATTCGGCTCTTTTAATGTCGTTTATAGTCTTTGTCTTGATACGAGCAAATTCTTCTTCGTCCCAACGTGGCTCTAACAAAATTTCCTCTATTAGGTCCATGGTCTTATCGAAATTACGGGTAAGGGTATTTCCGCGAATCACGATAGCCTCACGTGTGGTGTACATATTTATGGAAGCCCCCAAAAGGTCGATTTCCTCTTCTAGTTGCTCTGGAGACTTGTTGGCCGTACCTTCCATCAGGATATCGCTCATAAGGTTTGCGACACCGTTTTTATCCATTTTGTCTAATAGGTGACCACCTTCGATAGTCAAGCTAAAGCTTACGGTAGGAATTTCATTCTGCTCGATTCCGTACACTTCCAACCCGTTATCTAACTGTGCCGTCCAAACTTCCGGAAGATTCAATTTTGGCGAGGGTCCTTCGGCAGGTTCAACGGAACGGTCAAAACTTGAAGGGGTCTTTGCCACCTCCTCGTTTGAATCTACCACTGTTTTTTCTACATTCTCAGTAATCTTCTCCTCTACTACTTCCGCTTTTTCAGAATTTTCGGCGATGAGCTCTGACTGGCCCTTCGGAACGAAGCTTGTCATTACGAAAGGTTTACCCTTTATATAGGTATTGTAGACGCGCATAACGTCTTCCTTGGTAACTTTTTTGATGTTCTCGATGTCCTTCTCTATAAATCCGGGGTCACCGGCAAAGACGTTGTATTGCGCTAATTGGAACGATTTGCCTAAAACACCGCTAATTCCATTGTAAAATTGGGTTTCCAAACCAGCTTTGATCCGTTCGATATCGCGATCGGTTACGCCTTCTCTCTCGAACATGCTAAACGCCTCCTGAATACCAGCTTCAACCGCATCTAGGTCCTCTCCTTCATTAGCGGTAATCACTACGTGAAATTCGCCGGCGAGTTCCTGTGCATTGTGGTAAGCCGTGGTTCTAGAGGTAAGGTCTTTTTCCTTTACAAGCACTTTATATAATGGAGCCTTCTTTCCTTGGGCCAATATCTCGGCCAAGAAGTTAAGGGCATAAGCATCATCTGTATATTGCTGCACGGTGGGCCACACCATATCCAACCTTGGAGCAGTGGCAAAATTATCTTCGTGAAATAAGCGTTTTGTTTCTGAAATAGTTACGGGCTGCGGCTCCAGCGTGGGAACCTCCTGGCGTTTTTTAATTTCACCGAAGTATTTCTCGATTAAGGTCTTGGCTTCAGCCTCATTAAAATCGCCTGCAATAACCAAGGTAGCGTTGTTGGGTCCGTAAAATTTATCGTAAAACTCACGAACATCACTCACCGTGGCATTCTGCAAATCCTCTAGCTCACCAATTACTTGCCAGCTATAGGGGTGCCCCTCTGGGTAAAGGTTCTTATCCAATACATAATTCACGTGCCCATATGGATTATTGTCCACGCGCTGCCGCTTTTCGTTCTGCACAACCTCTTGCTGATTGTAAAAGGCCGACTCTGTTACGGTGTTAATCAAAAAGCCCATACGGTCGCTTTCCAACCACAAAACTTTTTCCAGGGCATTGTTGGGTACTACTTCGTAATAGATGGTACCATCTTTCCAGGTTCCGCCGTTAAGGGTTCCCCCAGCGTCTTGGATTTTCTTGAAAAACTGATCTTGGGGCACGTTCTCCGATTCTTGGAAGAGCATATGCTCAAAAAGGTGGGCAAAGCCCGTGCGGCCCGTTTTTTCACGGTTAGACCCAACTCCGTATTGGATAGCAACCGATACGATAGGATCGCTCTTGTCTTGATGCAACACGACGTCGAGTCCGTTTTCAAGTTCGTACTTTTGAAAGTCAATAGATAATTTGGCATCCTCATCTGCGCTTCTGGCGGTTTCTTTCCCCTTACAGGAAACTAGGACCGTGGCAGAAACAAAAAGTGCCAAAACGGATGAGGCAATAACAGAATTCATTTTCATTAGAAGTTGATTTTTAAAGTGTTCAAAGATACATGCTCTTACTCCACGATGTCTTAACAAAATGTTAAATTGGGCGGTTTAGGCAATGGAAACAGAGCAGTACATCTGTCTGTCGTCTCCGTTATTTGTTACGTTTCCCACAAAGAATTTATCCTAAATTATCCCAACCATCCATCCCGATCCAAGCTTCGGTATTGTATCGCTTCGGAAATATGGGCGCCGCTAATAGTTTCGGCACCTTCAAGATCGGCAATCGTGCGCGAAACCTTCAGAATCCTGTCGTATGCCCGTGCAGACAAATTCAATCGTTCCATAGCCGTCTTCAATAATTGAAGAGAGGCTTCATCTAACTTGCAAAAAGCTCGAATTTGCTTCACTCCCATTTGGGCGTTATAGTGAATGGAGTCTAACTCGGCAAAACGCTCGGCCTGTCGCTTTCTGGCCTGGGTAACACGCTCCCGAATGGCAACGCTAGATTCTCCACGACGCTCATCGCTCAACTTCTCGAACGGAACGGGCGTAACTTCAATGTGAATATCGATACGATCTAACAAAGGCCCCGATATTTTACTGAGATAGCGCTGCATCTC
>NZQO01000125.1 GCA_002693605.1 Flavobacteriaceae bacterium
CAGCGCCGCCACCAAAAGGTGGTAGAGGTGGCCCCCTCCTATAACGTGTCCGATTCCGTAAAGCAACAGCTCTACACCTACGCCCTTGCCATTGCCCAGGAGGTAAGTTACAATAACGTGGGAACGGTTGAATTTTTGGTGGACAAAGAGGACAACGTATTTTTTATTGAAGTAAACCCGCGCATACAGGTAGAGCACACGGTAACCGAAATGGTAACCGGAATCGACTTAATTAAATCACAGATATTCATTGCTGGCGGCTATAAGCTATCGGACAAGCAGATAAAAATCTACGACCAGGAATCGCTGCGCACCTACGGCTTTGCGCTGCAATGTAGGCTCACCACAGAAGACCCAGAGAACAACTTCACCCCCGATTACGGCACCATAACCACCTACCGTAGCGCCGCGGGTATGGGCATTCGGCTAGATGCTGGCAGTATTTACCAATCGTATAGCGTGAGTCCGTTTTTCGACAGCATGCTGGTTAAAGTTTCGGCACACGGGCGCACGCTAGATGGGGCGGTGCGCAAAATGGTGCGGGCACTCAAGGAATTTAGAATACGCGGTGTAAAGACAAATATCCACTTTTTGCAGAACGTGATTCGGCATGAAACTTTTAAGAACGGCCAGGCCACGGTAAATTTTATTCAAGACACCCCCGCCCTATTCGATATCAAACCCTCGCAGGACCGTACCACGAAGATCACCACCTATCTGGGCGAAGTCGCGGTCAATGGAAATCCGGACGTGAAATTTATTGATACGAACAGAAAATTCCGAAATCCAAAGGTTCCCTTGTTCGATAGTGCTTCTGAATTTCCGAAAGGCACCAAAGATTTGTTGACCGAACTTGGGCCCGAAGGGTTTTCCGAGTGGTTGAAGAAAGAAAAAAAAATACATTACACTGATACGACACTGCGCGACGCCCACCAATCGTTGCTCGCCACGCGAATGCGAACTTATGATATGCTAAAGGTGGCCGAGAGTTTTGCCAAGAACCACCCAAGCACCTTCAGTGTTGAGATGTGGGGCGGTGCCACCTTCGATGTGTGCATGCGCTTTTTGAACGAGAGTCCGTGGTCGCGGTTACGGGCGTTGCGAGAACGTATGCCCAATATCCTGTTCCAGATGTTGCTGCGCGGGAGCAACGGTGTAGGCTACAAGGCCTACCCAGACAACCTGATCGAGAAATTTGTGGAAACCTCTTGGGAGAACGGGATAGACATCTTCCGAATCTTCGACTCGCTCAACTGGGTAAAAGCAATGGAGCCCAGCATGCGCTATGTTCGCAATAATACCAAAGGATTGGCAGAGGCCGCAATTAGCTACACCGGTGATATCTTGGACCCTAAGGAGACAAAATATTCCTTAAAATATTACACCCAGCTCGCCAAGGACCTGGAAAATGCGGGGGCCCATATCATCGCCATCAAGGATATGGCAGGACTTCTTAAGCCCTATGCCGCCACTGAGCTCGTTGCCGCGCTTAAAGATACGGTAAACCTGCCGCTACACTTGCACACTCACGATACCGCTTCCATCCAATCTGCCACCTACCTCAAAGCCATTGAGGCAGGTGTTGATGTGGTGGATGTCGCGCTAGGCGGACTCTCTGGGCTCACCTCACAGCCCAATTTCAATTCAGTGGTCGAAATGATGAACCGTCACGAGCGCACACATGAGTTCGATATAAAGAAGCTGAATGAATTTTCAAACTATTGGGAAGACGTGAGGGAATATTATTATCCGTTTGAAAGTGGCTTAAAGTCGGGCACCGCCGAAGTGTACCAGCACGAGATTCCCGGCGGGCAATACTCCAACCTGCGCCCTCAGGCCGAGGCGTTGGGCCTGGCCGATAGGTTCCACGAGGTGAAGCGCACCTACGCTCAGGTGAACGAGCTCTTCGGAAACTTGATAAAGGTAACGCCCAGCAGTAAGGTCGTGGGCGATATGGCCATTTTCATGGTTACCAGCGACCTGTCCGTCGCCGATGTCCTCGAGCGGGGAAACGAGCTTTCCTTCCCCGATTCGGTGATAAGTTTCTTTAAGGGCGATTTGGGGCAACCCCTGGGCGGTTTCCCGAAAAAACTGCAAAAAATCATTCTCAAAAATACGAAACCTTATACCGATAGACCGAACGCGCATTTGGACCCCATAGATTTTGACGACGAGTACAAAGCCTTTAAAAGGAAATTTCAGAAAGGATTTAGCCGCGCCATTGAGTTCGAGGATTTCCTCTCCTACAGCCTTTACCCGAGGGTGTTTGAGCAGGCCCACGAAAAGTACAAACTGTACGGCAACACCTCTATCCTACCCACCAAGTTATTTTTCTACGGAATGGAGCTGCAAGAGGAAGCGATGATCGAACTCGAGCCCGGAAAGACCATAAGCGTGAAGCTGCTGTCGGTTGGCATTCCCGACCAAGATGGCAACCGCACCGTGTTCTTCTCGGTCAACGGTGAGAATAGGTTTGTTGAAATCAAGGACAATTCGGTTACCGTATCGAAAGAGACCCACCTCCAGGCCGACCCCGAAAAGGCAGGCGAATATGGCGCTCCGCTACAGGGAATGCTCTATAAGGTACTGGTTAAAAAAGGCCAGGAAATCAAGGAGAACGAGCCGCTCTTTGTAATCGAGGCCATGAAAATGGAAAGTACCGTTACGGCAACCCGGGCCGGCAAGGTTAAATCGGTTTCATTAAAACCCGGTACGATGATTATGAAGGGCGATTTGGTGGTAACCATAGAAAGCGATTAATGATACGCCACATACTACTTAATTTAGATGGATGGACACACTGAAAATTTAAAACCCCACCTCTTGTTTTTCAAATAAATAATAGTACATTTGCACCCCGATTTATCCAAAAGAAGGAAGTTTAATAACTGAAGGGTAGGTGAATGCCCAACAGAAAAATCATTAAAAGTGGACACACTAAGTTATAAAACAGTTTCAGCCAACAAGGCGACCGTAAACAAAGAATGGTTGCATGTAGATGCTGATGGAGAGACCTTGGGCCGATTGGCAAGCAACGTAGCGGTATTGCTACGCGGCAAGCACAAGCCAAGTTACACCCCCCACGTTGATTGTGGCGACAATGTAGTTATTACAAACGCCTCAAAAATCAAGCTTACGGGCACAAAATGGAACGATAAGCAATACATTCGCCACACTGGCTATCCAGGTGGTCAACGTAGCCTTACTGCCCAGGAACTTTACGACAAGGACCCAGCTAGGGTTATCGAGAAGGCCGTAAAGGGCATGCTTCCAAAAAATAAATTGGGCGCCGAGCTTTTCCGTAACCTAAAGGTATATGCCGGAGCCGAGCACGACCAAGAAGCACAAAAACCAAAAACCATTAACATTAACGAGATCAAGTAATGGACGTTATTCACAAAATAGGAAGAAGAAAAACTGCTGTGGCGCGTGTGTATATTTCTGAAGGAAAAGGAAATATCACCATCAACAAACGTGACCTTAACAACTACTTCACCACAGGAACGTTGCAGTACAAGGTTAAGCAACCATTGACCTTGACTGAGAACGAAAACAATTTCGACATTAGCGTTAATGTGTTCGGAGGCGGTATTACCGGTCAGGCCGAGGCAGTGCGCCTTGCAATCTCTCGCGCTATGTGCGAGCTGAACGAGGAAAACCGAGGTATCTTGAAACCAGAAGGGTTACTTACCAGAGACCCACGTATGGTAGAACGCAAGAAATTCGGACAGAAGAAAGCGCGTAAGAAATTCCAGTTCTCTAAGCGTTAACAAAAACACTACATGTATTGGGCGGCCCTTTGGAGGATCGCCCAATACAATTTTTAAGTTCATATTTTTTTTAATCAAGCTGTTAGTTTTTCCCTCGCCGGGGAAAGGCAGTAGTTTAGCATCTAAACCAAGTCCGTACGCGGAAAGGTTGCTATCTATCTTACAGAACGTAAACTATCACAACAATGGCAGACAACAAACAGGTCAAGGAACTACTTGACGCAGGTGTACATTTTGGTCACCTAACCCGTAAATGGAACCCGAACATGGCACCATACATCTACATGGAGCGCAACGGGATCCACATTCTAAACCTTTACAAAACAGCGGCAAAACTTGAGGAGGCCAACGAGGCCCTTAAGAAAATCGCCGCCAGTGGCCGAAAGATCCTTTTCGTGGCCACTAAGAAGCAAGCAAAGGACATCGTTGCCGAGAAGGCAAAGAACGCCAACATGCCCTACATTACCGAGCGTTGGCCCGGCGGTATGTTGACCAATTTTGTTACCATTAGAAAGGCCGTTAAGAAAATGGCTTCTATCGACCGTATGAAGCAAGACGGAACCTTCAACACCCTTTCCAAGAAAGAGCGTTTGCAGGTAGATCGCCTTCGTGCCAAGCTAGAGAAGAACCTAGGTTCTATTAACGACATGAGCCGCCTTCCGGGCGCCTTGTTCATCGTTGACACCACGCGCGAGCACATTGCCGTAAAGGAAGCCCAAAAACTGAACATCCCGATCTTCGCAATGGTGGACACCAACAGCGACCCACGCGAGATTGACTACGTGATCCCTTCTAATGATGACGCGTCAAAATCTATCGACAAGATCATGACATCGGTAACCGATGCCATCATCGAAGGTCTTTCTGAACGAAAGAGCGGAAAGGACATCGACGACGACGATGACGATCAGCCAAGAGCCGAGAAGAAAACCAAGAAGGCCGCTAAGACAGCCGATTTGGAGCACAAGGCCCCTTCAAAAGACGCCGTAGACCAAAAAGCAATGAAAGAGGCCAAGCAGCCCGTAAAGCTAGAGTCTAAGAAAGAAACGTTGGAGAAGGCCACTTCAGAAGAAGAATAAAAATAACCTTTATTAAAATACAAAAGTCGTTTGGTTAGTTTCTTCTGAAATGAATTAAACGACTTTTTTTACTCAATACAAACTTTTAAAATCTATACAGAGATGGCAAAAATAACAGCCGCAGAAGTTAACAAACTACGTAAAACCACCGGCGCCGGAATGATGGACTGCAAGAAAGCCTTGGTAGAAGCCGATGGCGATTTCGACAAGGCCATAGAGATTCTACGCAAGCAAGGGCAAAAAATTGCCGCAAAGCGTGCAGACCGCGAATCTAGCGAAGGTGCTGTTATCGCTAAGGTAAACGATGCCGCCGATAAGGGCGTTATCGTTTCGCTAAACTGCGAAACCGACTTCGTAGCCAAGAACGACGATTTCGTGCAATTGGCGCATGAGCTTGCCGAATTGGCCTTGAACACTAACTCTAAGGATGAGTTTTTGGCAGCAGATTACAAAGGGATGAGCGTTCAGGAAAAACTGACCGAGCAAACCGGCGTTATCGGCGAGAAGATTGAAATTGGCGCTTTCGAAACGCTTAGCGCGGCCTTCGTAGGTTCTTACATCCACGCGGGCAACAAGATTGCTGTATTAACCGGTCTTTCGAAGAATGCTGATGGTGCCGAGGAGGTAGCCAAGGACGTAGCGATGCAAGCCGCGGCCATGAACCCGGTTGCCTTGAACGAAGAAGGTGTAGACCAGTCTACCATCGATTCGGAAATTGACATTGCCAAAGACCAACTGCGCCAGGAAGGAAAGCCAGAGGATATGTTAGATAACATCGCCAAGGGCAAGATGAAGCGTTTCTTCAAGGACAATACCTTGGTAAACCAAGATTTCATTAAGGACAACAAACAGAGCGTCGCCCAGTACGTACAGACGTTAGGGAAAGACGTAGAGGTAGTAGGATTTAAGCGCGTAGCGCTGGCCTAACCGCTCATTCATACTAAAGATTGCAAAATCCGTTGGTTACCACACCAACGGATTTTTTTTATTGTACCACGGTCTTTAATTTTTCTTTATTTTTGCGCGAGTAAAACAGCGCCATGCACTATAAACGAATTCTATTGAAATTATCTGGCGAAGCCCTCATGGGCCAACGCCAATACGGAATCGACCCAGAACGGTTGCGGGAATATGCCGAGGAAATAAAGAAGATAACCAGCAAGGGCGTAGAGGTTGCCATCGTAATTGGCGGCGGCAACATCTTTAGGGGCGTGGCCGGTGCAAGTCGCGGCATGGACCGCGTACAGGCAGACAATATGGGCATGCTGGCCACGGTTATAAACGGGCTCGCGTTGCAGAGTGCCCTCGAGGCCGAGCAGGTGCCTACCCGTTTGCAGAGCGCCGTAAAAATAAACGAAGTGGCAGAGCCGTTTATACGCCGCAAGGCCATTCGCCATCTTGAAAAAGGGCGCGTGGTAATTTTCGGGGGCGGAACGGGCAACCCCTACTTCACCACAGATAGTGCCGCCGTACTTCGGGCCATCGAGATTGGTGCCGATGTGATCTTGAAGGGAACCCGCGTAGACGGAATCTACAGCAGCGATCCCGAAAAGGACAAGGCCGCCACTAAATTCGATTTTATTACTTTTGAAGATGTGCTGAAGCGTGGCCTTAAGGTAATGGACACTACGGCCTTCACCCTTAGCCAGGAAAACGAGCTCCCCATAATCGTGTTCGATATGAACACGCAGGGCAACTTGCTCAAGGTGGTCTCGGGCGAAAAGATAGGCACCAAGGTAAATCTCTAACAAAGCACCCAATAAGTCTAGCATATATTTTAAAGCGCAAACGATGGAAGAAGAAATTAAATTTATATTGGATAGTACCCGTGAGGCGATGGACAATGCCCTAAAGCACCTCGACAAGCAACTGGCCAACATTCGCGCCGGCAAGGCCTCGCCCGCCATGCTCAACAGCGTAAAGGTGAACTACTATGGCACCCCTACCCCGTTGAACCAGGTGGCCAACGTGAACACCCCCGACGGGATGACCATCTCGATTCAACCCTGGGAAAAATCTTTGATTCCCGAAATTGAGAAAGGGATTCAAATAGCTAATTTGGGCTTCAACCCAATGAACAATGGCGAGAGTGTTATCATAAACGTGCCGCCCTTAACCGAGGAACGCCGCAAGGACTTGGCAAAACAGGCCAAGGCCGAAGCCGAGGAAGCCAAGATTGGGGTGCGCAATGACCGCAAGAACGCCAATAATGATATCAAGAAGTTGGATATTTCCGATGATATGAAAAAGAACCTGGAGATTGACGTGCAGGCAATGACCGATAGCCACATTGAGAAAATTGACGCGATGTACGAGAAAAAGGAAGCTGAGATTCTTAAGGTGTAGCCCAGCTCGGTTTCGTTAAACATATTACAACAAAGCGGCAGTTAT
The DNA here is from genome assembly GCA_002693605.1 of Flavobacteriaceae bacterium. Taxonomy (GTDB): domain Bacteria; phylum Bacteroidota; class Bacteroidia; order Flavobacteriales; family Flavobacteriaceae; genus NZQO01. Next base: position 7,241 of record NZQO01000125.1, read on the forward strand.
GCCGCTTTCTTTATATTTTTGACCCACTAAGCACCCCTCTGTATGCGCAAAATTCTGCTATTATTGGTTCTATTGGCCCAGTACCCTCTCACCGCGCAGGAACCGGCCATTCAGACCGAGCAGGACACCACCGCCACACGAACCGAAAAAAAGGAAAGCCCCTTTAACACGGGGTTCTATCCGCTGGGGTTTTTCGACGTGGACCTGCGCTATTTTATCAAGTACAACAATTACGAGGGCATACGGTTGGGGGTGGGCGGCGTAACCAACGACAACCTTTTTGAGCGCTACAAATTGGGTGGGTACGTGGCCCGCGGTTTCAAGGACCGGGACATTAAGTTTAGCCTGGGCGGGAGTGTTCGCTTTAACCCCGAGACCAAGACGTGGCTTAACCTCTACTATGTAGATGACATTAGGGAGATAGGCACCTTCGAGTACCTCACCAGTGCGCGGGTCTACTCCGTTTTTGAACCGCGCTTGGTAAACGTGACCCAATTTTACAAGCACCGAACGTGGCAAACCAGCTTGCAGCACGAGTTTTCACCGAAGTTCCTTTCGGAAATTCGCCTGTCGCGCAGCCGCATCGAGCAAATTGAGGATTACTTCTATATCCTAGATGGCGTGGCGTACCAAGATTATGAAACTTCGGAAATTACCGCCTCGGTTCGAATAAGTCCGAAGACCAATTTCTTCACCACAAAAGATGGGAGGGTAGAATATTTTGACGGTTTTCCTAAGATAAGCGCCGAGATAACGCAAGGCATCCAAGGGATCGCCAAAAGCGATTTCAACTATACCAAATTTGGATTAAAACTGGACTATTACATTAAGCGAACCGACCTCTCCTCCACCAATTTCGTATTGGAGGGGATGTACGCCTTGGGCGATGTGCCGCTTACCCATCTATACCACGCCTACCCCAACGCGCCTACCAAAGATGAGATATTACAACGCTTCTCGGTGGCGGGCAGGCGCAGTTTTGAGACCATGTACTTTGGCGAATTCTTTTCAGATAAATTGGCAACCTTACAGATAAAGCACAGCCTGCGCAGGTTCGAGATTTCAGAACGCTTTCGGCCAGAGCTGGTGCTCATAACGCGCCACGCCATAGGCAATATGGACGCCATAGAGGACCACGTGGGCATTCCCTTCAACACGCTTGAAGAGGTATACAACGAAAGCGGCGTGGAGCTCAACAAGCTATTATTTGGCTTTGGGCTAAGCTTCGCCTACCGCTACGGATTTTACAACCTGCCCGACTTTGAAGACAACATCTCCTTTAAGTTTACTTTTTACCTGAAATTGTAGGCTAACATAAATTATTCGCTAAAAATCGGGCAGCACAATAGGATATCCGTACCTTTGCGCCAGCAAAAAAGAAGGTGTTTTGGACAAGCTTTTCAGTATCGGTTTTTGGAGCGCCGTAGCGCGGTTTATCCTTCGCAACCGTACCCTCATCTTAATTGCCATCGCCGCCATTACCGTGTTCTTTGCACTGCAGTGGAAGCATATGCGCTTTACCTATACCGAGGCCAACCTCCTGCCAGACGACCATCCCACCAATATAGCGTACAACGAATTCCTTTCGCATTTTGGCGAGGAAGGCAACTTAATCGTACTGGGCGTTGCCGACAGCACCCTGTTCACCCCAAAGAACTTCAATGCCTGGACCCAATTGGCAAAGGAGCTGAACGCCTATGAGGCGGTGGAGCTCACCTTATCGGTTGGCGATTTGCAGAAGCTGGAAAAGCGAAGCGACACCTCTGCCTTCCAGATGGTTCCCTTTATATCCGACACCATTGCCACCCAAGCGCAGCTTAGCGAATACCAAGACCAACTCTTCAACGAAACGCCCTTCTATGAAGGCTTGGTGTATAACAGCGACAAGACCTCGGTGCGTACGGCAGTGTATTTGAAAAAGGACATTATTAACACCCCTGCACGCAAGGACTTCATTACCGATGACTTGATTCCGCGTATCGAATTGTTCGAGGAGGAAACCGGCATCGAGGTGCACACCTCGGGCATGCCATACATCCGCACCCTGAATTCGCAGACCATAATCGACGAAATTGGCTGGTTTATTGGTGCCGCCCTATTGGTGACTTCCCTAATTTTCTTTTTCTTTTTCCGCTCCTTCAGGGCGACGTTCATCTCGATGGTCACGGTCATCATAGGCGTGATGTGGGCCTTTGGCATTTTAGGATTGCTGCATTACGAGATTACGGTGCTCACGGCGCTTATTCCGCCCTTGATAATCGTAATCGGGATTCCCAATTGTATTTTCCTCATTAACAAATACCAACAGGAAATTAAGCAGCACGGCAACCAAGCAAAATCGTTGCAGCGCGTTATTGCCAAGGTAGGAAATGCCACGCTCATGACCAATGTTACTACGGCATCGGGCTTTGCGACCTTTATCCTCACCAACAGCAAATTGCTTACGGAGTTTGGTATCGTGGCGTCGATAAACATCATCGCCATTTTCCTCTTGAGCTTGTTCATCATCCCCATCGTATACAGCTATATGGCTGTGCCGAAATATAAGCATCTTAAACATTTGAACAAACGCTGGATTGGCGGATTTGTAAATTGGATGGAACGCATGGTACGTGAGCACCGCATTGCAATTTACATTATGGCCGTATGCCTCTTGTGCGCCAGTATTATTGGCATGTACAACATTCGCATTTCTGGGAGCATTATTGAAGACATGCCCCAAAAAGCCGATTTCTTCCAGGACATCCGTTTTTTCGAGAAAGAGTACGATGGTATTATGCCTATTGAAATAGTAATTGACACCGAACGTAAGAAAGGCGTAATGAATCTGGGCACCCTAAAACGTATTGAAGAGCTTCAGGAATACCTTCGCGAAATTCCGGAATTTTCAAAACCCCTTTCGGTTACCGAATTGGTAAAGTACAGCAAGCAGGCCTATTACAATAATAACCCCGACTATTACCAACTGCCCAACAGCCAAGAGCGTACCTTTATTCTCTCGTATGCGAAAAACAGTGCTTCCGAGACCAATTTGCTAACCAGTTATGTAGACAGTACCGGGCAATATGCGCGCATCACCACCTTCATGGCCGATACCGAAACCGAACGGTTCGATAGGATTGAGGAAGATTTACGCGCCAAGGTATCCAAGATTTTTCCCGAGGAGCGTTATAGCGTTTCCATTACGGGCAAGGCGCTCGTATTCCAGAAAGGAACCAAGTACTTGGTAAATAACCTTGTTATTTCACTCTCCCTGGCCATCCTGCTCATTGCCCTCTTTATGGCCTGGATGTTCCGTAGTTTCAAGATGATATTGGTGTCGCTTATTCCCAACCTTCTGCCCCTTATCATCACGGCCGGGCTTATGGGTTTTTTGGGCGTTCCCATTAAACCCTCCACCATTTTGGTGTTCAGCATCGCCTTTGGTATTTCGGTAGATGACACCATTCATTTCTTGGCCAAGTACCGCCAGGAACTTATTGCCAACAATTGGAAGATTAAAAAATCGGTTTACGCCGCACTGCGCGAAACCGGGGTGAGTATGTTCTATACCTCCATCGTATTGTTCTTCGGGTTTTCGGTTTTCACCATTTCCAGTTTCGGCGGAACGGTGGCCCTCGGGGCATTGGTGTCGGCGACCTTACTATTTGCAATGCTCGCCAACCTATTGTTGTTGCCGGCCCTGTTACTTACCCTCGAGAAGGAAATTGCCAACAAGAAGACATTTAAGAAACCGGCATTGAAGATTATTCCCGAAGACGAACTAGACGAAGAGCGTTAGCACTTCCGTATTGCAGAAAACGGTCAAAAAAGTATCTTTACGCTTTCAAACAAAACAGAATTATGCAACATATACCTATTGCCGAATTACTCCAGCAGGAACCTTCCCTGCACGAAATTACCGTAAAGGGGTGGGTTCGCTCCTTTAGAAGCAACCGCTTTATCGCCCTGAACGACGGTTCCACCATCCACAACCTTCAATGCGTGGTGGATTTTGAGCATTTCGAGGAAGCTGTGCTCCGTAAAATTACCGTAGGAGCGGCAATTGAAGTGAGCGGTCATTTGGTGGCCAGCCAAGGACAGGGACAGGCCGTCGAGGTACAAGTAGCAAAGGTGACGATCCTGGGCGAGGCAGATCCGGAAGATGTAAAGCGCACCATCCTCTCGCCCAAGCGGCACAGTCTGGAAAAATTGCGCGAGCAGGCCCACCTGCGCGTTCGCACCAACACCTTTGGCGCCGTTATGCGCACTCGATCCAAATTGGCGTTCGCCATTCACGAGTATTTCCAGAAAAATGGATTTTACTATATGAACTCCCCTATCATCACCGGCAGTGATGCCGAGGGGGCTGGCGAGATGTTCCGCGTGTCGTCGCTAGACCAGAAGAATCCACCGCTAAACGAAGACGGTACGGTAAACCACAAGGAAGATTTCTTCGGAAAGGAGACCAACCTAACCGTTAGCGGGCAATTGGAAGCCGAAACTTACGCCATGGGCCTTGGCAAGGTGTACACGTTTGGCCCCACCTTTCGGGCCGAGAACAGCAATACCTCGCGACACTTGGCCGAATTCTGGATGATTGAACC
>NZQO01000126.1 GCA_002693605.1 Flavobacteriaceae bacterium
GTGCTTGGAGTGGGAATTGCCGTGGGACTTAACGCCACCAATATTCTGGCAACAAAGGAATATGCCGATACTTCAACCAGGGGAAAAAGTGAATTAACAATTACGCCCGACGGAACGGCCAACGAAGCTACCGAAGGATTGGACTATGGCTATATAACCGAATATAGTTACGGCATCGCCGAATCTTTCAACCTATTTATACCCAGATTTATGGGCGGTGGCTCTTCCGAGGCCCTGCCGTTGGATGGTGAAACCTCGGAAACATTACTAAAGATGGGAATCTCTGCCCAAGAGGCTTCCCAAATTCTGGACCAATTGCCCGTATATTGGGGCGATCAACCTATTGTGGCTGCGCCTGCCTATATTGGTGCCGTTATTATATTTTTAGCGGTTCTAGCCGTGTTTTTGGTTCGGGGCAGATTGAAATGGTGGATAGTGAGCGCCTTTTTACTAAGTCTAATATTGTCTTGGGGGAAGAATTTTAGCCTTGTTACCGATTTCTTTATCGAATACGTACCGTTGTACAATAAATTCCGGGCGGTATCGTCCATTCAGGTCATTTTGGAATTACTGCTGCCTATTTTAGCGGTTTTTGGCTTGCACCAATTTTTCAACCGCTTTGTTACCGAAGAACAAAAGAAAAAGGCGCTCGGTTATGCCCTGGCCATTGTGGGAGGTTTTGCCGTAATACTCCTATTTTTTTCATCTACCTTCCTAGATTTTGCCAACCCGTATTACGATGCGATGATTCGCGAGCAATTGGGTAACCCCTTACTTGAGGCCGTAAGGGCAGATAGGCAGTCGTTGTTGATAACGGATACCCTAAGGTCGCTCCTTTTTGTAGTATTATCTGCAGCCGTGTTATGGGCCTTTTACAAGGGTAAATTAAAGAAGAACTTCGCCATTGCTGCATTCGTAGTGTTAGTCGTAATCGATTTGGTGGGCGTTGACAGACGTTACGTTAATAAGGAAGATTTTGTGTCTTCCAAGACTATGGAGGAACCGTTTCAGGTAGGTCCCGCTGACCAACAAATTTTGGAAGACGATGGTCATTTTAGAGTTTATGATGCCTCGACCAGCGCATTTTCAAGCGGTCGCGCCAGTTATTTTTACAATGCCCTTGGCGGATACCATGCGGCCAAACCCGGACGCATGCAGGAACTGTACGATTTTTACATTGCCAAGGGTAACATCGGAATTCTGAATATGCTCAACGTGAAGTATATTCTCGTGCGCGGAAAAAGCGGGGCCGTTACCGCCCAGCGAAACCCGTATGCCAATGGCAACGCGTGGTTCGTAGAGGAAGTTATTCGTGCCGAAACCGCTGATGCCGAGATTGCATTGCTGGATAGCTTGAATACCAAAAAAATAGCTGTGGTACACGAGAAGTTTGACGATCTTTTACCCAAATCGGTCAACGGAATAGACAGTACAGCTACTATCGATTTAGTGTCGCATTCTCCAATGCACATCACCTATGAAACCTCCACCAAGTCACCACAGGTAGTTGTTTTTTCCGAGGTATATTATCCGGAAGGATGGAATGCCTATGTAAATGGTGAAAAAGTAGCACATTATAGGGCGAATTATGTCTTGCGCGCAATGACGGTTCCCGCAGGGAATAATAAGATCGAATTCAAATTTGAGCCTGAGGTCATTCAAACGGGAAGTACGTTGAGTTTGGTGAGTGCTATACTGTTACTCGTGCTTCTTTCTGGCGGATTGATATACCAGTATCGAAAGAGACCGCATTCCGATGAAAAAGATCAGCCTCAATAATGAACCGTGTCTTGATAATAACATATTATTGGCCGCCTGCCGGTGGACCCGGTGTTCAACGATGGCTTCATTTTGTACGTTATTTTAAGGAATTTGGCATAGAACCAGTGGTGTATATTCCCCAAAACGCCCATTACCCGCTGGTAGACGCTTCCTTTTCAAAATTAGTTCCAGAGGATATAGAAATACTCTCGCACCCTGTACGAGAGCCACATAAATGGGCGCAACTGCTATTTAAGAAGAAAACCAAGCGATTGAGCAGTGGTATTATTACGAAAAAGAAACCTTCCCCATTGGAAAAAGCCATGTTGTTCATTCGCGGTAATTTTTTTATCCCGGATGCCCGAATCAGTTGGGTGGTGCCCTCGGTTTCCTATTTAAGCGATTATTTAACTAATAATCCTGTACAGGCAATAATTACCACGGGACCGCCCCACAGTCTCCACCTCGTTGGCTTACAGTTAAGAAAGCAATTCAGGACACCGTGGTTGGCCGATTTTCGGGATCCTTGGACGACCATTCACTACCATTCACAATTATATTTGCTGAAACGCGCTGCAAGAAAGCACAAGCGATTGGAACGGGAAGTTCTCGACGGGGCAGATGCGATTACCGTAACTAGCCCGACCACCAAAAATGAATTCAGCAATATTACAAATACGTCCATTCACGTGGTGACCAATGGTTTTGAGCCATCCACTATTCCAAACCAAGAGCTCGACACTCGGTTTACACTCGTACACATAGGATCCTTGCTTAGTGAGCGAAACCCATCGGTTTTATGGAAAACCTTGGCGAAACTTATCGCCGAGCATCCCGAATTTAGAAGAAGTTTCCAATTAAAATTGGCCGGTGTGGTTAGCGATGATATCATTTCTGAGATAAAATCGGCGGGACTGGACGACCATTTGGTTTTGGAAGGTTATGTGCCCCATTCCGAAGCTATACGAAGACAGCATGCTGCGCAAATGCTACTACTGGTTGAAATGGATAGACCCGAGACGCGGGCCATTATTCCTGGCAAATTATTCGAATACCTTGCGGCGGGAAGGCCTGTAATTGCACTTGGTCCATCGGGCAGCGATGTCGAGAATATTCTACGGGAAACCAACTCTGGAAACTTTTTTCACTATAATGATGCCGAACGATTGGAGCAGGTGCTTCTGAGGAATTTCGAACTTTATCGGCAAGGTGAATTACTTGTCGAGGAGGTCTCGCTCACAAAATATTCCAGACGAGCGCTTACCGAAAAGATGGCCGCTATCTTGAAAAGTTTGGCTTCTACCTAAAATGCGAAACCCCCATCTAGCAAAAGCTATCAGGGGGTTTCTAACTAACCAACCAAAAAAATCGTTAATTTCCGCGTCCTCTGCGGACATTCTTTTGCGATCTGTTCGATCGCTGTGCAGACGCCTTCGAAGAGCGCGCAGTGTGCGACCGTCTCTCTACCGAGCTGCGCTTGTTTTGGCTCTGGGCACTGCGGGCAACCCGTTGTGAACGATCACTTCGGCTAACTGCACCGTTGCGCTTATTAGGAGCCTTTGATTGTGCCGTGCGGTATTGACCTTGTCTGTTTGCCTGCGAAACAGTCTTTCGTGGCTGCGCAGTTCTGGTATGGGTCCTACTATTTCTTTCGTTCGCATAACTTTTGCGGTTTTCGTGTTGCCTGGCAACTGGCTTTCTAGTTCTATCGCCAGATCGGGTTGCGCTTCGTTGCGCATCTGGCCTCGCAATACGGTTTCCTTTTCCGGCGGTGACACCTGAATTGCGACTTATCGATCTATTAGCGGTATTGCCTCTGGATACATCTCGACTTCCTCTATTTGCAGCATTGCCAACCGTACGGTTGTTTCTGCCAACGTCCTTGGCGCGTCGCGCACTGGTATTAGAAATCGCTGTGTTTCTTCGGTTAGGATTGTAATCCTTATTGACAGCTACCCGACCATCTCTATGGTGAACGCGGCTACCGGGACGGTAAAAGTTCCTTCTCCCGTTCGCATAGGCAACGTGGTGCCTTCTGCCGTAATACTGACGGTGGTGAAACCAAGAATAGCGATGGGGCGTATAATAGGTTCTATAGGGAATATCATATACAACACAACTTGCGAAGATAGGACGGGCATAATACACATGCCAGGGTCTGTAAATATAACGGGGTGTCCAGACGTTGATAAACCCTGTATAATGCGAAAAATGTCCATAGTTATTATAGAAAACCTGTAACCCGCCCACGCGAACAATGCGTCGGTCGTTATAGTGGATTTCTGTATTACCAGCTTGAATAATTCGCCCGAATTCATCGTAATATACAGGCACGTCTTCTACCTGAATAACGGCTCCGTAATCGTCGTACTGAACATACGCATCGTAATCATATCCCGAATTGAACGAGAGGTTTACGTTGGGAGTATTAACATTTACGCTCACATTTGATCCGTTTTGCGGACCAACGTACACGAAATCGAATTGGCCATCAGGAAAAACCGAAAACTCGACCGTACCTTCCGTAAAGATATAGCGCGAACCATCATAGCGATAGCTGTCAAATTCTTCTGAAGTTCTTTCCGAAGCATAACTACCAGTAATCCCTACAAGCAGAATACTTAAAACTAAGGTTGCAAATTTTTTCATAATAACTGAATTTAGGTTGTACATAATTGAGTTTTTTGGTCAGCTCTTAGTACGGTTAATTAATTACAACCATCGTGCCAAAAACGTGATCAGTACATTGACGACTGATTTACAGGGGGCTAATGTTGCCTTTGTTCAAAATTAAAATCCGCCGAAACCTTTTAACGGGTTTGCGACGGACCTTAAAAACTAACCAACCAAAAAATTATGAAAATCTATCGTTTGTTAAGTAACAAACATTTCACTAATTCAGAAGTATAAATTCAATCTTCGTGCCAAAAATGGAATTGGGCCAAATATTTTCTATGGAAAAGGTTTCGCTACAATTTGTCCTTGAGGTATTTCGCCGTAAACGAACGCTCGGAATTTGCTACCTCCTCGGGCGTGCCAGACGCAAGAATATTGCCTCCTTTCTCGCCTCCTTCAGGCCCCAAATCAATTACATAATCGGCGCACTTTACCAGGTCCATATTATGCTCAACTACGATAACGGTATGGCCATTGTCTAACAGCGCATAGAAAGACGCTAACAATTTTTTGATATCGTGAAAATGGAGGCCCGTTGTGGGTTCGTCGAAAATAAAGAGAGCCTTCTCCTTGGTAGCTCCCTTCACCAAAAACGAAGCAAGCTTTATTCGTTGTGCCTCCCCGCCGGAAAGGGTAGAGGAGCTTTGCCCTAACTGTACGTAGCCTAGGCCCACATCCTGTAGGGGTTTTAATTTTGAAACAATCTTTTTTTCCTTGTGCTCTTTGAAAAAGGCAACAGCGTCATCTACGGTCATGGTTAAAATATCGTTGATGTTTTTATCTTGAAATCTAACCTCGAGTACTTCCTTCTTAAAGCGTTTGCCGTTACAGGTTTCACATTCAAGATGCACATCGGCCATGAATTGCATTTCAATAGTAACCTCGCCTTCCCCCTTACATGTTTCGCAACGACCTCCATCTACATTGAAACTAAAGTGCTTGGCCTTGTACCCGCGAATGTCTGACAGCTTTTGGGAGGCATATAAATTTCGGATATCATCATACGCCTTTATATATGTAACCGGATTGCTTCGGCTTGACCGCCCTATGGGATTCTGGTCTATAAACTCGATGCTTTTTATATTGTTGAAATCGCCCTGCAATTCGGAAAACTGTCCTGGTTTTTCCCCATACCCGCTAAGTTTTCTTAGGACGGCAGGATATAGTATTTTTTTGACAAGGGTGCTCTTCCCACTTCCCGAAACGCCCGTTACCGCAGTAAATGCGCCCAATGGAAAAGTGGCATTGATATTCTGTAGATTGTTCTGTCTGGCCCCTATGATCTCAATCTTGTTTTTCCACGTGCGACGCTTCTCGGGCACTTCAATTTCCATTGTGCCATTTAGGTAGTGCGCGGTAAGCGAATCAGATTGCAAGATGTTGATATAGGTGCCCTCGGCAACGACCTCACCACCGTACGTGCCGGCCTCCGGGCCAATATCAATTATATGATCTGCGGCCTTCATAATATCTTCATCATGCTCAACGACAATAACCGTGTTGCCTAGATCTCGCAGCGATTGTAAGACGCCGATAAGGCGTTCGGTATCCTTGGGGTGGAGCCCAATACTAGGTTCGTCTAAAATATACATTGAGCCAACAAGACTGCTCCCTAGCGACGTGGCGAGGTTAATACGTTGCGACTCTCCGCCGGAAAGCGTGTTGCTTTTTCGGTTTAACGTGAGGTAGGAAAGACCAACGTCCATTAAAAAGCCGAGGCGGTTATTAATTTCCAATAACAGTCGCCGGGCAACTTTCGCTTCGTATTCGTTAAGGGTCAAGGTTTCAAAAAACTGTGCCACTTTTTCCAGGGGGAGTTCTACCAATTCCTGTATGGCCTTTCCGCCAACCTTTACATAGCTTGCTTCAGGCCGTAATCGCTTACCGCGGCAGGAGGTGCACCGGGTTTTTCCGCGATAGCGCGAAAGCATGACCCTATTTTGAATTTTATAACTTTTCGACTCGAGGAAGGAAAAGAAATCATTCAGTCCCTCAAAAAATTTATTCCCCTGCCAGACCAATTGTTTTTGCTCCTCGGTAAGTTCAAACCACGGTTTGTGAATGGGAAAGTCAAACTTATACGCGTTGTTAACCAATTGGTCGCGATACCAGCCCATGCTGTCGCCCCGCCATGGGAAAATCGCGTTTTCGTAGATCGAAAGGGAAGTATTGGGTATAACGAGGTCTTCGTCAATACCAATTACATCGCCATAGCCCTCACAAACGGGACAGGCTCCATACGGATTGTTAAAGCTGAAAAGGTGCACATTGGGCTCGGTAAATAACATCCCATCGGCCTCAAACCTATTGTTGAATTCCGAAATAGAATTGTTGGAAAGCTGTTCGATATATAGTTCGCCCTTACCCTCAAAAAAAGCCATTTCAACCGCATCGGCCAAACGATTGTAAAAATCGTCGTCCGCTTTTTTTACGATTCGGTCTACCACTAGCTGAAGTTCCTGGTCTAGCTGACCGTCATTCAACTCATCGATCCGAACAACAGAATCGTTCGTTTTAACACGGGCATAACCTTGCTGTGCCAATGCCTGTATCTTGTTCTTCATAGTTCGGCCCTCCTCGAGGTAGATAGGAGCGAGGAGCAATAATTTTTCGCCTTCAGGGAACAACTTAATGTGCTCGATGACATCGCTTACCGTATCTTTCTTAACCTCTTTTCCCGATACGGGCGAAATTGTTTTTCCTACACGGGTATAAAGCAATTTTAGGTAATCGTAAATCTCGGTAGAGGTCCCCACGGTAGATCGTGGGTTTACCGCGTTCACCTTTTGCTCTATGGCAATAGCGGGCGCGATACCCTTTATGGAGTCTACCTTGGGCTTGTCCAATCGACCCAAAAACTGTCGGGCGTAGGAGGAAAGACTCTCAACGTAACGTCGTTGGCCCTCCGCATAAAGCGTGTCGAAGGCCAGGCTCGATTTTCCGCTTCCCGAAAGACCTGTAATGACCACCAGTTTATTGCGCGGTATGGCAACAGTGATGTTCTTCAGGTTATGGAGCTTGGCTCCCTTAATAAGAATGTGTTGCTTGGTATCTACGGTGTCAGTATTCAAAATTGCGACCTTTTTAGTGGAATTTTGCAAAGATAACCATAAGCGGAAACCTTTGCACAGATAGCAGATATTATAATTAATTTATGAAAACTATAACTTTTTTTTGCATTTGTAGGAAGAATGTTGTTATATTTACCACCATTAACAGTACTTACAAAAATCATTGCCTATAGCATATTATTACTTTTTAAAACATTTATTGAACAGCTAAGCAACCAAAACTATAGTTGTTTATTTTAAAAAAGTATTGATATGAAACAAAGCACCGATACCGATGCACTACTCGTTCGTGCGTATATGGAGGGCAATGAATCTGCACTTTGCGATTTAATTACGCGCCATAAACAAAGAATTTACAGTTTTATCTACTCCAAGGTTTTCGATCGTGATATTGCCGAGGATATTTTCCAGGATACCTTTATCAAGGTCATTAAAACCTTGCGTCGCGGTGCCTATAACGAACAGGGCAAGTTTCTGCCGTGGGTAATGCGCATTGCGCACAACTTGGTGATAGACCATTTCCGAAAGAACAACCGCATGCCCAAATTTGAGAACAAGGACGATTTCAATATCTTTTCGGTTTTGTCTGACAGCGATCTGAATATCGAGAAACAAATGATTAAGGGGCAGGTGGAGAGCGATGTACAGCGCTTGATTGAGGAACTACCGGAAGATCAAAAACAAGTGCTCGTCATGCGCATTTACAAGGATATGAGCTTTAAGGAAATTAGTGAGCAAACCAACGTAAGTATTAATACGGCATTGGGACGAATGCGCTATGCCCTAATTAATTTAAGGAAGGTTATAGACAAGCATAACATTGTATTGACGAATTAGTACAATAAACTATTTTTTGCGACGTTATTTAGGGACATTAACCTCTAAATCACGTTCTATGCAAAAAATGTACTCTAAAACCTCACGCTTGGGACCCGTGCATGAAAATTTAGTCCCAAAGGAAGAAACGATAAAGTTTCTTCTGGATTATTCGAAGGCTTTAAGTGTTATAGATTACCATAAGATGAAGTTTGAAGCACTTCTCAACTAAACTTTGTAAGAAACCCCGAAATGAAAATTTTGGGGTTTTTTTATACGCGTACTATTTTTTCTTGCTCTTCTTTTTGAAGTATTCGTTCAAAACAGATTTTCTGCCAACGGTCCTGGTAATTATATCTTTCTCCAAGTTCCAACCCCGGGCAGGCGAGTACTGTCTTCCATACCATATAATTTGAAGGTGTAGCTTATTCCATAGATCTTCGGGAAATAATCTTTTGGCATCCCTTTCGGTTTGTACGACATTCTTCCCGTTGGACAACCCCCAACGGTACATAAGCCTATGAATGTGCGTGTCTACCGGAAATGCCGGTACGTTAAAGGCTTGGCTCATTACCACGCTTGCGGTTTTGTGGCCCACCGCAGGCAGCGATTCCAATGCCTCAAAGCTCTGTGGAACGCGTCCGTCGTACTTCGCAATCAAAATTTCCGAAAGGCCATGGATTCCCTTCGACTTCATAGGCGATAAACCCACGGGTTTAATGATATCCCTTATTTCTTCCACCGTTAATTTCACCATATCGTAGGGATTGTCGGCAACCTCAAACAGCAATGGCGTTATTTGGTTTACCCTAACATCGGTGCTTTGGGCCGATAGCAAAACGGCAATGAGAAGCGTGTACGGATCTTTATGATCTAATGGAATGGGTATTTGGGGGTATAGCTCGTTTAACGTTTCAATAACGAACATAACCTTTTCCTGCTTGGTCATTTTTTGTATTTTTAAACAAAAATAGCTAATGAAAACCTTACAGAAAGGGGACAAAGTCCCAAATTTTACCGTTTCGAACCAAAATGGAAACCCCGTTTCGCTAACAGATTACAAAGGTCATAAACTAATTGTTTTCTTTTACCCCAAGGCGAGCACCCCAGGTTGCACCGCAGAGGTTTGCAATTTGCGAGACCATTATGACGAATTGAAAAACAAGGGTTATAAATTGCTGGGCGTTAGTGCCGATAGCGAAAAGCGCCAGCAAAACTTTAGCGAAAAGTACGAATTGCCCTTTCCGTTGCTAGCCGATACCGAAAGACAGGCCATAAACGCGTTTGGTGTATGGGGACCTAAAAAATTTATGGGAAGGGAATACGATGGTATTCACCGAATGACTTTTGTCGTGGATGAAGAGGGAAAGGTGGAGCGCGTAATAACCAAGGTTAAAACTAAGGACCACGCTGCACAGTTGCTGGAGGATTAATTATTCCTCCGCCAATTGCTTCTTTTTTTTCTCTTGTCCGTTGTAGTTGAAGAGATTCTTTTCCTTAATGATTTCAGAAACACCCGGGGGGAGCATTTTCTCCCAACCCTCGTCTCCATGTTCAATCATCGCCAATACCTCGCGAGAGAAGATGTTCAATATTTCGGGGTTGTAATCCTTGATATCCACCACTTTGCCGTTATATTTAAAGAATTTGTACAATTCCTTCATGCGGGGGTGCACCTTCAGGTTCTCACTTGTTGTGTACTCACCCGTTTCCGCATCGCGCATAGGGTATAAATATACTTTCAAATCTTTAAAGAATAGCTTTCCGAAAGCTTCCAAAATGCCACCGCTCAAGTGACGGTAGTATTTCTCATCGAAAATATCCACAAGGTTATTTACTCCCATGGCAAGCCCCAGGCGCATCTTTGTGTAGCGTGAAAAATATTCTACCAGTTTATAGTATTCCTGGAAGTTGGAGATCATTACCGTATGCCCTAGGGAACACAGCAGTTTTGCCCGGTCCATGAAGTCCTCCTCGTCAATTTCGCCCTCTGCGCGCAAATTGGACAAGGTAATTTCAAAAATAACTTCGGTGCGTTCCTTTTCAACCTTGTTTTCCTGCAAGAACATTTCATATGAATTTTCATACATATCGATGTTCACCTTGGTAACGGGCCTAAAGCTGCCGCGCAGCGCCAAAATATTTTTCTTGTAGAGAATCCTTGCCGGGAGAATATTATTCCCGTCTGGCCCGAACATAATCGCATCGGTCATTCCGTTTTTAATAAGCTGAAGGCTCATCAATCGGTTATCGATAGTCTCAAAATTGGGACCGCTGAAGTTGATTGTGTCAATTTCAATCTTATCCTTATCGATATGGTCGTACAGATAGCGAAGTAATTTCTTGGGCTGATCGTATTTGTAGTATGCGCCGTAAATGAGGTTCACCCCCAAAATACCCAGCGTTATTTGCTGCAGCAGCGCCTCGTTTTCATGAAAGCGCACGTGAAGCAAGATTTCGTTATAATCGCCATTAGGCTCAACTTGGTATCGAATGCCAACCCAGCCGTGTCCCTTGTACTTCTTGGCAAAATCGATGGTGGCCACGGTATTGGCATAGGCAAAGAAGAGCTTGTTGGGATGCTTTTTCCGAACGATGCGCTCTTCGATCAACTCGATTTCTTGGGAGAGCATTTTCTTGAGGCGCGACTCGGTAACGTAGCGTCCGTCTACCTCCTCACCGTAAATGGCATCGCTAAAATCCTTGTCGTAGGCAGACATCGTTTTGGCAATGGTGCCCGATGCGCCCCCGGCACGGAAAAAATTACGAACAGTTTCTTGGCCGGCACCAATTTCGGCGAAGGTTCCGTAAATATTTTCGTTCAAATTGATACGGAGAGCCTTACTTCTTATGGAAGGGATATTTTCAAATTCCTTGTCTCCTAAAATGGTATCCGGCATAGCGATTTTCCTTGTATTTCCTCTATAACAAAGGTAACAAATAGAATAGGCAAACAAAAAAAATACTGTTATTTTTGTGTGAATGAAATCGCCTCTTACCGTCACTTTTTTAGGAACAGGAACCTCTCAGGGAATCCCCGTCATCGGTAACGATCACCCCGTTTGCAGAAGCACCAATCCAAAGGATAAGCGACTGCGTGTTTCGGTTTTATTGCAATGGGCGGAGAACACCTATGTAATAGACTGTGGTCCCGATTTTAGGCAACAGATGTTGCGGGAAGGCGTAACCCGTTTGGACGGAATCTTGTTAACTCATGAGCATAGCGACCATACCGCGGGACTTGACGATATAAGGCCATTTTATTTCCGGCAGGGTAATATTCCCTTTTATGCCCACAACCGGGTATTTCAATCGCTGCACGAGCGGTTTGCCTATATTTTCGAGACCGAGAATAAATATCCCGGTGCCCCCACGATAGATGAAATAGCCATTGACAAGGACAGCACCTTTTCAATTGGCGAGAAGCAGGTAACCGTTGTGGAGGCATATCACAATTCCTTGCCCGTGCTAGGTTTCTCAATTGACGGTTTTACCTACCTTACCGATGTAAAGACCATGGCCTCGACGGAAATGGCAAAAATTGAAAACTGCAAGGTACTGGTAATAAATGCCCTTCGGATAAAACCGCACCCGTCCCACCTCAATTTAGAGGAAGCCCTTCAGTTTATAGATAAAATAAACCCAGGGCGTGCCTATTTAACGCATATAAGCCATCTTCTAGGTTTTCACGATGAAGTAGAGGCAAGGCTCCCCGATAATGTATTCTTGGCCTATGACGGCCTTCAGATCAGCATAACTAGTTAACTCCCAGCACACGTCTGGGCATATGAATCCCGATACCACAGTTTATGAAATCAAAAATTTTTATGTACCTCTTCCTTTTTACGGCACTATTCTTGATATTTCAGTATATGAACGAAAAGCGCATTTTTGAGGATCAGGAAAAACAGATACGGAATTTGGAGGGCGATTTGGTCCTGGCAGAGCGACAACGCGACTCGCTCGCTGACCTCGAGCGGGACGCCAATTACTTTACCCTGCTCGGCAACGACAACGCTATGACCTATTTTGAAAATGTGGGCGTTGAGGCGGCAATCGTCGAGGAAAAGGTGAGGGAGCAAATTTATGACCTTAATCTGCAAGCCGGAAAAAATACGCTGATTCCCTATGAGGGCTTTAGTAGTGTGGCAAAAATCAACAAACTTAAATTCTTGAACCACCGTTGGATTGTGGCCGACTTTACAGATGGCGACCGGTGGGGCGAACTGTTGCTAGAATATTTTCTGAACGAGGACGGCAGCGTCGACATCAATGTTCTCAGCTCGGTACTGTACGGAAATTAAGATCTGTGTCTAGGAATGTTTTTCAAGCCACTGCTTGAATTCCATAAAATTCTGGGGGGCCACGCCATGGCCTACGGGAAATTCGGAATAGACGATAGGTACGTTCAGCTTTTCGAAAAAAGGCTTGGTTTTTCGCGCCCATTGCACCGGAATTACCTGGTCAACACTTCCGTGCGAACTGTAAACACGCAGGTGGTCGAGCCTTTTCGACTCATATCCATCCTTTAAAATATCCTCGTTTACGTAACCGCTTAACCCAATTACGTTCTTCACTTTTTCAGGGTAACTGAGGGCCACGGCAAAACTCAAGATTGTACCTTGGCTAAATCCCAACAGGGTAATTTTTTTTTGGTCCAGATTATATGCTTCAATCGCACTATCAATGCAATTCGCCACTAGATCTCGCGATGCGATGGCCTGTTCGGCATCGCTAAACTTTCCATCTGTATTGTTAAAGTGAATAGCGTACCACGCATTCCCATACGGCTGCATTGGGATAGGGGCCTTCAGAGAGATAATGTGGTAAGTGTTGGGTAATGCATCCGCGAATGAAAATAAATCGTTCTCATCACTCCCGTAACCGTGTAACATTATTATTGCCGGCGCATTTTCGATACCGGCAGTGGGGGCTTTGTAATTATGCTGAAGGGGCAATTGCTTTTTTTCCATAGGCGAAAAATAATAAATGCCAGTGAAACCGAACGACTGTGCGACTTTAAATTTTCCGAAAAATTATCTGTAGAGTAAAGTGTGTTAGAAACGACTATTTCATTCAGTTCAAAAACGTGAACCATTCCTGAAATTTATCGCTCAGCACAGGAATTCCTATTTTCTGATTGGCAACCGCCATAATGAGCGAGAATAGCCAAGAAGCAAAGGTGGCCCAGTAAATGTAAAATCCGATGGGGGAATCTTGGAGCGCTATGGCGCATATTAGCAGTAAAAAAAGACCGAACATATTCTTGATGTGCCAAGTGGCAAAAGGAGATTTTTGGTCCCTGTTTAAAAAATAGGCAATAATTAACCCTATAAAAGTCAAATAGGCTGTTATGGCAATACCTTTTCCTTGGGGCAAAGTGGTCATTATTCGCGTATTAAAAGTGTGTTATTGGCAAAAATTCCATACGCCTTACCTCGTAGTCTATTGCCTAGCAGCGCGGCATTCTTAGAGGTGGAAAGAATCTCTTTCTCTGTGAAATCATATTCTAAGGTGGGGTTGAACAGGGTGATATTGGCCATTTCGCCTTCCTCAATCGGGGTGCGTTTTATTCCGAAGGTGGCTTTTAATTTTTCAAAGGAAGCTATTGTAGTCTCTAAGCCAAGTGCTTTCTGCGTTGCCCCAAAGCAACTTTCCAGCCCGATGCTTCCAAACAAGGCGTGGTCAAATTCTACTTTTTTATTTTCAATATCTATAGGGTCGTGGTCGCTCGTTATTCCGTCTATAGTTCCATCCTTAAGCCCGCTTACCAAGGCTTCAACATCATCGTTGGTGCGCAACGGTGGCAAAATCTTGTACCGCGTATCAAACTCCTCGAGAACGTTATCGGTAAGGGACAAATGCGCTGCGGAAACGCTACAGGTTACTTGTAATCCCTTGCGCTTGGCCTCGCGAATTAGTGCAACCGATTTTTTGGTTGAAATTGTTGGAATGTGCAATTTACCACCGGTATATTCTAGCAGAAATAAATCACGACTAATTTGTAGTGTTTCCGAAAGAGCTGGAATTCCCTTCAGTCCCAGTCGCGTGCTGGTCGCCTCTTCGTTTACCAGGCCGTTTTTGGCCACCGATGGGTCGAATGGAAAGGACTGTACCAAGCCGTCGAAACTCTGGGTGTATTGCAATGCTATCCTAAGCAGGTTGGCGTTCCTGATCGGTTTTTTGAAATCGTAGAAACCAACGGCTCCCGCGTTTTTCATATCGTACAGTTCCGCCAAATTTTCACCGTTGCCTCCCATCGTCAATGAACCTATGGGATATAGGCTCACAGCGTGCCCCTCCGCTTTCGCTTTCAGAAATTTGATGTCCGATTTGCTATCGGTAACGGGGTTGGTGTTCGCGTTGACCGCGACGTGGGCAAAACCGCTAAGGCCCGCGGTTCGCAATCCGTTCTCCAAGGTTTCGCGCTCCTCAAAACCAGGCTCGCCAAATGACACACTCGAATCGAACCATCCCGGGGAAATATGCAGGTTTTCCAGCGCGAGCTCGCGACTCCCTCCTTTATTTGAAATGTTGTTGGAAATTGTAACTATTGTACCGTTTTCAATAAGCACATCCCGCTCTTTCATATGGTGCTTGCTGGAAGGATCTACAATGACTGCCGATTTTAAGAGAAGGTTCATGAATTGAGTTTTAGTATTAGCATTTCACACATCAGGAATAACAAGGCAAAAATAACAAACCATTTCCAATAACTATGGATTGCGTTTGCCTCAGAAATTTCTGAAAGCGCATTTTCCACACTTTCCAGAACGTTTAGGTCTGTCCACTGTTTGGGATCTTGGTACTGCAACCGCCCTTCATTCCTCGGAAAGTTGAATGAAACACCCTGAAGTAGCACTTCATCTTTCAAGATATCATAATTTCCAGCACGTTCCGGCTCATCGTTGGTAGAAACGGTAACAAAACTAGATTTCGATTGCTGAAGGGGAATGAATGATTGGTCTGCGGAGCGAAGAGTGAGAATCTCATCTTGTACCAATGATACGGGCACGTCGAACGTATTCGGTCTGCCAATGGTATAGTAAAGCACCGGAAGGCGCAGGCTTTGCTGCGCCATGTTGTAAAGGGTGGGGACGATTAAGGGTGAATTCTGAAAATTGGAAACCGTGTCGTTCCAAGGAGACGTGGTAAGGTACACGTTCCCGCGCTGGGCAAGGAATAGCGAACCATCTTCAAAGGTAAGTATGCTCGTGGCGTTGTAATTTCCCCGAAAGGAACCCTCAGCCGATGGGTATTGGAAATTAGCCACCTCTTTCTCAAAAACCCCATCGTACAGCGGATGTTCAAACTTAATATTTGTGATTTTCTTGCCGTTGCCCGACCAACTTTGAATGGCGCCAAGCGAAAATTCGGCCAGCAAGGCATTATATTCTGAAACTAGCGCATCTTGCGGAGGAATGATAAACAAGCTTCCGCCGTTCTCCACAAATGATTTTAGCGTTGCCCTTAAGGAAGCGGGGATGGCGGGCAGCTCATTTAATACAATGAAATTTTGTTTGGCAATACTGTTGTAATCGATAGCTGCCGCATTTTGGCTTTCATAGCGAAATTCCGGTTGGTCAAAGAGCTTCTCCAAAAACGCAGTATCTGCATTACTAATGGAAAGCACGTTTATCTCACTCGGTTCGTTAATCTGAAAAAACAGTTCATTGTCAAAAGGCAAGCTAGGGTCGTCCAGTGTTATGCGGCCATTAAATTCGATATTTTTCTCTATGGGGAATGTAATTTTCTGGGTTTCCCCTTCTAAAAAGCCAACCCCTGTCTTGGCAACCAATTGGTCATCTTTAAATAAGGAAACCGGTACGTTTTCCAACGGTTCGCCTTGGGCACGTAAACGGACGTTTAATTCAAGATTCGATGCATTTTTGGTTGAAATGAAAGCCGTGTCGATGGCGATATTTTGAAATGAAACGGGCCGGGGAGTAACGGCCGTGACTTTCACATCTTCGGGAAGGGAAGGAAATTTGTCGCGCTGTTGAAAATCTGAAAATAGAATTAGCTGTTTTCGCGTTTCCGAATTTTTTGAAAATAGTTGGTTTGCCTTTAGCAAGATTTCCTGCCAGGCAAGCTGTCTATGGGTTGGCGCCACTTTTAGGATCTCGCTCTTAAAATCGGCAGGTGTTCTAGCGGCATAGGTGTTATCGTTGGTAAACCATGAAATTTGGTCCACACCATTTAAATTCTCATAAAAATCCTGAAGGCCCCGCTCAAAGAGCGTACCATTGCTTCCTTGGGCCTGCATACTGAAGGAATTGTCTACGTATAAGACAATTTCGTTCTTACCCGCGACGATTGGGGTAGCGGTGGAAAACGGCTGTGCGAATGCCAAGATGATACAAGCTAGCGCGAGCAACCTAGTTAATAGCGTAAGCCATTTTTTTAGTTGGCTACTCTTGCGTGTTTGCAAGGTGGCTTTTTTAAGGTAGGCCACATTGGTAAAAGGAACCTTCTGAAAGCGCCGTAATTGGAAAAGATGGATAAATATTGGGATGAGCAGTAAAAAAAGGGCGTAGAGAACTTCGGGGTGTTTAAACTGCATTTCAGAATTTAATTTGTCAAAGATATAAAATGCATCTAAAATAAAGGCTATTTCTTGATCGTGAAACTAAAGGCACTTCCCTTATCAAGTTCAGATTCCAAAGCAATCGTACCACGTAGCTTAGTTACCAGGCTCTTTACCGTAGCCAGGCCAATACCAGTACCCGATTTGCCAAATTTATCTTTCACCCCAGTGGTCTTGAATAACGTAAACACATCATCCTGAATATTTCGATCTATCCCCATACCGTTATCGATTACCGAAAATTCGTAGAATTGCGGTGTTTCGTTGAAGGTAATCTTCAAGGTTGGCTGCTCTTTGTTATTGTATTTTACCGAATTGTCGATTAGGTTAATCAATATTTGCGCTAGGGCGGCCTTATTAGCGTGGAGGTTGGCATTTTTGTCGGGAAGTTCGAAAGTAACCTCGTCATACCGAAGCAAATCGAGAATTTCGGCTAGGAACTCGTTTAGCTGAATGTGTTGCGAATCTTCCTTCAATAGCTCGTCAGCCTTGTAAAACCTCAAAATACCGTCTATATAGCTGCGCAAGGTATGGGATGCCTCTTCCATATAATCGAGATATTGTAGCGAGGCTCTGGTCAATTGCGGGCCGTTGTTATCCTTGATTAAATCGATAAGTCCGGTAATGTTGGCCAATGGAGACTTTAGATCGTGCGAGACCACGTTTGCAAATTGCCTCAGTCGCTCGTTTCGCTCCTTGAGTTCGTGCTGTATTTCCTCCAGCTGCCAATTTTTATGGTGCATCTCCAAAAGGTTGACGGCCTCCTTGGCCAACTTCAGGAGTGATTGGCGCTGTAAATAGGTTAGATTGCGGGGCTTATGGTCAAATATGCAGAGCATTCCCAATCGATACCCATCTTTGTTAATTAACGGGGCACCGGCATAGAATATGGCCTTATTCTCCAGCACGAGCGGATTGTCCTTAAACCGTATATCTTCGCGGGCATCTTCTACAATGAACAGGTCGTCTTCCTCTAAAATAGCATGCCCGCAGAAGGAAGTTTTCCTTGGTGCCTTGTTGAAGGGAATACCGTGATGTGATTTGAAAATATTATCCTCCTGGTTCAACAGGGTGATGAGTGCGATAGGGACATCGCACAATAGGGAGATAAGTGAGGTTATATTATCGAGGTTTTCATCGGGAACGGTATGCTCAGGGCGGTATTTCCGTACTGCGACGAGCCGCTCAGCCTCATTGGTGGGGTCTTCGGGGAAAATCATCGTAATTTTTTAGTGCTTGTCAATATAGACTTAGCAACGGGGAATATGGGTTAAAGCTATGCTAAAAGGGACGTTCTTTAACACTTTACCTTGAAGGCGAAAGTGGTGCCTTCTCCCAAAACGGAATTAACCGAAATTTCGCCCCCCATCCCATTTACGAGTTTCTGAACGGTAGAGAGACCAATGCCGTGCCCCTTGTTTCCGTTTCTATCGACGTTTCCGACGGTAGAAAAAAGATTGAAGATTTCTTCCTGTTTGTCTTCAGGAATTCCAACACCGTTGTCGCTTAGCGTAAAATGATAGAATTCATCGTCATAACGGCAATCTATGTCAATCACGATCTTTTCCTTATCGTTGTATTTTATGCTATTTCCGATTAGATTAAGCAGAATCTGTTCCAGCGCTGCCCGATTGCAAGAAATTTCAACATTCTCATCGGGGAGGTTAATCTCGCAGTCTACATCAATGTTCAATAGATCTACGATTTCCTCTAAAAGATGGTGCACGTCGAACTGGTCATTCTCGTTAAAGGCTATCTTGTCACTTTCATAATGAGCCAAGAGCCCTGAAATATAGTCACTCAATGTAAAGGACGATTTCTTCAAATAGGAAAGGTACTTTTTGCCCTGTTCATCGAGATTATCAGAATATTTCGACTTTAGGATATCGGAAGTCACGATCATATTTGCCAGGGGCATTTTCATGTCATGTGAGATAACCCCTGCAAAAGTCTTGAGTTCTTCGTTCTTGGCGCGCAGTTCCTCTTGCAGTCCAATTAATTGCTTGTTCTTCTTGCGCTCTTCCATCAGGTTCGTTACTTGGTAGGCCAACGCCTTCAGCGCATCCTTCTGCTTATCGTTCAAGGTACGAGGTTTTACATCGAACACGCACAGGGTGCCCAAGGCATAGCCATCTGGGTTACGGAGCGGGACCCCGGCATAAAATATGGCATTGTGGTCTGCTACCAACGGATTGTCGTGAAACCGCTCGTCATTTCGTGCATCTTCGATAACGAAGATTTCGGCATCGTCGAGAATCGCATGCCCACAGAATGAAATATCGCGAGGTGATTCATTGAACGGTACCCCAAAATGCGATTTAAGGAAATTTCTATCTGTGTCAAGCAGGGTAACCAACGAAATGGGTACTTCGCAAATATTTGCCGTTAATGTGGTGATACTGTCAAAGTCCTTCTCGGGAAGTGTATCGAGCAAGTCGTATTCTAAAACGGCTTCTAAACGTTCCCTTTCGTTAGAAGGATTAGTTGGTGCAATCAAAGGTTAGGTCTCCTAAAGTTTTTTGCCAGTGGTATCACTAGCGGTGTATCTGTAAAGATAGGCATTAAAGGGAAATTTCGAAATAGTAGTTTAAAATTTTTCGAATGCGCCCAACCCAAATAATGCAAAATCATATTTTACAGGATCGGTTGGGTCTAATTTTCGCAAAGCTGTGTCTAACTCGGCTACCGCCTTGGCATCGTTCTGCTTTCGCCTTAACAGCTTCAGCTTTCTCGCCACATTTCCGCTGTGAACGTCTAACGGACAAGACAACTGCGAGGGGTGGAGGGAATTCCAAATGCCAAAATCGACTCCTCCCGTTGGCGGCCTAACCATCCAGCGCAAGAACATATTGATGCGCTTTGCCGCCGAGTTTTTCAAGGGGTCGCTCACATGTTTTTGCGTTCGCGGCATATGTGGAAGTGAGAAAAACAGTTGTTTAAACTGATGGATTGCAGGTTGAAGGGTAGCACTGCCCGCATGCTGCCTGAACACTTCTTCCAAGCCACCGTGCCGCTCATAGATATGTCGTAACGACTTCAGGAAATAACGCAGGTCGTGCTCATTGAACGTGCGGTGCACAAACCCGTTGAGTTCGTGGGCATGATCGTCTGTATAATGAATGACATATTCATGCGGACTATTGCCCATTCTGTCCATTAAGCTCGCGGCATTGGTTATAATGCTCTTTCTATTGCCCCAGGCGATTGTAGCCGTGAGGAAACCGGCGATTTCAATGTCTTCTTTCCTGGAAAAGCGATGTGGAATTTGAATGGGATCCCACGTAATGAAATCTGGTTGATGGTATTTGCGTACTTTTTCGTCTAAAAAATCCTTGAGCTCGCTTTTCTTCAAATCGGATTGTATTTTATTCTACCCTTGAGGGGGAATACTGTGTTGGCCAATAATTAATCCGTCCTGCATTTCCAGTTTCCTATCGGCCATCTCGGCCAGTTCTTCATTGTGGGTTACAATTACGAAGGTTTGGCCAAATTCATCCCTCAGGGTGAAAAATAGGTTGTGGAGGTTTTCAGCACTCTCAGTATCCAAGTTTCCACTGGGCTCATCGGCTAGAATAATGGCCGGATTGTTTATCAGGGAACGTGCCACGGCAACTCGTTGCTGTTCGCCCCCCGAGAGCTGGTTGGGTTTGTGGTCCTCACGTTGCGATAGCCCCAAGAACGACAATAGTTCTCTGGCGCGCTTTTGTGCCTGGTCCTTACTCGTTTTTTTTATGAAGGCGGGTATACAGACGTTTTCGAGTGCCGTAAATTCGGGCAGCAACTGATGAAACTGAAAAATGAACCCTAAATTTTCATTTCGGAAAATGGCAAGTTGCTTACGTGTCAAGGCGGCAATGTCTGTGCCATTGATTGTGAGTTCGCTACGTTTTCCGTCAAAGCTGTCAAGTGTTCCTAAAATTTGCAGTAGGGTAGTTTTACCTGCCCCCGAAGCGCCTACTATAGAGACAATTTCGCTTTTGGCAATGTGCAGGTCTACACCTTTCAGCACATGCAGGTCGTCATAATATTTGTGGATGTTGCGTGCCTTGATCATAAAAATAAAAACAGGTGAATGTACCTAATTTAACCGCTAATTGCAATTGTAATACGTTGCTTTTTAAGAATTACCCTTCAAAAAACTCCTCAAGTTGTTGTAATCTAGAAAATACGTTATTCTAAGGGAAAGAGTATTTTGCTGAGGTTGGTCAAATAAATTGCTCAAGCTCTCGCTATACCCTAGGGTAGACAATTCATCTACATTGAAAATCTGGTTTCGGTAGAGCAACGTGGCCTCGCTGCCAGGCGCGAATCGCCACCTAAAACTCAAATCTAAATTCCAGATGTTGAAATTCTTGTTCGGGTCATTTTCCGAAGTGTCATACTCAGTTAGGGTTCGCGAGCCGTCGTCGTTCAACACGAAAAATACATTCTCGCTATAATCTGCCGTACTCCAAAAGTGACGAAAACGTAGGTCTATTGCCTTAAACGGATCGAAATTGTAGGAGGCGGTAATGCTATTCTCAATTTCGGTTATATCGCGCTGACCCAAGAATACCTCAACATCGGTATTATCAACATAGCCAAAGTTCTTATCGCGGAAGGAAAAGTCGCTACGTAGTACCATTAGCAATCGATTGGAAAAGCGATACCGCGGTGAGAAATCGAAAAAAAGATTGCGCTGTGGGTCTGCTAGATAATTTCTGTAACCGATGCCGGCGTCGAAGGCAAATTTTTTCCTATAATCGGTTGAAATCCATGTGCGACCCCCAATATTTTCGCTGAACGTAACGAACTTGCCCGGCACTCTTGGCTCGAAATAATCGTCTAAATCAGTATTGAAACTTGCGTTTATACCATAGGCAATCCTATTGCGCTGTACCATAAAAAGCTCGGCACTGAAGTTGTTCTCGGTTTGAACGCTAGGGCGGTAAAGCCGGCGGTGGCGTACGTTAAATTCAACTCGGTAACTGTTGAAATATTTCGTTGGCTCGAAAATTTGGTAGGAAATTCCAGCTCCGAAATTATTATAATTATTTCGGAAGTTCAGCCCCAAGTCGTTAATGTCAAAGGTCGTGTTGGCAAAGTCGTGCCCAACACGATAACGAAATTTCCCCTTGATCTTAAAAATGTCGAACTCAGATCGAAATCCGGTCCTGTTGCTCGTAGCCTCGCTCACGTTGCTCATTATGGCCCTCCCAGCAGTTCGGAAGTTATTTCCCCTGTCGGCAACGTCAAACGCGATGGCGGTGGAATTTGCATCCCTGAATTCGCCTTCCCGCGTTACGTTGGTATTTATTAGCGAAACGGTCGAGTTGTTGTTGAACTGTTGGTCCAATACAAAAATATTGTAATTGGACAACGGCTCTACAAGTACCAGGCGCTGGTTCTGGTTTATTGTGTCCCTAATAGTGGCGAAGGTCTCTTCGGTGACGGCGTTGAAAAAACCAACGCCCAATTCACTTTGGGTACGGCCCGAAATCTTTAGGGCGTTCAACAAATTGACCCTGTCGGGAAATTCGAAGACCTCCTCGTTTTCCGAAAGCTCGCCGGCATCGCCAGAAGGAGCACCCCCCACGCGGCGAGAGAAGAAAATTCCAGCCTTTGTAAAGAGGTCAATTCCCTCTGTGAAAAATTGCCTGTTTTCCCCGAAGGTTTGCTCGAACGGACCCAAGTTCAATTCAACTTCATCGAAGGCAACTTGCCCAAAGTCTGGAATTAAGGTGGCATCTAGCGTAAAACTATCGGTTAAGCCATATTTTATGTCCATCCCCGCACTTACGCTCGTTTCCGTCTCGCCATCAAATTGGCTGACCACTCCTTGCGCAAAGGGAAAGAGCGTAAGCCGAAGTGGAGGTTGGATGTTCCTTACCCCAGTTACCAAGGCATTGTATTGGGTTTGACTGCCCTTGGTGTTATTGATGAAATTCCACGTATGGGTCTCGTTTTCCTTGGTTAAGCGCCTATAGAAGTTTACGCTCCAATTCTGGATATCACTTTCCGGAAACCGCAGTGCATTGTACGGAATCTTAAATTCGGCATACCAGGCATGGTCATCATACGAAATTTGCCCCTGGAAAACAACGTCGTACCCAAAATCCTGGTTGTTGAGGTTCACACGCGAATCGCCTATGGTACCTGCACTAGTAACGTAAAATCGGGTTTCGTTTATCCCGTCGTTGTAGGTGTTCAGGGCCACCGCAAAGTAATCGGCCTGCACGAAAACCTCGTCGCGTTGCGAGAATTGCTTCAGCATTTCAGACGGATTGGGATGGTGGAGGTAGGCTGCGACGTACACAGCATCATCATCGTAGGCGAACTGCACCTCGGTTTGGTATCCTTCCGCGATGGTCCCCTCATTGCCCGGCTCAAACATATTAAAATCGTCATATTTCGGTAAGGTCTGCCATACGGCATCGTCCAGAACCCCATCAATGGTGGGCGGATTGTCAATTTTAGTAGCTTGTAGGGTTTTTGTTTGTTGCGACAGGCAACCAATACTTATCAAAAGAAGTAAAAAAAAGCAGGAAAAACGTTTTGCCATGGGTGTTTCTGGATATTTGGGCAGGACAAAAATAGGAAAAAACAAATCTAACAGTACCCTACCATTGCCACTCATAATAAAACGTTAAATTGAGAATGTATTGTCCACTGTTCACTATTAATATTGGTAACTTTGTTTAATATATGAATGAAAAAATGAAACAAATAGTTTTTGCAGGCGGGTGTTTCTGGTGTACCGAAGCTGTCTTCCAGCGTCTTGAGGGGGTTGAAGATGTAGTTCCTGGGTTTGCTGGGGGAAATATCAAAAATCCTGCCTATCGAGAGGTAATAACCGGAAGAACGGGTCACGCAGAGTGCGTTCAGGTCACGTACAATCCCGAAAGAGTCTCGCTACATACGTTGCTGGAGGTATTTTTTGCCACGCACGACCCTACTACCCTTAACCGGCAGCAAAATGATGTGGGCACCCAGTATCGAAGCGCTATTTATTACTCGACTGCAGAAGAAAAGGAAAATATTAAAGATTTTATCTCGCATTTGGCCGAACAGGAAGTTTTCGAAAACCCTATCGTTACCCAAGTGGAACCGCTTGAAGCGTTTTACACCGCCGAAGTAACGCACCACGACTATTACAATCAAAATACCTCGCAACCGTACTGCCAATATATAATCTCACCCAAAATTGAGAAGATCAAAAAATTCTATTCCGAAAAGTTAAAGACAAACGCATGACGACATACCATTTCAGCGAAGAATACGATCAAGAGGTAACCGACAGCCTAAAAGGCCATTTTTCAGAAATTATTACCGGAATAGGGGAGGACGTGCAGCGTGAGGGTATAGCAAAGACCCCCGAGCGTGCCGCAAAGGCAATGCAGTTCTTAACTTCCGGATACACCACAGATCCCGCCAAAATCTTAAAGAGCGCCATGTTCGCCGAAGATTACCACGATATGGTGGTGGTAAAGAACATAGAATTGTATTCCCTGTGCGAACACCATATGTTGCCCTTCTTTGGAAAGGCCCACATTGCCTATATACCCGATGGACATATCGTTGGGCTAAGCAAGTTGCCTAGGGTGGTCGATGTATTTGCCAGAAGGCTGCAGGTACAAGAGCGGCTTACCCACGATATTTTAGAATGCATCAATAATACGCTAAGGCCACGGGGAGTAGCAGTGGTTATAGAGGCGGCGCATATGTGCATGATGATGCGCGGCGTCCAAAAACAGAACAGCGTGACCACAACATCAGGTTTCCGTGGCCAGTTTGAGAAAATTGAGACACGAAATGAATTTATGAAGCTTATCTCCAACGATTTGTCCTAATGCAATAAGTCCGGCTCTTTTATTGAGCCGGACTTATTGGTTTCTTTTTCTGTACAATCTAAACAGCCAGATATATTATTTTTTGACCAGTCTTTTTATAGTATTATTACCATTGTTATCTATTACAATGGCAAAGTAAATACCGTTCTTTAAGTTTGCCAAGTTTAACGAAACAGCGGTTGCTACATTCTCTATCTTCTTTGAATATACCAACCCTCCCAGTATGTTGTAAACCATAATATTCTTAATAGGAACTGTGGTTAGAACCTGAAGATCATTGTTGAAAGGATTTGGTGCAATGGAAATATCGTTCTGACTATTAGTTTGCAACGAGAGAATTTGATTTCCATATACTGCAACATCTCCATCTTGCGCGGTGAGTGTCAATATCTTGGTGTTATTTGTGCTAGTAATTTCATATTGAAATGGATTCGTATCGTTTTCAAAAAAAAACTCTTGAAAATAGTGCATTTCAAATTGAAAATTTTCCAATAGATTGCAATCAATAAGCGTTATGCTAAGACCTTGAGGAAACGATAGTGATGTGTTATCGTAAAGAACGTCACCTGCAGAGGCATAGTTGCAAACAGAAGTGTTGAACCCCTCTCCCGAGCTTGTTGAAATAAAATTGGCGGGTATTTCACTAACTTCTTCGTTATCTGGGGCGGCATACGTTACACTGTTAACCGTTAATTCATGTAGATACCATGTGTTTTCAAACAATTGTGGATCTTGTGCGAAAACAGCACCCAATCCAAAAAATAATAAAATAGGTGGTTTTTTCGTAAAATCAGTTTTTAATTAATGTTTTTGAATTATAAAGTTCTCCATTGCATACCAAGACTATATGATACAAACCTTGGTTAAGATATGCTATATCCAAATTTCGTTGTGATGTGTTCCTTCCAAGGTCATATCCGGGTTTTGCAATTACGTAATAATCCTGTA
>NZQO01000127.1 GCA_002693605.1 Flavobacteriaceae bacterium
AAGTGAATTTCTCATTGGTTTTGCTACTCTGTACACTTTCGCCAAAGCACAGTTCGCTATTGATGGCCAGGGCATCAAAATGGTTTTCGCCAATATTGACCCTTTTCTTATCCAGTAAAATATCGGTATCATAACCTTCATTAAAACCGTTGAAGTAACTGTTTGTCAGTTGCTGTATTTCTTCCGCTTTAAGCGAAATAAAATCCATCTTTCGGCTATTATTGATAAAGGAAACCGAATCACTAACCGAGTTGGCGAAACTCTTGATGTTGTCATCCAGTTCCTGTACGATTCCCTTTGAAACTTTTCGGAAAGGGTTGACATACTTAGGATTGTTGAGTGCCTTGTTTTTGGTCAAAATGAAGAACAAATAACAGTTGTGCTCTATGTGCCCACGGCCTTTAAAATGCTTGTGGGTCGCTTTTTCTAAAAAGGATGTATTCGGAAGTTGTTCTGAAGTATAGGATTTCTTGAGGTAGATATCCTGCTTGTGAACCACAGTACCAACGGGTAAAGATTTTAAAGCCTGAAACCAAGCGCCGTGCATATCCTCAAAATCTTTTTCAGATAGTGAATAGATTTCAGGCAGATTGCCTTTATAGCATAGGACAACATTGCCATTGTTAGCAAATACGATATTGTCTTGAATATCTACAATGGGTTGATATGCCGAAAGGTTAATCTTGTTCATAATCGAAGCCAGAATTTCTTTTGTTACTAATGATTTGCGGAAAGGCTTTTGCCATTTGGAAAAGTTGCGGATTGTATGTTATTCTTGTCAGTGCCACGTATAGAGAAGAATTGAAGACTAATACACCAATGATAATCCCGAAACTGAATGAGAAGATGATGATGAGCAAAGAAGCCAAAATGGAAACCATCATTAGGGCAAACAGGGAAATGGGCAGCCCAAAAATGACCGCCCTTTTTCTGATGTTTTTATAGACCTCAAACTTCTTCATTGTTATACAACAATTCCTATGAGATAAGTAAATATGCCTACGACGGCACCTGCTATGAGTACAAATACAAGTACGCGTGTGATACCTTTTTTCAGGTCTGCATTTTCACCAAAGAAGTGTCCTGCATTAAAAAGGAAGCCAACCAAGAAGATGACACCTAATAAAATGGGGAATATGGTTCTGATGGTATCGCCCACATCGTTAACTGAATCTTCAATGCCACCAATTTGAGCAAAAAGCGAAGTGGATAAAAGCGAAAGAATGGATGCTAAATAATGTGATTTTTTCATAATGTAACGGTTTAATTTTTTGGTTCAATTTCGTTATCGGAAATTTACATATATTTGAATATAAATAATTGAAAATCAAATATTTGTGAATAAAATATTATTTGATATCAATTGAATTCCGTTGCTATTATTTGGCATCAAATTCTATGAATTTTTGAAGTGAAGTTGTTGATAACCCGAAAATTGAAAATGAAAAATCTGCTCAAAAACGTCAGTTTTGTGATTTTGCTCTTGAAAATGTGTTTCATTTTTGGACAGGAAACTAGTGTTCAAAAACGAATAATAATTGACGTTGGACACGGTGGAAAAGATGCTGGTGCAATAGGCATAAATGGCATCCAAGAAAAGAATGTGGTTTTGTCTATCGCAAATGAAATTTTGAAGCTGAATAATGAATTGGAAAAGCCTTTGGATATTTATTTAACCAGATATAAAGACACCTTAATTTCGTTATCGGACAGAACTAAATTGGCCAAAGCATTAAAAGCGGATTTATTTGTGTCCTTGCATTGCAATCATTCTGATAATCCTAATGCGAGAGGTCTGGAAGTTTATGTGGCTAACGCTGTATCAAATTACTCGGATGATTCTACTTGGTTTGCATTTCAATTGCAAGACGACCTAAATAAGAGTTTGGGTTTTGAGAGTAGAGGTGTGAAGCTTGCAAATTTTCAGGTGTTGCGTGAAACTATCAACTCTTGTTCTTCGATATTGGTAGAACTTGGATTTTTATCAAATAAGGATGAATCAGATTATTTAGCTACTTCAAAACAGAACAAAATGTTGGCATTTCTCATTATTAATTCATTTAAAAAAAGATGATGAAAGAATTATTTAAAGAGGTTATTGTTAGCATAAAATCAATTTTCCTTATGCTGTTTATCGAAATAAAGTCATTGTTTAACAAAAATGTAGATAACCGTAAATAAGAAAATCTCAATTAATTATATTTATAGGATTTTTCATTAAGACAAGACCTAATAATATAATTGAACGAAAACGATAAAATAAATTTTGATTTTGTAAAAGAGATTAAAGAACCTGGTGTTTACCAACTGCTTTTCCCAAAGAAGGAAGTCGGGTTGGCAGTTATGGTTCTATTTGAGAAAATTAAAAACAAAACATTACCCGACGGAAAGTTCGTCGAAAAAGACCTTCACAATGCTTTTGCCCAGATAAGCAAACCGAACGAAAGATATCCAAAAGAGATTTATAGCGAACACATAAAAGATCTTCAGGAATATTTTTTAGACTACAACCAAGAAACTCAGAAATATTATTTTAAGGATTATGCGCATAGGTTCTATGCCTATGCAAAAGAGACTTTAAAGGGTAACTTTAGTCCAACCCGTATAGAAAAGATTTGTAGTCTTCTTACCGCTTCATTGAAACAAAGGGAATCCTTAGAGGATTTAAAGTTTTGGCTTAATTCTGAGTTCAAAAAATATGAGCCAGATCTCAGGGAACAGGTAGATTTTTTAGATAGGCAAATCATAGAATCTGTAAATAAGCTTAAAAACAATACCACCAATTCCGATAAGAAATTTATTGACCTTTTACGAGAAGTAGAAAGTAATTTAGATAAAGCCCAAGAACAGAGTAGAGAATTAGCAGCAGCCTATTCTGAAACTAAAGTGATACGCTCAATTCTAGAAAAACGAGAAGATACAGATTCTGAAGCAGACGATTTAATTGCAGATGTTCACTTCTTTATCAAGTATCTCAACGAAAGGCTAGATTCTATCGATGGAAAACTCGATAGAATTCAGCCAAAAATCAGGCATTTGTTCTCTATTTTAAATAGACCTCAGTTCAATAGTAAAATTGAAAAGTTTCTACACTTTCTATTGGATAAAAGTACTGTGACAAGCAAAAAGGAAACCCTTCTTCCAAAAGTGGTCGAGAATCCAGTTTTACATATAGACACACCAAATTTTACCATAGTAGAGAGAGAAAGAGAATTATTCCCGTCTAAACCCAAAAAAAGAGTTTCCTATAAATCAAACGAAGTGAAGATTGAGGAAAACACACAAAGTATTTTAAAGGTGCTCACTCAACAGGATTTGATTAGAAAATGGGAACAACACATCATTGCCGAAATAGAATTAAGGGGTGGCATTGATTTGTCCGTAACATTTTTCAAGATTATGGAAGAAACAAATGATGGCCAGATAGCAGTAAGTGCAATCTACAGCTCTATACAACAAGCACGTAAATCAAAAAGATTTGAATTCAAAATGAATAAATCCAAACAGACCAATAGCAAAATAGCACATATAAGTTTATGGAAGATGAACATACAAAAGATATAAGGGTACATTTTTTAGACCATCCGGACACAGAAGAATTATTTGCCTCTTTGGACTATATGTTGAAAGATGGTGTTCATTTTCAAAGGGAAGGAAGTCAAGCAAGATTCTACAATTACATCTATTCTAATATAGATAGCTTAAAAGCATACTACAAGTCATTATTCAATATTGAATTGACTTTTGGTGGAACAGAAACAAGAGGATATTACTTTTTGGATTTTATAGGTAATACCAGAGGTCAAATAGACGCTGGACATAGATATCATATGAAGAGCGAACACGTTATAATCGGCTTCGTTATTTACAAGATTTTTTTCGTAGATAATCAAATAGATGTGGTTTCTGTAAAAGACTTGCAAAAGAAGATTAGAACTGATTACGAAGATTTAAAGCCTGGTATTTATAGATTGATTGCAAAATCGAGAAATACCAACCCTGGAAATTTAAACGATGATGCCATAGACTCAACTGTGGAATCAGCACTTAGAGAATTCAAAAAAATAGGTTGGGTAACACTAAATGATGACGAGTTCGACTTATTGCCTGCTTTTGATAGATTGATTGCCATACACGAAGACCATATAAATAATATTGACGAAACCCTAAATGAATTGAAATGAAAAGATACCCTAGAATAAAAAGATTATCCACTCTGGGCATCGTACATCATCAATCATTTGATTATGATTTTAACCCATTTAGAACAGACTTTGTTGGCGAAGGTGGTTCTGGTAAGAGTATGATTGCAGATATTCTGCAACTTATTTTTGTTGGTTCTGCTGCGTTTCACTCGCCTACCGATAGTAGTGAGCCAAGAAAGCCTAAAACAATGGTTTTAAGGACTGATGGCAAAGGAACAGATATGGGTTACGCCTTTATCAATGTAGAGCTCAACAAAGACGCATTTGTAATTATTGGTATTTATCTTGAAAGTACCGGAAGCTCACGCTCTTTTATTATTCAACAAGGCGAGAATTTTGAGCCAGAAGATGAATTGCTTCCATTTAATAAAGCTCTTAGTTTTTCAGATTTCCTGAAGGACAACAACATTTTACCAATAGAGGATTTAAAAAACCACATATTCGATACTAAAGGATATGTATGCGAATCTTGGACACGATTAGATAAGTTTCACAAGCTATTGTTTGAAAATTATATTATTCCGGTTGACTTATCCATTAACCAAGAGTCTTTAAATAGCTATGCTAAAATTATTCAGGCTTTTTCCAGGGAATCATTGGACATCAAAAAAAGCGAGAAAATTCAGGAATTCCTTTTCGGAAATGATAAGGAAAAAGAGCTTAAGCTAGATTTTGACAAGGCTGTTGAAGAATTAAGTGGCGATATACGTCAGTTTGAATCTAATAGAGATGAGATTGATATGTTAACCCATAAACAGACCGAACTACAAGAACTTCTTAGTTTAAAAAAAGATAGAGACAAGGCTCAAAGCAATTTTTTAAACACAAAATTTCACTACTTAAATCAGCAGATTGAAAAGTCTAAAATGAAAATGGAACAAAGGTTAAATTCCTTTTTCAATAATCGATATGCCTTAATCGGGATTAAGAATTTTGCCGAAACTAAAATTGAAGAACTGAAATTGAATATACCTGCTTTAGACGAAGAATTTGATAAAGCTTCTGCAGCAAGAATGTTATGGCAAGTAAAAAGCAATGACTTGAAAAAGTATTTTTCTTGGATGCAGCACTTTGAAAAAACAGGTAAGGAACTTTCCGAACATTATCACAACTATCGTAAAAACAAGCAGGACATTAAGCGAATAGAAGAGTTTAAGTCACTTTTAAAGGATAGTGGTATTTACAGTTTCTTTGGAAAAAATGATAAACTCAACAAGGATTCATTGTTGAATATAGCGGAAACAGTCAATACAATCGAGAAGTCACTCGAAGAGAAAAAGAAACTAAAGGTCCTCAATAATCTAGATGATACTTCGTCGCTTGCACATTGGGCTTTAAATCTTAAAAGAAAATTGAGTCCTAAAGAAGAAAGTGTAGTACACAAATATCAAAACGATAATATTACAACCAAAGAACCAATAAATGGTATAAAATCAAGGTACATTCCAGATCCAAAATTGTTGATTGAAAACCTTCAAGTCACAAAAGATGAAGATGATGGATTTTGGTTGGATTTAGGTGGTGTTCGTGAATATATTCCTTATGTGCAAGAACCAATATTTGATACTGGCAACTCAGATAAAATAAAGGAATATTTTTCAAATCAGAAGGCAACCTTGGATAATGATATCAAGGATTTAGAAAAGGAATTTAAGAATTGGACAATTTTAAAAGGATTGCTAAATAAGCTAGAAAACCAATCAGCGTACCTTTTGTCTTGGGAATTAAGAGATGTTAATTCTAAGTTTGATAAGCACGAACTGTACGAAGAAACAGCAGACGCCATAAAGCGTTATTTAAAATTACTAGATGAAGACGAAAAAATAGATAAGGGATTCAAAAAGGCGAATAAGACCTATAAGAATATTGATAAAAAGCGTTCTGACAACTCTTCTATAATTAATGGGCTGGAAACAAGTCTAAAAACGATCTCAATTCCTGAAATCGATGATGATGTCAATCAATTAACCGAAAAATATAAATATCAGGTAAAAGACACGGATGATTTTGAGAGTTTAAAAAGAACACTTAACCAACAAGAGAGTTTCTATGATGCTTTTGTTACGACTCTGCACGAAGAGTCAAAAAATGAAATAGCTATTGAAGATTTGAAGTTTGAAGATAAAGCAATAGAAGTCTTTAAAGCTGATTTGCAAAAATTAGTCGACGACCAACCAGAAGTTACTTTAGAAACTAATGCGGATGACCGAGAAGTTACCTTAGAAGCATTAGACGCGAAAGATGCAATTAATTCAGAATGCCAAAGGCAATACAACCATAAATATGTTTTAGTCATAAAGGAATTTTTGAAAGAAAAGGCCAATCGCTATATACAAACAGATGATTTTAAACAGATATGCTCAGAAATTCTACCACCAGAGATTTTTTCGGAAAAGGATTTAGAAGATGATGAAATCATCCCACGCATTAAAAAGTTGCTCGACGACATCAACATCAAGAATAAAAAACTGAACATTAGAAAGCTTCAAAAGCTAACGAGTATCGTTGATAAGGTCAATACTGAGGTAAGCGAACAGATATATTACTCAAGAAAGATTAGAGATTTCATCGATGCCGATGATAAGACAATTACTGGCGGTCACAGGGCAAAACTGTCCATCAATTTTGAAAACAGCTATCCTAGAGGCTGGATGGAAGATTTTATTGATAAAATACGTGAGGATATTAGAGTGTCTAGTGAGAATAATCTATTCAATGATTTACAAGGCGTTTCAAACGAATTGGAAAAGTACACGTCTCTAGAAGAGAAAATGCAGGAAGCTTTTTATAGATGCGGTGGTTCTAGAAATCTAAAACCTAAAGTTTTAGAATTACTCAATCCAAAATCATATTATGGATTAAACTTTACCATTCAATCCTTCCACGGAAAAACCAACCCAGGAAGCACAAGTCAAACCTATGCTGCAATTGCCCTTTTGTGTATTGCTAGACTCTCATTAATTAATAGAGGTGCTAAAGATAAAGTCAGGGATGGAATTAGGATTATGCCTATTGACGAAGCAGCAGGACTAGGAAGTAATTTCGATATGCTTTACGACATAGCTAAGGCAAATGATTACCAGATTATATCGTTGTCAATCCAGCCATATAAAGTAGATATGTTGAACCAGTATATCTATTTGCTTCATAATAATTTAGAAGAATCTGACAAGGTAAATTATGAGCCAGTTCCAATTTTTGGGAATTTTGAGAACAATAGCAAGTAATGCGTAAAACGCTAATATGTATATATAAGAATGAAAAAAGACGTTGAATGGAAATATCTGATTGGTCTTAATCAACTATATAAAAACGAAAAGACCAACTTGAAGATTGGCAACAATAGCTTCATTAAACAAATACTAATGAAGCAAAAAAGGCTTATAAAGCCCAAGATGGGTAATCCCAAGATTTTAGAAGCCAAAAATGGTTTTAAAGCTTATTATGAAAGAGAATTTTTGGATTATTTTAAATACTATTCCAACTTCTTTGAAAAAGCCGGACTAGAGAGTAATGCACACAAAACCTATAACGAAGATGATTTGAAAAGTTTGGCTTTTATTTATTATCAGAAAGACCAACTTAAAAAGAACCTCACAACTGAATATACTTTTTCTGCACGAGTTTTTAAAGGCAAAGGTGCAAAGTACTTAACAAATAAGCCAAGTTTACGCAATGCAGTATTGCAGCTTCTGGACATTGATGAGTTCCCAGAGAAAGACCCGAAGAATGCACAATGGCGATTCGTAGTAGATTGTGAAAATCCTAAGTTGGTTGTTATTTGCGAAAATATAGCCTGCTTAAAAGTACCTTACGAATACAAACAGAACAATATAGAATTATGGTACGTAGGTGGTAACAATACCAACCCTTTAAAAGATATTCCTGCCAAAAAAATAGAATTACCTCTATTTTACTTTTGCGATTGGGACCATCACGGGCTATCTATTTTTTCGAGAATAAAAGGCATCTTTAAAGAAAAAGGCAAAGAAATAACCTTAATTGAACCTACTACATTAGATGATCCACTACCCGTAAATTCGCCACACCATAAAAGTAAATGGCGTAGAAAGGAACTTTCAGGATTGAAAAGGGAGGACTTTTCTGTACATCAACAAGAAATAATCAACAACTTAATTCAAAATGATATTTGGGTAGAGGAAGAGTCGATGGACTTGATTGAGCTTTTAAGCGTTAAGATTTGATAAAGATAATATGGTGTTTTGTCTCATATTACGTGTTAAATAAATTATATTTGAATGAACCAACCAATAAATACAAATAGGGTCAAAATATGGCCAATGAGAATTTTGAACAAGTCTGGGCGGTTATATTTAGATATTTTTTTAATGAATGACTTACACTTTTATAGATGATATATTAGTAGATTATACCATCGATTTAGAAATACTACAACCAAATACTACGCCGTACCGCACCTCATTGCTACAGCATAAAGGCGTCTTCCATTTTAGTGAAGCATTTTTTGGAAACCAAAATGATGTAACTGAAAAGTTTATTTCCTTTTTTCATTCTGTCAAAGAAAACAATTCCAATCTCGCAATAACACCAGAATATTCTTGCCCTTGGAATGCAATAATTCATCTATTAAACAATTTGGATTCTGCACCGGCTAGAGGAAATCTTTGGGTTTTGGGATGTGAGTCAGTTTCTGTTCAGCGTATACAAGATATCCAAGAGCAGTATTCAGGTAATAATATTGAAATCATTTTCAATGATAATATAGCGCAAGGTAATGCAGGTGTACTTCTTGACCCTTGCTGTTATATATTCAAGGCAGATAACCTTGATGGTGAAGAGAAGCTAATAGTCTTGGTTCAGTTTAAAACCCAGCATATGGGAGTTTGGGAAAGTGACCTTGAGCAACAAAAGTTAATATCTGGCGAAAATATCTATATTCTTCGTAATAATGCTGACTCAATAAATTTGCTTACCATAATTTGCTCTGACGCTTTAGCCTTTAACGGCGACGAGATAACTAATCAGCACCCAGGAAGATGGGAAAATTTGCCATATATAATTCTTAGTCTTCAGATGAATCCAAAACCCACACATCAGGGTTTTAGAAATTTTAGAGATGGTATTTTAAAACTTAATAAGAAAGACGTCATATCCTTAAATTGGAGTTCTAATAGCCAAGCATCTTTTTCCGATACATTCTTCAATAAGTTCTCAAAATCAAACCTATTAATTAGAACCGAACATATTAAAAATGAGGCTCAAGATGAGCAAAATTTAATAAAGAGCAATCATTCTAAAGGGCTATACTATACGCTTCTTAAGCCCAACCGACATACATTTTACTTGAGTCCAGAAATTGAATTTGCAGTTCTAAGATTAAGAAAGCCTTATGCTGGCCCCGTAAATCCTGCCTTAGATAGGCGCAGAGGTCCAACAATGGATTTAATATTTGAGTATGACAATGAACACAACAATTTTGTTGTCCTAGAGAATGTTGACGATGGTCTTCAGTCATTTTTGCAATCCATAGGTATTGCCAGTGAAAGTTTGGTAGATGATGCTTTGGATATTTTGGATAAAGAAAGGTTGATTAATTTATCAGTTGGTGAGATAGAAGTTAAAAATGGCAATACACAATGGCAAATCATTAATAAACTAACTAGTTTTTTGATGGAAGATTCTGAAATCATCAGAAGATACACGGTAACATTTGATGAAGACGGTAACGAATTTAGAACAACAAGACTCATTAAGTTTGAAGAGTTAAATTTGAATATTCTTAATCAACCAGAACTTTTTCCAGACATCATAGCTAATTTCCGAAATAATTGTGGAGAAGTAATGTTTCTTAATGATAATGGCTACAATTACCAATACAATTTAGTGAGTGATGACAATCAACTGGCAACTGTTGCTCATATTGGAAATAGTTCTAAGGGTAATGCGAAGAACTTACTAAATAAATTATCCGAACTCTTTCCTAAAGAATACAGACGAAATAATAGAATAGTTGTTTGGTATAAACCCAATGTCAACGATTATAAATCTGTAGCGACACCCGTGCCAAAAATTTCAAATACCGAACCCAACAATTTTACCTCGATTACAAAAACTGATGACCAAAGATAGCTTAGAAAAAATATTACCAGCTGGCTACGGAATTAGAGATTTCAATAACCAGAATCAAATTGCTTGGATTGAGCAAAGTTTTGCAGATACTTTGGTGTCCAAATATGTCATTGATTTAAACTCTGATTTCAATGATATCATTATTAAAGATTATCAGGAAAAATATATCTCAAAGGACTATTTTGATGCTGATGGAAACGTGCAGTGGAATTACTACCTAATTTTTGTTAGGGAAAATTTTGATAATGAAACTAAAAGAGAAATTGAGAAAGACGAAAGTTATGCAAGGAAATTTGTACTTACACCAGCAGAACTTAAGAATTATTTACACTATCAGCAGTCTGAAGTAGAACAAGATGAGGACATTGTAACAAAATGGAAGCAACAACTAACAGCCGTTGACCTGCAAGAAGTCTTTAGCGATGAGCCATATAATCAGGCCGTACCTCGATTTGTTGAAGGTAAAGCCAAGCAAATAGATGAACTTAGCTCTGCGGATAGCAAGCCTGACGATGATGAAGACTTTGTTTTAGAAAAGGTTAATAAAATTCGTTTACTCGAATCCTATAGAGATTTTCCAGAAAAACGAAATTTTACTTTGGGAAAAGTTAATCTTGTAACTGGTCCAAATGGAGTAGGTAAAACTTCGTTAATGGAAGGGATAGAATTGGCAATTACCGGCAATAATTCAAGGAACTTAGCTGCTAAGAATCAAAATGGCTGTGTCGAAACTGAATATAGTTCTGATAGTGAAATTATTTCAGATGTCTACACAAATACTTTGACAAAATATAAAGCAAGAGATTATTTCTGGTATAGTAATCCGGCAAGCAGATTTAATGAATTGTATAGAAGTTTTAATCGGTATAACTTCTACAATTCGGATAATGCCTATCAACTTTCTAATAATCCCAATAGCGAAGAACTTACCAAATATCTTACGGCTATTGCCCTAGGTACCGAATTTGGTATAATTAGAAAACGTCTTATCGGATTTAAGGACCGATTGGATAAAGAAGAAAAGAGAATTTCTAGTATCATTTCTCAAGAGAAAGATATTAAAGTCAAGTCTGAGGTACAGATTTTAAAACTCAAAGAGATATCCGATCCAGATGTTTTGTTTAAACAATTTATTGAAGATGCTCAATCAATAAAATGGCAAAAGCCATTACCTCAAAACGCAAAGGAAAAAACAGAACTTTTTGAGAATGATTATAAGACCTTGCTTTCCTATCTCAATTCCTTAGTGCATTCTAAAGTCGTAAGCGAGGCTGATGCGTTAGAGAAACTTAATGCTATAGAGGAACTCAAGAATAATCTTGATGAAAAAGAAAATGAGAAGAACACATCGAGACAAGAATTAAAGACTCTTCAATCAAAATTAAAAGAACTTAGGCTACAAAAAGATTTGATTGATAAAGCCCTAAGTTATTTGAAAAATCCCAATAGCTTTAGAATTAAGACTCTTAATAAAGAAATCCAAAAACTTGAACAAGATGTCAAGCGCTTTGATTCATTTAACAATAATATCAAGAACCTCAATCATAGTGAAATCGATAAAAGCCCGAGGACAATCACTCAATTAACCCAAGCCAAAGAAGAAGCTAAAAAAGAGAAAGAGAATAAAAAATTAGAGCTTCAGGGCCAGCTTAAGGTATTGAAGTCTACTGTAGATACACTCAAATCTGTTATTGCGGAGATACGATATTATGGGAAAGAGTTTATTGAGGCTAAAGGTGATAATATAGATGCTTGCCCATTATGTGAAACCCCGCAGACCAAAAACCAGTTACTTCAGAAGGTCGAGAAGATTTATAATGAAGAAAACGAGGCAAAAAAAATTGAGGGATACAACAAATCCATTAACAACTTAGAAAAGGATATCCTGGATATTTCCAATGAACTAAAAACCTTACGCGATTATAGAAATAGTCTCAAAAACATTTTCTCGGAAGGGGATTTAGAAAAACCTTTGACTAACATCAACGCTTTACTGCGACGGAAGATAGAGGAAACAGATACACTGCGCAGTACGATAGAGGGTTTGAAAACTCTTGAAATCAATTTAAGAGCTGCAGGTTTTTCAGAGGAAGATTTAGATGATTTAGAGAAAAATTTAGCAAAAAATTTCAGTGAACTTAGCTTTACTGAAAAGAGTAAAGTGAGTTTTGAAACATTGGGAAAAGACCACATATCTCTAATCGACGAAACTCAAGGTGAAATCAGAGATAAAATAAAGAAAATTGACGAGTTGGATTCTGAAACAAATGAATTGGTTGAGGGTAAGTACGAGCGGGATGATTATAATTCTAAAATAGCTTTCGATATCAAAGAACTTCAATCGCGTATTAAATTGTTTGATAAAATCAAAGAAATTATAGCCATCCAACCCAAGGACTTTGTCGTGGAAGTGAGGCTTTCTATTGAAAGGGTATTTAAAAAATATGAAAGTTTAAAATCACTTCTAGTAAAATTCGAAGAACTTAATCTGGCAAACGACCTCATTAAAAAAGCAGAAGAACAGATTAAAGAACAATCTGAAAAAATTGACAGAGTTAAATCTGGACTCGAGGTTATAAATAAAATTCTTACTGAGGACAGCAGAGAAAAAATACTTGACAATTTCTTCAGAAAGAACGAAGAAGAAATAAGCGAAATATTTACCAAAATTCACTCACCTAAAGAGTTTACTGGATTATCAATGGAATCAGGGCAAATTAGTTTGCAAAAAGGCTTACTCGGTACAGCTGCCCCCATCAATGAAATCAGTACAGGCCAAAGAAGTGCATTGGCACTTTCAATTTTTTTAGCTCTTAATAAAAAACTTAAAAGAGGGCCAAACATTTTAATATTTGATGATCCAGTTACTTATACAGATGATTTAAATATTCTTTCATTTTTAGATTATTTGAGAACTCTTGTTATTAATGAATCTAGACAGCTAGTGTTTGCTTCGGCAAGTAAAAAAATCGCGGGACTATTTGAAAAGAAGTTTAACTTCTTGAATGACGAGTTTAAAACCTTTGAACTTTCGAGAACGGACTACTAATTCACTTCCTCTTATCCCCAGCCTTAGTATCAAAAGCAATCAAATTAAACAGTTCCCGCATTCGGCTACGTACACGGTTACCGTAGCGTTCTTCCAGTTCTTCTGCGTTAAGATTGGTTGTGGCGTGGGTCTTGATTTTATGTTTGGTTTGTAGGTACAACTCATATCG
The DNA here is from genome assembly GCA_002693605.1 of Flavobacteriaceae bacterium. GTDB lineage: Bacteria > Bacteroidota > Bacteroidia > Flavobacteriales > Flavobacteriaceae > NZQO01. Next base: position 13,535 of record NZQO01000127.1, read on the forward strand.
AGACAAGAGTACTTCGCCCATTACGTTCAGATCCTTGCCGTAGAATCTGCCAGAGGGTTCCACACCTAAATCATCAAAACAGTAAAATTTGGTGTTGCCATATTCCTCGACAGTCTTAAAACCCAAATGATTAAAACTGAAGGTTACATTCCGACAAGGTATCATTTCGTAAGGTCTTTGTAGTGGAACTAAATGGCGCAGCAATTTCATCAAACTGGTTTTACCACAACCAACTGGTCCGGAAAGTAAAATGCCTTTGTCAATGTCAATACCGTAGGTCTCACAGTTATCTTTGTCCTTGATGAAATAGGAACAGAGTTTTAGCAGAATGTCCTTATCCTCATCATAAATTCTGAATCTTTTACCAAACAACAGTTTGCCCTTGGCATTCAGATAAATCAAGATTTTTGGAAAATCATAGAGGACGCTTTTGCCATCAAACTTGCCCAACGAATATTCCACGCCACCTTCAGTAATTTTAGAGGGGTTGTCCATAATCTTTGTTTTTAGTGGTTCGCAAGTTGTCCTTGATTTGGGACGCTTGTTTTTTGTTTAATTCGTTTTCTTTGTTGTATAATTCTGTTCTGTCCATCCAATTTGTGGCTAATGAACGCCAATCACGAATAGGTTTGCCATCGCTTGTTTGCCACTCACGTTCTGCATAGTGCTCATAGAATTTTTCAGCTTCATCGGCATCAAACCCTTTTTCTTCAAAAAATAAAATAACGGCCTGTCTGCCCTTTGGCTGTTTTATATAGTTTTCTTGTTTGATATTGTTTGTATTAGATACCAATGCTTGTCCATCTATGGGACGGTGTTGGTTTACAACTTGTCCATTTTTGGGATGGTGGTGTCCCTTGAGCG
>NZQO01000128.1 GCA_002693605.1 Flavobacteriaceae bacterium
CAGTACGTGATATGGACAAGCCATTCCTTATGCCTATTGAAGACGTATTCTCTATTACAGGTCGTGGTACTGTTGCTACAGGCCGTATCGAAACTGGTGTTGCCAACACAGGTGATCCAGTAGAGATCATTGGTATGGGTGCTGAGAAGCTTACCTCTACCATTACAGGTATCGAGATGTTCCGTCAAATCCTTGACCGAGGAGAAGCTGGTGACAACGCCGGTATTCTTTTGAGAGGTATTGAAAAAAGCCAGATTTCTCGTGGTATGGTAATCACCAAGCCAGGATCTGTAACTCCTCACAAAAAGTTCAAGGCCGAGGTGTATATCTTGAAGAAAGAAGAAGGTGGACGTCACACTCCATTCCACAACAACTACCGTCCTCAGTTTTACGTACGTACAACTGACGTAACCGGAACAATTAACCTTCCTGATGGTGTAGAGATGGTAATGCCAGGTGATAACCTTACCATTACTGTAGATCTTATCCAGCCAATCGCATTGAACGTTGGACTTCGTTTCGCAATCCGCGAAGGAGGTAGAACCGTAGGTGCCGGTCAGGTAACTGAGATTTTAGACTAATTACAGGTCATAAATAAAAAGGAAAGGTGTTCCGTAATCGCGGAATGCCTTGCCTTTTATTACGGGTTTAGCTCAGTTGGTAGAGCACTGGTCTCCAAAACCAGGTGTCGGGAGTTCGAGCCTCTCAACCCGTGCCAATTAAAACCAAGATAACAATGGTTGATTACGTAAAAGAATCTTATAGCGAATTGAAAAACCACGTGACCTGGCCAACCTGGGCAGAGGCACAGCGGTTAACGGTAATCGTAGCGGTTTTTTCTATCGTCCTGGCCCTTGCGGTTTGGGGGGTAGATACCGTGTTCAGCAAAGTTATAAGCCTTTATTTTGAATGGATCAAGTCGTAAATATGACTGAAACGAAGAGTGCAAAAAAGTGGTATGTTGTCCGTTCGGTAAGTGGACAGGAAAACAAGATTAAGGAGTATATCGAGACCGAAATCACTCGCTTAAATCTTGAGGACTATATTGAGCAGGTCCTGGTTCCTACCGAGAAGGTTATTCAAATTCGCAACGGCAAAAAAGTAAACAAGGAACGCGTTTACTTTCCGGGGTATATAATGATACAGGCTAGTTTGGCCGGGGAGATACCGCACATCATCAAATCGATTAATGGGGTTATCGGCTTCTTGGGCGAGACCAAGGGCGGTGATCCTGTGCCACTTCGCCAGAGCGAGGTAAACAGGATGCTAGGTAAGGTAGATGAGCTCTCCGTAGAGGACGAGAACGTCAACATCCCGTTCATCATTGGCGAGACGATAAAGGTAATAGACGGTCCGTTCAACGGTTTCAACGGAACTGTTGAGAAGATCAACGAAGAAAAGCGCAAGCTTGAGGTAATGGTGAAAATCTTCGGAAGAAAGACGCCGCTTGAGCTAAGCTATATGCAAGTAGAGAAAGTATAATTGTTACACGCTATATAAATAGGTTTTTTCTAAGGCTTCCACATCAGGAAAAATCGCAGTAAAATTTAAACAATGGCAAAAGAAGTAGATAAAGTAGTTAAGTTGCAAGTTCGTGGTGGTGCGGCAAACCCGTCTCCTCCAGTTGGACCCGCCTTAGGTGCTGCCGGTGTGAACATTATGGAGTTCTGTAAGCAGTTTAATGCGAGAACCCAAGACAAGCAGGGCAAAGTTTTGCCGGTTGCAATTACGGTGTACAAGGACAAGTCGTTCGACTTTGTTATCAAGACACCTCCCGCAGCCGTGCAGATTCTTGAAGCTGCTAAAGTTAAGAAAGGCTCTGGAGAGCCACACGCCAGAAAGGTAGCCACTATCTCGTGGGATCAAGTTCGTGCAATTGCAGAAGACAAAATGCCCGATTTAAATGCATTTACCGTAGAGTCTGCCATGAAAATGGTGGCCGGTACTGCTCGATCAATGGGAGTGAAAATAAAAGGAGCAGCTCCTTTTTAATCAAGAAAAAGAATCTATAAAATGGCAAGACTAACAAAAAAGCAGAAAGAGGCGATGCTTAAGGTAGAGGATAAAACCTATACCGTGGCAGAAGCTTCCGCTTTAATAAAAGAGATTACCAACGTAAATTTCGATGCCTCTGTAGACCTCGCGGTACGCCTTAACGTGGACCCACGTAAAGCAAACCAAATGGTACGCGGTGTAGTAACCCTACCCCACGGTACAGGTAAAGACGTAAAGGTGTTGGCATTGGTTACTCCAGACAAGGAGGCCGAGGCCAAAGAAGCCGGTGCGGATTATGTTGGATTAGACGAGTACCTCGACAAGATTAAAGGAGGTTGGACAGATGTTGACGTTATTGTAACCATGCCCAGTGTAATGGGCAAGCTAGGTCCCTTGGGGCGCGTATTAGGTCCTCGTGGCCTTATGCCAAACCCAAAGACCGGTACGGTTACTATGGACGTTGCTAAGGCAGTTTCAGACGTGAAGGCAGGTAAGATCGACTTTAAGGTCGATAAGACCGGTATCGTCCACGCGGCAATTGGGAAAGCATCTTTCGATGCCGAAAAAATAGCCGGAAACGCAAGAGAATTATTAACGACACTCGTAAAACTGAAGCCTCAGGCCGCCAAAGGTGTGTATATCCAGAGTATCTATATGTCTAGCACCATGAGTCCTAGCGTAGAGATCGACACCAAGCGTTTCACCGAGCAGTAAAATTGAGAACTTATGACTAGAGAAGAAAAATCACAAGTAATTGAAAATTTGACTGCACAGTTGGCTGAAAGCGCTAATATTTACTTGGCAGACATTTCAGGGCTTGATGCAGATGCGACTACACGCTTGCGTCGCGCGTGCTTTAAGGCAGGCGTTAGCTTGAACGTAGTTAAGAATACGTTACTCGCCAAAGCAATGGAGAGCAGCGAAAAGGAGTTCGGCGAGTTGACCGGAGTTCTCAAAGGCAATACCTCGTTAATGGTTTCGGAAACCGGAAACGCCCCGGCAAAGGTAATTAAGGAATTCAGAAAGAAATCTGACAGGCCTTTACTTAAGGGAGCGTTTGTTGAAGAGGCAATCTTCATCGGCGACGAACAGCTTGACAAACTGGTTGAAATCAAATCTAAGGAAGAAGTTATTGGAGACATCATCGGATTGCTTCAATCTCCTGCCAAGAACGTTATTTCGGCACTTAAGTCAGGTGGCAATACCATTGCAGGTCTTGTTAAGACCCTTTCAGAAAGAGAAGGGTAAGCACATAGCACTAATTAATTTACATACATTAAACAATTATTTTTAAAACGATAGAAAATGGCAGATTTAAAAGATTTCGCAGAGCAATTGGTTAACTTAACTGTAAAAGAAGTTAATGAGTTAGCTGAAATATTAAAAGAAGAGTACGGTATCGAGCCTGCTGCTGCAGCTGTTGCTGTTGCCGGTGGTGCTGCTGCTGGTGGTGGCGAAGCCGCTGAAGAGCAAACCGAATTCGACGTAATCCTTAAAGCAGCTGGTGCCTCTAAATTGGCAGTAGTTAAGTTGGTAAAAGAACTTACCGGTGCTGGTCTTAAAGAAGCTAAGGAATTAGTAGACAACGCTCCATCTCCAATCAAGGAAGGTGTTGCTAAAGACGAAGCTGAAGCAGTAAAAGCTCAGTTAGAAGAAGCAGGAGCTGAGGTTGAGCTTAAGTAAGCTCGTCGAATTACAAACCTTAAGGTTTAGGCCGTCCGGATTTGCCGGACAGGCCTAAACCATTTTGCGTATATAAAGGTTACCCATTTTTTGAGTGTACGCAGTCGTAGTTATTTTAATTAAAATTCCGTCCATAGATGTCAGCAACGCAAACTGAAAGATTGAATTTTTCTTCTGTGCAGAACAAACCGGATTACCCGGATTTTCTGGACATCCAGATCAAATCCTTCCAGGATTTTTTCCAGCTTGAAACAAAATCAGAAGAAAGAGGTGAAGAAGGTCTCTATAAAACCTTCATGGAGAACTTTCCAATCACCGACACGCGCAACCAATTTGTACTAGAGTTTTTAGATTACTTTGTAGACCCGCCACGGTACTCCATCCAGGAATGTATAGAGCGCGGTCTTACATACAGCGTTCCGTTAAAGGCACGTTTGAAATTATACTGTACCGACCCTGAGCACGAAGATTTCGAGACCATCGTGCAGGACGTGTATCTAGGCACCATCCCCTACATGACACCAAGCGGTACCTTCTGTATCAATGGGGCTGAGCGCGTTGTTGTATCACAGTTGCACCGTTCGCCAGGGGTTTTCTTCGGGCAATCCTTCCACGCCAACGGAACCAAGCTGTACTCTGCACGGGTTATCCCGTTCAAAGGCTCCTGGATCGAGTTCGCTACCGATATCAATAGCGTAATGTACGCCTATATCGATAGAAAGAAGAAGCTTCCGGTAACGACTCTTTTCCGTGCAATCGGTTTTGAAAGGGATAAGGACATCCTTGAAATTTTCGACCTTGCCGAAGAGGTAAAGGCGTCGAAAACCGGACTCAAAAAATACTTGGGCCGCAAGCTGGCAGCCCGTGTGCTTAAGACGTGGCACGAAGATTTCGTAGATGAGGACACCGGCGAGGTGGTTTCTATTGAGCGTAACGAAATCGTACTTGACCGCGATACTGTTCTTGAAAAGGAGCACGTAGACGAAATTCTGGATTCTGGCACCAAGACCATCCTGCTCCATAAGGAGGACAACCAACAGGGCGACTATGCCATTATCCACAACACCCTTCAGAAAGACCCTACCAACTCTGAAAAAGAAGCGGTAGAGCATATCTATAGGCAATTGCGTAACGCCGAGCCGCCCGATGAGGAAACCGCGCGCGGTATCATCAACAAGCTGTTCTTTAGCGACCAGCGCTACAACCTTGGTGAGGTGGGCCGTTACCGAATGAATAAAAAATTGGGTCTTGATATCGACATGGAGAAGCAGGTGCTTACCAAGGAAGATATCATTACTATCGTAAAATACCTAATCGAGCTTATCAACTCAAAGGCAGAGATCGATGATATTGACCACCTTAGCAACCGTCGTGTACGTACCGTTGGGGAGCAGTTATCGTCTCAGTTTGGCGTTGGCCTAGCCCGTATGGCGCGCACCATCCGTGAGCGTATGAACGTTCGTGATAACGAGGTGTTTACCCCTATCGACTTGATTAACGCGAAGACACTCTCCTCGGTTATCAACTCGTTCTTCGGTACCAACCAGTTATCGCAGTTTATGGACCAGACCAACCCCTTGGCTGAGATTACGCACAAGCGTCGTCTTTCTGCACTAGGACCAGGAGGTCTTTCCAGGGAGCGTGCCGGGTTTGAGGTACGTGACGTTCACTACACCCACTACGGAAGGTTGTGCCCCATTGAAACACCTGAAGGACCTAACATTGGTCTAATATCTTCACTTTCGGTATATGCCAAGGTAAACAACCTCGGTTTTATCGAGACACCTTATAGAAAGGTAGAAGATGGGAAAATCGATATTAAAAATGCACCGATCTACCTTTCAGCCGAAGAGGAGGAAGAGAAATTGATCGCACAGGCCAACATCCCGCTAAAGGATGACGGCACCATCGATACCGATCGTGTAATTGCCCGTATGGAGGGCGATTTCCCCGTGGTCGAGCCCATTACGGTAAACTATGCCGACGTTGCGCCTAACCAGATCGCATCTATCTCGGCTTCGTTGATTCCGTTCTTGGAACATGATGATGCGAACCGTGCCTTGATGGGAAGTAACATGATGCGCCAGGCAGTACCCCTGCTACGTGCCGATTCCCCCATCGTGGGAACCGGTCTCGAGCGCCAGGTAGCTTCCGATTCTCGAGTGTTGATAAATGCCGAGGGCGACGGAGTGGTAGAATATGTCGATGCCAACGAGGTAACTATCAAGTACGACCGTACCGATAGTGAGCGTATGGTAAGCTTTGACAGCGACTCTAAGACATACCAGCTCGTTAAGTTCCGCAAGACGAACCAGAGTACTTCCATTAACCTGAAGCCTATCGTAAGAAAGGGCGACCGTGTTAAGAAAGGACAGGTTCTTTGCCAGGGATATGCAACCGAAGCAGGAGAATTGGCCTTGGGCCGAAATATGAAAGTAGCCTTTATGCCTTGGAAGGGGTATAACTTCGAGGATGCGATCGTAATTTCAGAAAAAGTAGTACGAGAGGATATTTTCACCTCTATACATATAGACGAATACTCACTCGAGGTTCGCGACACCAAATTGGGTAATGAAGAACTTACCCACGATATTCCGAACGTTTCCGAAGAGGCCACAAAAGATCTTGACGAAAACGGGATGATTCGCGTAGGTGCCGAAGTAAAACCCGGTGATATCCTTATCGGAAAAATTACCCCGAAAGGGGAGAGCGACCCAACCCCCGAAGAAAAACTGCTTCGTGCCATCTTTGGCGACAAAGCAGGTGATGTTAAGGATGCCTCCCTGAAGGCCTCCCCATCGCTCAACGGTGTGGTAATCGACAAAAAACTCTTTGCCCGTGCTATAAAGGACAAGCGCAAGCGCGCCAAGGACAAGGAAGACATCGCCGCACTCGAAATTTCTTATGATGCCAAATTCGACGCGTTGAAAGATGTATTGGTAGAAAAATTGTTCGCCATTGTTGGTGGTAAGACTGCCCAAGGGGTAATGAACGACCTCGGAGAGGTTGTATTCCCCAAAGGAAAGAAGTACACCCTAAAAATGCTGAACGCCGTTGATGACTACACGCATCTTACCGGTGGCACTTGGACTACCGACGATGAAACCAATGCCTTGGTGGCCGATTTGATGCACAACTATCGCATCAAGGAAAACGACCTGCAAGGAAACCTTCGTCGCGAGAAGTTCACCATCTCTGTAGGAGATGAGTTGCCTTCCGGAATTTTGAAGCTGGCCAAGGTTTACATCGCTAAGAAGCGTAAACTGAAAGTAGGCGACAAGATGGCGGGACGTCACGGTAACAAAGGTATCTTTGCACGTATTGTTCGTGAGGAAGATATGCCGTTCCTGGAAGATGGAACACCGGTAGACATCGTGCTGAACCCACTTGGGGTACCGTCACGTATGAATATTGGGCAGATCTATGAAACTGTTCTTGGTTGGGCCGGACAAAAATTGGGCCGCAAGTTTGCCACCCCAATTTTTGATGGTGCTACCATAGACCAGATAAACGAACTTACCGATCAGGCAGGTATTCCGCGATTTGGACACACCCACCTGTACGATGGCGGAACCGGTATGCGATTTGACCAACCTGCAACCGTAGGGGTCATTTATATGCTGAAACTGGGGCACATGGTAGATGATAAGATGCACGCCCGTTCTATAGGACCGTACTCATTGATTACGCAGCAACCGTTGGGTGGTAAAGCCCAGTTCGGTGGTCAGCGTTTCGGGGAGATGGAAGTATGGGCACTGGAAGCCTATGGTGCATCCAGCACGCTACGTGAAATATTGACCGTAAAATCTGATGACGTTATTGGTAGAGCCAAAACCTACGAGGCAATCGTGAAGGGAGAAGCTATGCCAGAACCCGGACTTCCAGAATCGTTCAACGTGTTAATGCACGAATTGAAAGGTTTGGGTCTGGACATTCGATTAGAAGAATAACCCCGTCCCCGCCCCGTGCGGGGACACATCGGGTTTTTCAAGGGATTTGTAGCAGAGTCCCCATTCACAAAAAAGTAAGATTATTGTAAAGCATTATGGCAAGAAATAAAGAAAACACAGTACAGAAATTCAACAAGATTTCTATTGGTTTGGCCTCTCCAGAATCTATTCTGGCAGAGTCGCGCGGCGAGGTGCTAAAACCGGAAACGATCAACTACCGTACGCACAAACCTGAGCGTGACGGCCTTTTCTGTGAGCGTATTTTTGGTCCAGTAAAGGACTATGAATGTGCCTGTGGTAAATATAAACGTATTCGCTACAAGGGGATTGTTTGTGACCGTTGTGGTGTAGAGGTAACCGAGAAGAAAGTACGTCGCGACCGCGTGGGCCACATCAATTTAGTGGTGCCCGTCGCGCACATATGGTACTTCCGCAGTTTGCCCAACAAGATAGGCTACTTACTTGGACTGCCTTCCAAGAAGTTAGATATGATTATTTACTACGAACGTTACGTGGTAATCCAGGCAGGAATTGCGAAATACGAAGACGGCGAGCCCGTTAAGAAAATGGATTTCCTAACCGAGGAAGAGTACCTTTCTATTTTAGATACCGTGCCTCAGGAAAACCAATATCTGGACGATAGCGACCCGAACAAGTTCATCGCCAAGATGGGAGCAGAGTGCTTGATCGATTTGTTAAACCGAATCGACCTAGACGCCCTATCTTACGATTTACGTCACAAGGCGAACAACGAAACTTCCAAGCAGCGTAAGACCGAGGCACTAAAGCGCCTTCAGGTAGTAGAAGCGCTTCGCGAGGCGAACAAGAACCGCGAGAACAAGCCCGAGTGGATGATCATGAAGGTAATTCCGGTGATCCCGCCAGAGTTGCGCCCATTGGTGCCGTTAGATGGTGGCCGTTTCGCGACTTCCGATTTGAACGACCTATACCGTCGGGTAATTATCCGAAACAACCGTTTGAAGCGTTTGATGGAAATCAAGGCGCCAGAAGTAATCCTCCGAAACGAGAAGCGTATGCTTCAGGAATCGGTAGATTCACTTTTTGACAACACACGTAAGTCTTCCGCAGTAAAAACCGATAGCAACCGTCCGCTAAAATCGCTTTCCGATTCATTGAAAGGAAAGCAAGGACGTTTCCGCCAAAACTTACTTGGTAAGCGGGTAGATTATTCGGCCCGTTCGGTAATCGTTGTAGGACCCGAATTGAAATTATACGAATGTGGTCTTCCGAAGGATATGGCCGCAGAGCTGTACAAGCCGTTTGTAATCCGTAAGCTCATTGAGCGCGGTATTGTTAAGACGGTAAAGTCGGCCAAGAAAATTATCGATAAAAAAGAGCCCGTAGTTTGGGATATCCTGGAAAATGTTTTGAAAGGGCACCCAGTGCTCTTGAACCGTGCCCCTACGCTTCACCGTTTGGGTATCCAGGCATTCCAGCCAAAACTGATTGAAGGTAAGGCAATCCAGCTGCACCCATTGGTTTGTACGGCTTTTAACGCCGACTTTGATGGCGACCAGATGGCGGTGCACCTTCCATTGGGCCCAGAGGCAATTTTGGAAGCACAATTGCTCATGTTGGCATCGCACAATATTCTGAACCCTGCAAATGGTTCGCCAGTGGCGGTACCATCTCAAGATATGGTATTGGGTCTTTACTATATGACCAAGTTGCGTAAGTCTACCGATGACCACAAGGTTAAGGGCGAAGGGTTAACCTTCTACTCGGCCGAAGAGGTTATCATTGCCTACAATGAAAAGCGCGTAGACCTAAATGCCGAAATAAAAATTAGAACCAAAGATTTCAACGAAAACGGAGAGTTGGTAAAGCAAATTATCACCACCACCGTTGGCCGTGTTATCTTTAACGAGGAAGTACCCGAAGAAGCTGGCTACATCAATGAGGTTTTGACCAAGAAATCGCTTCGCGATATTATTGGCGGAATCCTTAAGGTAACCAGCGTGCCGAAGACGGCAGCTTTCCTTGACGAAATAAAAACGTTGGGCTATAAGTTCGCATTCGAGGGCGGATTATCGTTCAGCTTGGGAGATATCATTATTCCTGCCGAAAAGCAGGCGATGATTGAAGATGCCAATAGACAGGTAGATACAATTGTAGGAAACTACAACATGGGTCTTATTACCAACAACGAGCGCTACAACCAGGTAATTGATATCTGGACCGCTACCAACGCAGAGTTGACCGAGCTTTCTATGAAGCGTATTCGAGAGGACCAACAAGGTTTCAACTCGGTATATATGATGCTCGATTCAGGTGCGCGTGGTTCGAAAGAGCAGATTCGCCAGCTAACCGGTATGCGTGGTTTGATGGCCAAGCCGAAAAAATCGAACTCGGGCGGTGGAGAAATTATTGAGAACCCGATTCTCTCTAACTTTAAGGAAGGACTTTCCATCCTTGAGTACTTTATCTCTACCCACGGTGCCCGTAAGGGACTTGCCGATACCGCACTAAAAACGGCCGATGCCGGGTACTTGACCCGTCGATTGGTAGACGTTTCGCAAGACGTTATCATTAACATCGAAGATTGTGGTACGTTGCGCGGAATCGAGGTTTCTGCCTTAAAGAAGAACGAAGAGATCGTCGAGTCGCTCGAAGATCGAATTATTGGTAGAACAGCACTCAACAATGTTTACAACCCACTTACCAAAGATGTTTTGGTAGGAGCGGGTGAGCATATTACCGAAGAAATAGCCCGGGTAATTACCCAGTCGCCGGTAGAAAGCGTTGAAGTACGCTCTGCCCTAACGTGCGAGGCTAAGCAAGGTATCTGTTCTCAATGTTACGGCCGTAACCTTGCCACCAACAAAATGGTTCAGCGCGGTGAAGCCGTAGGTGTCGTGGCCGCCCAATCTATTGGTGAGCCCGGTACACAGCTTACGTTGCGCACTTTCCACGTGGGTGGTATTGCAGGTAACATTTCAGAAGAAAACAAATTGGTTGTTAAGTACAACGGTAGGGCCGAGATTGAGGACCTTAAGACCGTGAAGGGAGAAGATGCAGAAGGCAACCAAGTCGATATCGTTATTTCCCGTACTTCAGAAATTAAGTTGATAGACGAGAAAACCGGAATTACATTGAGTACCAACAACATTCCTTACGGTTCAACCCTGTTCGTGAAGGACGGCGACAAGCTGAAGGCGGGTGCTGTGGTATGCCAGTGGGATCCGTACAACGGTGTTATCATTTCTGAATTTGCCGGTAAGATCAAGTACGAAAATATCGTGCAAGGTGTTACCTACCAAGTGGAAATTGATGAACAGACAGGTTTCCAGGAAAAGGTGATTTCAGAATCTCGTGACAAGAAGCGAATTCCTACCCTACAAATTCTTGGGAAGAAAGATGAAGTGATTCGATCTTATAACCTGCCCGTTGGCGCCCACATTATGGTGGACGATGGCGACAAGATCAAGATCGGTAAGGTATTGGTGAAGATTCCTCGTAAATCTGCCAAGGCGGGTGATATTACGGGAGGTCTGCCACGAGTAACCGAATTGTTCGAGGCGCGTAACCCTTCCAACCCTGCGGTTGTAAGTGAGATTGACGGTGTCGTTTCCTTTGGAAAGATAAAGCGCGGTAACCGTGAGATTATCGTAGAGAGCAAATTGGGCGAGGTCACCAAATATTTGGTGAAATTGAGCAATCAGATCTTGGTTCAGGAAAACGATTACGTTCGTGCCGGGATGCCACTTTCCGACGGTTCCATTACGCCAGAGGACATCCTCCGTATCGAGGGACCATCTGCGGTACAGCAGTACTTGGTAAACGAGGTGCAGGAAGTATATCGTTTACAGGGGGTGAAGATCAACGACAAGCACTTCGAGGTGGTCGTTCGCCAAATGATGCGTAAGGTACAGATCGTCGACAGTGGCGACACTACTTTCTTGGAAAACCAATTGGTGCACAAGGACGACTTCATTGAGGAGAACGATAAGATCTTCGGAATGAAAGTAGTCGATGAGGCCGGTGATTCAGAAAACCTGAAGGAAGGACAGATAGTATCGCCACGTGAGCTGCGCGACGAGAACTCTATGTTGAAACGGGGCGATAAGGCCCTTGTGGTAGCCCGCGATGCGGTACCCGCTACGGCAACGCCAATTTTACAGGGTATCACGAGAGCGTCGTTACAGACCAAGTCGTTTATTTCTGCGGCATCCTTCCAGGAAACCACCAAGGTATTGAACGAAGCTGCGGTAAGCGGTAAGATCGATACGTTGGAAGGACTGAAGGAAAACGTTATTGTGGGGCACAAGATTCCAGCCGGAACCGGACTGCGCGAATACGATTCCATAATCGTTGGCAGCAAGGAAGAGCTAGAGGAAATGACCCGGGAAAAACAGGAAGTAAACTATAATTAATACAGCTACCCGTAAAACGGTAATTTTAGGAAAATCCCGCTATAGGCGGGATTTTTCTTTTTATATTGGAACGAGAAACTAACGTAATAAAAAGTAACATGTCTGACGAAGAAAAAAACAAAAAGCCACAACAGCAAGGACAGTTGAATATTGAACTCGATGAAAGCGTTGCCCAAGGTATTTATAGCAACCTGGCCATTATTAACCATTCACAGACCGAGTTTGTTATGGATTTTGTGAGTATAATGCCCGGTGTTCCTAAAAGTAAGGTAAAGTCCAGAATAATATTGACACCTCAACACGCCAAGCGCCTATTGCGCGCTTTGGGCGATAACGTACAGCGTTTCGAGAAAGCCCACGGAAAGATTAAGGAACAGGACCAACCGCCCATTCCGATGAATTTTGGCCCCACTGGGGAAGCATAAGAAAAAGAGCCTTTTAAAGGCTCTTTTTTTTTATGCTAGATTCAAAAAAACTGAGGATAATCTATATTAATTTAGGCTGTTTGAAACAGATAAATTTGATTTATGTATGGGAATATATAAGCGCTTTACGATTGTAAATTACTTATTTGTACGATTTTACACATGCTTTTTATAGAGGATTTCTCGACTTTATGTGTAGTTCAGCGAATATAAATTGGGTTATATCGAAAAAGGAGAAATCTGTGTAGGAAAAATCTGAACACAACCTATCTTTGACGATAATTGCTTGAGTCCCAGTTAACGAAAGTTAAGTCGAGCAACGAAACCCAAATTGATATGATGATACCTACTGTGCACTCGATCGTTAAGAGAGCTTCCACATGTATTTTTGCCATGAGCGTTGCTTTCTTGTTTAATCACGGTTCAACCTACTGCCAAACGCAAGCGCCTTCTATTACTACCGGGGTGTCTTTTCAATGGTCCGATACCCAGGCTACAACCAACAACCCAGCCACCATTAAATCTATTACGGTGAACGGCACGGTGTTCCAATCAGTGGCCGTTCCTTCAGCCTATGCGCTAAAACGGTTAGGGCCCGACGGGCATAACTTCAATAGTGTTATTCGGAACGGTACTGTAGTGAACAATAATAGTTCTAACGTTAATTGGAACGCGAACGCGTTAGCCGCTTTTCAGGATAGAAACCTGAACCATTATTTTAACTCCACTTATAACGGCCGTAATTTGTGCGGAAATTTCGGTGCGGTATCCACCACCGATGCACAGATCCAATCATTAATATACAATCCTGGCATTCCGTCTAATGACGGCGGAATTATCGCCATATCTGAGCGTAACGCCAACAACTGCTATTATATCTCCGTTTACGGAATCCCCAACGGGGGAGGGCCAGAACAGTATTTGGGCGATACATTTGTACGCTCCAATTCAACCCAAACCGGTCCCAAGTACAACCCACCCCCAGCGGGCGTAGATTACTGGAATTCGGGACGCGTGGTAGAGAACAACGGTACGATTGGTATCGCCTTATTTTATTTAAAGGATCTAGCGCCCATAGGATCAATTATTACGAGAGTAGATTTGATGGCGGCTACGGTCGATCACGGTGATGGTAAATTTTTTATAATGCAACCGTATGCCGTTCCAAAAACCGAAACTGCCTGTATGAGCCAGGAATTCTTTGGCACACTCAGCGGAAATAACGTGCCAAGGGGTTCTACCTTTACCTTATTGTCCGGCCCTACACCCGAGGGACGTGATTTTACATTAAACAGCAACGGAACTTATTCGTACGAACCCGTACCCGGTTTTACAGGCGAGGTAACGTTTGATTACCAGGTTTGCCTGCCCGCCCCCAATCAATCTATTTGCGATCAATCTACGGTAACCCTCAACTTTATTACCGGTCCCAATACGGGCTGCGAGTGCTCAAACGGCAATGCCGATGGGCCAATGTTGCAAAATTGAGTTGCCGTAATTTTTAAAGGAAAAGTGTTTCACACCTAAATAGCTACTTATGAAAAATTTATCTACCCTTAGCATACTTTTTATACTTACCATTTTGCCTACTATGGCACAGGTGGGTATTGGCACTGTGACACCGCAACAGGCTTTGCACATTGCCGGCGATCGTAGCACCATTCGCATTGATGGCTTGAATAGCAGCAACCATCCCGAAAATCAGGGAGGTGCATCGATGTACAACGTAATGGTGAACTCGGAGGGCGACTTGGCAATTGGTCAAATGTCTGGAGAGGTATTTTCCGGACCCATTGTGTCCAGCCCCGTCCTGGTGAGAACAACTGCAAATTCGGGATTGAACGCATCTGAAATTTCAACAAAAAGTTTCACCTTAACCCAGCGTGCAATGGTGGTCATCACCTATTATATCTCTATGGAATTTGATGGATACAACAGTGCCGCAAAGATTGATGATGGGCGGGCGAAAGTGGCCCACAACTATTTTTATTTGGGCAATGGCACCACGGCGAACCCAGCCAAAGCTTATGGAATGACCAGCTCGGTCTACTCTAACGTAAATTGTGATGCTGCCACGGGATACATTTTCAATTCGAGGTCTACTACTTTATTGTTGGAAGCCGGCACCCATAGCATCCATATGCAAGGTGCGGTCTTTGGGGGCGATCTCAATGCCGAGGCCGCCTTTCAGGTAGGTTTTGGAGCTATTGACCGTCTAGATATTAGTGC
>NZQO01000129.1 GCA_002693605.1 Flavobacteriaceae bacterium
ACCAACTAGGCGATTAAATTTATGTACAGGGTCCTTTGTGGCCCATTTCATAATTGGTTGGTTAGTTAGTTAATGCGGAAAGCCCCCGATATTGTCGGGGGCTTTCTATTTATGCTACCTTAATAATATAGTAATTTTTCTTGCCTCGCTGCAGAAGCACGAACTTACCGTCAATTAAATCGGTGGTTGAGATTTCATAGCCTTCCGAAACTTTCTCCTTATTTACCGAAATGCTGTTCTCTTTAAGGGCGCGCCTTGCCTCGCCGTTCGATTTCAGGAATTGGGTGTCTCCCGATAGGGCAGCGATAATATCGAGCCCGTTTTCAATATGGGTACGTGCCACCTCGGCTTGCGGAACTCCCTCAAATACATCGAGAAAAGTCTGTTCGTTTAGCTTCCGTAAATCTTCCGAAGTCGATTTTCCGAATAATATTTCCGAAGCCTTCACGGCATTTTCGTAATCTGCCTCGCTGTGCACGGTGGTGGTCACCTCTTGCGCAAGGCGCTTTTGCAACAACCGAGCATGAGGTGCCTGTTGGTGCTCTTCCACAAGGCGCTCGATCGTTTCTTGGTCTAGGAAGGTAAAAATCTTAATGTACTTTTCGGCATCCTCATCACTGCTATTCAGCCAATATTGGTAAAATTTATAGGGTGACGTTCGGTTGGCGTCCAACCAAATATTCCCGCCCTCGCTTTTTCCGAATTTACTCCCGTCGCTCTTGGTAATTAACGGACAGGTAAGGGCAAAGCCCTTGCCTCCTGCCATTCTTCGAATTAGCTCGGTGCCGGTAGTGATATTGCCCCACTGGTCGCTCCCGCCCATTTGGAGGGTGCACTCGTGGGCGCGGTAAAGGTGGAGAAAATCGTAGCCTTGCACCAACTGGTAGGTAAACTCGGTGAACGACATGCCCTCGCTGCTCTCGCCGCTTAGCCTGCTTTTAACCGAATCTTTCGCCATCATGTAATTTACGGTGAGGTGCTTGCCAACATCGCGAATAAAATCTAGGAACGAAAACTCTTTCATCCAATCATAATTGTTGACCATTACCGCTTGGTTGTCATTCCCGCTTGAGAAATCCAGGAACTGAGACAATTGGTTGCGCACGCATTCCTGATTATGCCGCAAGGTCTCCTCGTCTAGCAAGTTACGCTCGCTCGACTTGCCCGAAGGGTCGCCAATCATACCGGTGGCCCCGCCAACCAAGGCAAACGGCTTGTGCCCACAGCGCTGGTAAAAGGCCAATAACATTATGGGCACCAAGTTGCCAATGTGCAAACTATCTGCGGTAGGATCGAAACCTACGTAGGCTGCGCGCATTTGTTCCATGAGGTGTGCCTCGGTCTCGGGCATGACGTCGTGCACCATCCCGCGCCATTGTAATTCTTGTACGAAATTCTTCAGTTCCAAAGTGATTTTCCTTTTGTTTCGGGCAAAGATAAACCTATGCTTTTTATCTGAAAAGAATCCTTCAAAAAAGACTATTTTTGAGATATGATTCTAGTTACAGGCGGCACCGGACTGGTAGGCTCTCACTTGCTCTTCGAATTGCTCAAGAAGCACGACCGCGTAAGGGCCATTCACCGCGCCAAAAGCAACCTGCAGCACGTTCGGCATATCTTTTCATATTATACAGATGTTCCCGACACCTATTACAACCGCATTGAGTGGGTACAGGCCAATATACTGGATGTCCCGCGACTAACCGATGCCTTTCGTGATATCAATCGCGTATACCATGCGGCCGCCTACATCAGCTTCGACCCAAAAAATTACACCGCCCTACGAAAGGCGAATGTCGAAGGAACCGCCAACCTTGTGAATCTCTGTATTGCCAACAAGATCGAGAAGCTGTGTTACGTTAGCTCGGTGGCCACCTTGGGAAGTTCGTTGGACAATAAGCCGATTGATGAGGACACGCACTGGAACCCCGAAGCGAACAATAGCGTTTACGCAATAACCAAGTATGGCGCCGAAATGGAAATCTGGCGCGCCACGCAGGAGGGAGTCCCTTCTGTAATCGTCAACCCCAGTGTCATTTTTGGGCCCGGATTTTGGAATTCCGGCAGTGGTGCAATAATTACGATGGCCGCCCGCGGCTCACGGTATTCTACTTCGGGAAGTACGGGGATATTAGACGTACGCGATGTGGTGCGCGCTATGCTATTGCTAATGGATTCGGAAACCACAAATCGACGTTTCATCTTGAATGGAACCAACATTACATTTACGGAAATGATGACCATGTTAACCAAGAAACTGGATGCGAAAGCGCCCACGAAACCACTTCCGAAATGGATTTGTAGGCTTATGAGCTATTTGGACTGGTTTTCTTCGGTACTTTTCGACACGAAGCGCAAGCTTCCCTTGGCGACCGTACGTTCACTTTATAGCGAGAGTCGCTACGATGGTAGTGCCCTACAAGATCAGTTTGCAGATTTTGAATATACATCGTTCGAGGCTACAGTTGCCTTTGTGGCCACGCATTACAAGGCAGAGAAGGGATCTTAGTTGTCGGTTACGGGTTCGCTCAGCAAGGGTGTAGCTGTTTTGTCTTCGGAAACCGAATCTTTCATTTCGCCGGCCTTTTCCTCAAAATTGAGGTTCTTTTCCAAACTATCGGTCACTCTCTGAAGTTCCATCAACCGCTGTTCTACCTTCTGAAAGATTTCGGCATAGGCATCGAGATCGCTCGTGTAAAAGGCATTGCTCCTGGCAAACTGAACGCTATCTATGCCGTACTTGGCGTACACGAAAGAGTCAAGCTCAATTCCGCGTTCGCGCATCGTGCGATTGTTGATACTTGCCGCCGCATTGCCCAGGTAGGTTTCGGTCAAGATTGACACCATTTCTTCCTTGGAAATTAAATTGTCGGGCTTTTCGGGCCGTTCCACATCTTGGCAACCAAGCAACACAAAAATCGATATGGCGAAGGCTATAAATTTCATTAGCGGTTAAAGGTTATGCGCTCGCCCCGGCTGCGACCCACAAATTTTGAATTCTCGTATACCAAGTTTCCATTGACGAGGGTATGGGTGATGCGCGATTTGAAGGTGGTTCCCTCAAAGGGCGACCAGCCACATTTATAGAGAATGTTCTGTCCGTTCACCGTCCATGGAGCCTGCGGGTTAATCAGTACCAAATCGGCCTTGTAGCCTGGGCGTATAAAGCCGCGGTCTTTCACATCAAAGAGAATGGCCGGGTTGTGGGCGGTCTTCTGCACGATTTTCTCCACGGAAATCTTTCCGCGGTGGAACATCTCCATCAATGCCACCAGGGCATGCTGCACCAAGGGCCCACCCGATGGCGCATTGGTGTAATTGCTGTTTTTTTCATCGAGGGTATGTGGTGCATGATCGGTAGCGATCACATCTATACGGTCGTCATTGAGCGCTTTCCATAGTCCCTCGCGATCGGCCTTGGTCTTTACGGCGGGGTTCCATTTAATTTTCGTGCCCTTTGTTTGGTAGTCCTCATCGGTAAACCAAAGGTGGTGAATGCACACTTCCGAAGTTATCTTTTTGTCTTTTAGCGGCTTCTTGTTTCCAAAAAGGTGCGTTTCCTTCTCGGTGGAAAGATGGAAAACGTGCAGGCGCGCACCGGTTTTCTTCGCGAGCTCTATGGCGCGCGATGACGAAATATAGCAGGCTTTTTCGCTTCGAATAACGGGATGGAGTTCGATGGGAATGTCATCGCCATAGATGGCCTTTTGCTTTTTGAGATTTTCACGAATAGTAGCCTCGTCCTCACAATGCGCCGAAATGACCAACTTGGTACTGCTAAATATCTGCTCGAGCACGTCGGGGTTGTCCACCAGCATATTGCCTGTTGACGAGCCTAGGAAAAGCTTCAGACCAGCTACCTTTGTAGGATCTACCTTTCGGATTTCTTCCAGGTTATCATTGGTTCCGCCAAACATAAATGAGTAATTGGCCCATGAGGTTTCACTGGCTATATCAAATTTTTGCTCCAGCAACTCGATGGTCGTAGCCTGCGGAACGGTGTTTGGCATCTCGATAAAGGTGGTAATACCCCCGGCCACAGCCGCCTTCGATTCGGTTTCGATGGTTGCCTTGTGGGTAAGTCCCGGTTCGCGGAAATGCACCTGATCGTCAATCATTCCCGGAATGAGGTAGCAGCCATCGCCATCGATCACCTTCGTGTCCGATGACTTGACGCTAATGGTCTCGGAGACTTCGGAGATTCGATCGCCCTCTACCAACACATCGCCGCGAAAAATGCGCCCTTCATTTACAATCTCTGCGTTCTTTATTAAAATCGTATTCATTAAATTTCATTAAAATTATTGGTTCCGAATAAGCTGTTAAATTTCATCTTGAGCACCCCGAACACAGCTTCTGAGATAATTCCCGTACTCATTTTCGAATCGCCCCGCGTACGGTCGGTAAAAATTACCGGCACCTCGGTTATTTTGAATTTTGCCAGGTAGGCCTTAAACTTCATTTCAATTTGAAACGCATACCCAACAAATTGTATTTTGTCCAAATTGATTTTTTCCAGCACGGCGCGTTTATAGCAAATAAACCCGGCGGTGGTATCCTGTACCGGCATTCCGGTAATGAGGCGCACGTATTTCGAGGCCAGCCACGATAGCAATACGCGGCTCATTGGCCAGTTTACCACGTTTACGCCCTTTATATACCGCGAGCCGATAGCCACATCATATGCTTCACGGTTACACGCGTTATAGAGCCTAATTAGGTCGTTTGGGTTGTGCGAAAAATCGGCATCCATTTCAAAAATGAACTGATAATCGCGCTCGAGCGCCCATTTGAACCCAGAAATATAGGCAGTGCCAAGCCCCAACTTACCTTCCCGTTCCATAAGAAATAGCTTCCCGCCATACTCTGTAGCCAAGGCATTGACCGCAGCCGCGGTTCCGTCGGGGGAACGATCGTCTACCACCAAAATATCGAACTCCCGCTGTAGTGAAAAAATGTTCCTAATTAGGCGCTCAATGTTCTCAATTTCATTGTAAGTGGGTATTACCACCACGGCATTACGCATACTCCCCCAATTTTGGGCAAATGTACCGTTTTTTGCACAAATAATTGTGAAGGAAATGGTAAGGGGCCACAATTTCAAAAATTAATTTGCCGTACCTTTACCGCTAAAACACGGGCCCTTGCAACTAGTTGAGCGACACATGGAATCTTCCGATTGGGTTACCCTATTGATGGTAGGCTGCATCGTTCTCCTTACATTGGCAAAGCACTTCTATCCACGTCGCTTCCAGGAATTCGTAATGCTTCCCCTTACCAATAAATACTTTGCCCTTCAGGGAAAAAACGACACCATCGAGCACCCCTTTAACGTGCTTCTTTTTTTCTGCCAGGCCATTTCGGTTTCCCTCCTAGTATATTTACTGTTCAAGTCGGCAGATCCGGTTTTCGTAGGTAACAGCGATTGGCTATTTGTACAGATTCTCACCGGTTATACGGTATTCGTATTGGTTAAATACTGCATCGAGAAAATCGTGGGCAACGTCTTTTCCATAGACACGATTGTAAATAACTATCTGTACCAGAAATTGAGCTACCGCAATTTTTTGGCGATCGTGGTGTTTTTGGCCAATTTGATATTTTTCTATGTGGTCATGCCTACCCGCACGACGCTGTACATTTTTGTAGCCATTTTGGTCGTGCTAAACGGTATTGCACTGTTTTACAGTTACAAAAAAAACACCTCGGTAATATTTGGCCATTTCTTTTATTTTATTTTGTATCTTTGCGCACTTGAAATTTCACCTTACATTATACTGTACAAGGCGTTAGTATAAACATTGGAATTTAAAAAAAGCAGCTTATGAAAGTGAAGACTATTTTGGTGTCCCAACCAGAACCTAAAGTTGAAAACTCCCCTTATTTTGATCTGGTCGAAAAGCAAAAGGTAAAGATTGATTTTCGTCCCTTTATCCATGTGGAGGGTGTCTCTGGTAAAGACGTTCGGGCTCAAAAAGTCGATTTAAGCAAGTACACTGCCATTATTTTGACCAGTCGCAACGCGGTTGACCATTTTTTTAGGATTGCCGACGAACTTCGCTTCAAGGTGCCAGATACGCTGAAGTATTTCTGCCAGAGCGAGGCGGTGGCCTATTACCTCCAAAAATACGTCGTTTACAGAAAGCGGAAGATTTACGTAGGTAAGCGCACCTTTACCGAGCTTTCGCCGCTCATCAAAAAATACAAGACCGAAAAATTCCTATTGCCTTCGTCTGATAAGTTGAAGCCCGAGGTGCCCAGCGTTATGAATGAGCTGAAGGTAGATTGGAAACAAGCTACTTTTTACAAGACAGTGGTTAGCGACCTATCTGACCTACGGAACGTATACTATGACATACTCGTATTCTTCAGCCCTAGCGGAATTGTCTCGTTATTCGAGAATTTCCCCGATTTTAAGCAGAACGACACCCGTATTGCCGTATTTGGGAACACAACGGTAAAAGCCGCTACTGAAAACGGCTTGCGCGTAGACATACAGGCCCCAACGCCCGAAACACCTTCCATGACGATGGCACTCGAAAAATACATCAAGGAGGCTAACAAGAAATAAGGTCTTACTATAATCATATAAAAAAAGCGCTGAATTACTTCAGCGCTTTTTTTATAGGTATCTATTACGTCATTAGCTCATAAGGGAGCGCCTGCCAGAATTTCGTCATTGGCATATTCCTCGAACTTCTTGAAATTCTCCTTAAAGGAAGCGGCTAGCTCCTTGGCCTGTATGTCGTACGCCTTCTTGTTCTTCCATGTTTCCTTCGGGTTTAGCACCTCGGTGGGAACGTTGGGACACGTTTGCGGTACCTGCAAACCGAAAATAGGATGCTGCTCGAAAGTCACGTCTTCCAGCTGCCCATTTAGGGCCGCGGTAATCATGGCACGGGTGTATTTCAGCTTCATACGCGTTCCAATTCCGTAAGGACCACCGGTCCAACCCGTATTGATAAGCCATACGTTTACACCGGCATCTTTCATCTTGGCACTTAGCATTTCGGCATATTTGGTTGGGTGAAGCGGCATGAAGGGCGCCCCGAAACACGCCGAGAAGCTCGGCAACGGTTCGTCGATCCCCGCTTCGGTACCCGCCACCTTCGCTGTATAGCCACTAATGAAATGGTATGCAGCTTGTCCCGGTGTCAATTTCGAGATAGGAGGCAACACTCCGAATGCATCGGCGGTCAAGAAGAAAATGTTCTTCGGATTTTTCCCTATGGAAGGTTCCTGAATGTTGTCTATGTGATAAATTGGGTAGCTTACCCGTGTGTTCTGCGTAATTGAGGTATCCGAAAAATCTACGTTACCCTGATCGTCCATTACCACGTTCTCCAGGATCGCACCGGGCTTTATGGCATGGTAAATATCCGGTTCGTTCTCCTCGGAAAGGTTGATAACCTTGGCATAGCAACCCCCTTCGAAGTTGAAGATGGTATTCTCAGCCGTCCAGCCGTGCTCGTCATCGCCAATCAATCTCCTGTCAGGGTCAGCAGAGAGCGTTGTTTTCCCCGTTCCCGAAAGGCCGAAGAAAATGGCAGTCTCGCCGTCCTCGCCCACATTGGCCGAGCAGTGCATAGGCATGGTATTCTTATCTACCGGAAGGATGAAGTTGAGGGCCGAAAATATTCCCTTCTTAATTTCGCCAGTATATCCGGTACCGCCAATCAAGGCAATCTTCTTGGTAAAGTTCAGGATGGCAAAATTGTGCTGTCGGGTTCCGTCTACTTCGGGGTCTGCCATAAAGCCTGGGGCGTTAATTACCGTCCACTCGGGAGTAAACCCTTCCAGCTCTTCTTCCGTAGGCCTCAAGAACATATTATAGGCAAACATATTGCTCCAAGGGTACTCGTTTATTACTCGTATGTTTAAACGGTAGTCCTCGTCGGCACAGGCATAGCTATCGCGCACATACACTTCCTTGCCAGACAGGTAGTTGGTCACCTTATCGTACAAGCGGTCGAACATATCGGTAGGAAAGGGAATGTTTATATTGCCCCACCACACCTTTTCGCGGGTAACATCGTCCTTCACGATAAAGCGGTCCTTGGGAGAGCGGCCGGTAAACTCGCCGGTATTTACGGCAAGGGCACCACTGGAAGCCTCTGTTCCCTGACCTTTTTCTATCGTTTCATTGTGGAGTTGTTCGGAGGAAAGTTGATACTTAACTTTTGCATTTGCGATTCCATATTGGTCCAACGAAATCGTCTTTGTAGTTTGGTTATTACTTACCATACCTCTATTTAATTGTTGTGGGCAACAAAAATAATAATTCTGAAACAGAAAGCGCTCTTTTTAGTTTGAATTGTTATTACTTTAACTTCCTGATTTCGTACCCCAACTTTAGCCATCCTACTATAAACAGCAACCCGCCAATAGGGGTTATGGGACCCAAGAAGCCAACGTCTATGGGCAGTACCGAGCGTAGGGCCAGGAGGTAGATCGAGCCCGAGAACAACACTATGGCCAGCAGGAATATGCGAAACACCCACACCTTGGTGTCGTGGCCAATTGGCCTAGCAAGTCCGATGACAAAAAGCGCCAACACGTGGTACATTTGGTAGCGAACGCCTGTCTCGAAGCTCGCCACCTCCTCGGACGGCACCAATTGCTTTAGTCCGTGGGCACCAAAGGCGCCAATGGCAATGGTGAGGGCGGCTAGGGCGGTGGCCGTCACGACAATATTTTTATGGTAATCGCTCATAGGTTCCGGTAACATTTTAGTACTTTCGTTTTTTTCTGAAATGAACCTCAAAATTACGAAAAACTACCCATGCGAAATATATTAATTATCGGTGCAGGCCGATCTTCAACGAGTTTAATCCAATATTTGCTGAACAAATCGGAAGCCGAGGAGCTATTCGTCACCATTGGCGACCTCTCCATCAGCAACGCGCAAAAGTATACCGACGGGCATCCCAACGCCCGGGCCATTATGCTGGATATCTTCAACGAAGCGGACCGACGGGAAGCTGTGCAGGCAGCAGATTTAGTCATTTCTATGCTACCGGCACGCTATCATATTGAAGTTGCGAAAGACTGCTTGGAGTTTGGGAAACATATGGTGACGGCCAGCTACGTGAGCGATGAAATGCAGGCCCTCAATAAAAAAGTAACGAGCAAAGGATTGGTTTTTATGAACGAGATAGGACTTGACCCGGGCATAGACCATATGAGCGCCATGCAGATAATAGACCGTATACGCGACAACGGCGGCAAGATGCTGCTGTTCGAGTCGTTCACCGGTGGCCTGGTAGCCCCCGAGAGCGATGACAACCTATGGCATTACAAATTTACGTGGAACCCCAGGAACGTCGTGGTGGCCGGGCAAGGAGGCGCTGCCGAATTTATTCAGGAAGGCACCTACAAATACATTCCCTATCACCGTTTGTTTCGAAGAACCGAGTTCTTGGAAATTGAGGGACACGGCCGATTTGAGGGATACGCCAATCGAAACTCCTTGAAATACCGAGGCATATATGGCCTTGAAGATGTACTTACTTTGTACCGCGGCACCATTCGAAGGGTGGGCTTTAGCAAGGCGTGGAACATGTTCGTGCAATTGGGAATGACCGATGATGGGTATACCATACCGAATTCAGAAGAACTTAGTTATCGGGAATTCGTAAACCTGTTCCTTCCCTATTCACCTACCGATTCGGTAGAGCTGAAATTGCGCCACAACCTGAAAATAGACCAAGACGACCTTATGTGGGGAAAACTGGAGGAGCTTGATATCTTCAATCCCGATAAAAAAATAGGCCTAAAAGATGCCACCCCGGCCCAAGCACTACAAAAAATCTTAGAGGATAAATGGACCTTGCAACCCGATGATAAGGATATGATCGTGATGTACCATAAATTTGGCTACGAACTTAACGGCATCAAGAAACAGATAGACAGCAACATGGTGCTCGTAGGTGAGAATCAGAGTCATACGGCTATGGCAAAAACCGTAGGACTTCCCGTGGCCATGGCTGCTTTAAAAATTTTGAACGGGGAAATCACCTCCCCTGGCGTACAGCTGCCCATTAGCAAGGAGGTGTACGAACCCATCTTAGCCGAACTGAAAGAACACGGCATTCAGTTTAAAGAGCACTTTACCGAATATTTGGGATACAACCCAGATAATGTGCAGGGGTAATCTACTATTTGCCCTACTTTTGATCGGGATGGGGCACTGCAAAAATGGCCGTTTGGTTGTCTAGGACATACCGTTCTATCTCCCTACCGCAATTGACCGCAAGCACACCGCAAGGAAACCGCAAGGATACCGCAAGGAGACCGTAAGGAAACCTGAAGGAGACCGCAAGGAGACCTTGGGGGTGTAGTTGGCAGTGTTTAGCGTTCAAAGTGTAGTAGCAGTGGGTATTTGCATTTGGCAGTTGGAAGTAAGTCGACAACTTCTTGGCCATCCATCTCAGGAAAGAATCCGTGATTGTCCCCTTGAGGGGATTATAGGGGTGTTTAGTGCTCAGTGTTCAGTTGGCAGTGTTCAGATTTGGTAGGCAGTTGCAGTTAGCAGTTCGAAGTAGCCAATAAATTATACTCATTGATTTCATAAAAAAATCCGGCGATTCGCCGGATTTTTTTGTGCTTTAAATTGCGATTATTCGCGCCCGCCCATAAACATACTTATAAAGTATAGCAAGGTTGCCAGTGAGCCCAACGCAGCCACTACATAGGTGCGTGCGGCCCATTTTAAGGCGTCTTCCGCTCCATCGTGCTCTTGCGGGGTCACCATATTTTCGGTTTCCAACCAAGCGAGCGCGCGCTTACTGGCGTCAAATTCCACCGGCAGGGTGATGAAGGCAAACACGGTAGTCGCCGCGAACAGGATAATACCCACCAGGAACAGGGTATTGCCCAAGCCGGTCATAGAGGTGGCAAAGGTAAGTACCAATCCCGCCATGATGACAAAATTGGAGAGCTTGCTCGCCACGCCAACCACCGGTACGATAGCCGAACGCATTTGCAACCAGCTATAAGCCGTAGCGTGCTGTACCGCGTGCCCAACCTCGTGCGCCGCTACCGCGGCCGCGGCGGCATTGCGCTGCATATAGACGGGTTCGCTAAGATTTACCGTTTTCTTGGCAGGATTGTAATGGTCGGTGAGTTGCCCCGGCGTCGAGATGACCTCCACATCATGAATGCCATTGTCGGCCAGCATTTTTTCGGCAATTTCCTTGCCGCTCATACCGTTCTGCAGGTGCACCTTTGAGTATTTTTTGAACTTGCTCTTAAGCTTGTTGCTAACGTACATGCTCACCAAAAAGATGGCGCCCGCTAATATATAATATCCAATCATTTTCTTACTTTTTTAAAATTTAAAGATACGTAGGGAAAAGCAAAAAGCGTGCTAAAATTAGCCCACAATATTCACAATCTTTCCGGGTACCACGATTACCTTTTTTGGGGCACGGCCCGCTAGGTAGTTCTCGGTCTTTTCGTGTGCCATTACGGCAGCCTCGATGTCCTCCTTTGCCATATCGAGTGGCAGTTCCAAGGTAAAACGGGTCTTGCCGTTAAAGGAAATGGGATATTCCTTCGTGTGCTCTACAAGATATTTTTCCTCGAATTTAGGGAAGGCAGCGATTGAGATACTCTCGCTATGCCCCAATTTTTGCCATAATTCTTCTGAAATATGCGGTGCGTACGGGGACAACAGTACCACCAATGGCTCCAATACTTCACGGCTGTTGCAGCCTTGGGCGCCCAGTTCGTTCACGGCGATCATAAAGGTAGAAACCGATGTGTTGAAACTGAAGTTCTCAATATCTTCTTCCACCTTATTGATGGTCTTGTGAAGAATACGCAAACTCTCCCCGGAAGCCGGTTCTTCTGAAACGGAGAAGACACCGCCCTGCTTCCCGTCCGCAGCTATTCCCGAATGGTATAGCTTCCAAAGTTTTTTCAAGAAACTATGCACCCCGGTAATCCCGGCCGTGTTCCAAGGTTTGGCCTGTTCCAGTGGCCCTAGGAACATTTCGTACATCCGTAGGGTATCGGCGCCGTAGCGCTCGCAAATATCGTCTGGGTTGACCACGTTGTATTTGGACTTCGACATTTTCTCGACCTCCCGTACCACTTTAAATGCGCCATCCTTTTCGGTAATGAATTCTGAATCTTCATATTCCGGTCGCCAAGCCTTGAACGCCTCAATGTCAAGTTCGTTGGAATGGTTTACAAAGGACACATCGGCGTGGATAGGCTGCATTACATTTCCTGTCTGCATTCCAGCAGAAACAAAGGTATTACTTCCTTCCAATCGGTTTACGAAAGCACTCTCCCCCAAGATCATCCCTTGGTTGATTAGCTTCTTGAACGGTTCATCCACAGGCAGCACACCACGATCGTACAAAAACTTCACCCAAAAGCGGCTGTATAGCAAATGTCCCGTTGCGTGCTCGCTACCGCCTACATATAAGTCTACATTCTGCCAATATTCCATCGCTTCTTGGCTGGCCAATGCTTGGTCGTTGCGCGGATCCATATAGCGGAACATATAGCAGCTACTGCCCGCCCAGCCCGGCATGGTATTCAGCTCTAGGGGAAACACAGTTTCGTGGTCGATTTTCTCGTTGGAAACCACCTTGTTTTGCTCGCTGTCCCAAGCCCAGGTATCGGCCCTGCCCAAGGGCGGCTCGCCATCTTCGGTTGGCAGATATGCCGAAACCTCTGGAAGGGTAAGCGGCAAATAGCGTTCGTCTATCAATTGTGGCAGCCCATTTTTATAGTATACGGGAAAGGGTTCTCCCCAATACCGCTGCCTGCTGAAAACCGCATCGCGTAGGCGGTAATTGACCTTCCCCTTGCCGGTACCTTTTTGCTCCAGCGCCTCAATTACCTTATTGGTCGCCTCTTTATATTGGAATCCGTTCAGGAAATCGCTATTCGCGATTACGGTTTTGTCTTTATCGGAGAAGGCCCCTTCCGAAATATCGATTCCTTCAAAAATGTTCGGGATGGGAATGTTAAAATGCCGTGCAAAGTCATAGTCACGTTGGTCGCCGCAGGGTACGCTCATTACCGCGCCCGTACCGTAGCCCGCCAATACGTAATCGCCAATCCAAACGGGGATGGGCTTACCGGTAAAGGGATGTACCGCATAGGCACCGGTAAAGGCACCTGTTATCGACTTGACATCGGCCATACGTTCTCGCTCGCTGCGCTTTGCGGTAGCGGCTACGTAGGTCTCGACCTCCTCCTTTTGGGCTGCGGTCGTAATTTCGGCGACCAGTTCGTGCTCGGGTGCCAGGGTCATAAAGCTAACCCCGAAGATAGTGTCCGGACGTGTTGTAAAGACTGAAATTGTATGGTCTGAATGCTGTAGCTTGAAGTGCACCTCGGCCCCCTCGCTCCTGCCAATCCAATTGGTTTGCGAATCTTTTAGCGGTTGAGGCCAATCTATGGTATCGAGCCCGTTCAAAAGTCGTTGGGCATAGGCGGTAATGCGCATGCTCCATTGCTTCATTTTCTTGCGCACCACGGGATAGCCGCCCCGTTCGGAAACGCCGTTCACGATCTCATCATTGGCAAGCACCGTACCCAACTGCGGGCACCAGTTCACCTCGGTTTCGGCAAGATAGGTAAGCCTATAGTTAAGGAGGAGACGCTGTTTCTCTTCCGAAGTAAAATCGTTCCACTGCTGGGCGGTCACTGCGGGTGTATCATTATCGCTGGCCGCCATTACGCCTGTATTTCCTTCCGAAGAAAGTATGGTTTCCAATTCTGAAATGGGCCGTGCCTTGTCCTGCTGGTAATCGTACCAGCTGTTGAAAAGCTGCATGAAGATCCACTGCGTCCATTTGTAGTATGCAGGGTCGCTGGTGCGCACCTCCCGGCTCCAATCGAACGAGAAGCCCATCTGGTCCAGTTGTTCGCGATAGCGTGCAATATTCTCCTGGGTGGTCTTGCGCGGGTGCTGGCCGGTCTGTATGGCATATTGCTCGGCCGGCAGCCCAAACGAATCGTATCCCTGTGGATGAAGCACGTTAAAACCCTTGTGGCGCTTGTAGCGCGCAAAGATGTCGCTCGCAATATACCCCAGTGGGTGTCCCACGTGCAAACCAGCCCCCGACGGATACGGAAACATGTCGAGCACGTAGTATTTCGGTTTTTCAGAAACGTTGGAAGCCTTGAAGGTTTGGTGCTCGGCCCAGTACTTTTGCCATTTAGATTCGATTGAATTGAAATCGTAGTTGCCCATTGCAGCAGTTTGAAAATGAAGGGCAAATTTAAGGCTATTGTACGAAAGACGAAAGGGGAAACGTTATCAAAAAAAGCACGGGCAACCCCCGCAATTTTACGATATCTGTAGAAGTCGCTTTTGCTTAGTTTTGTACTTTTACGCCAACCAATAACACAGCATATGGCTTCATCGTTTGAAAAATATCAAAAGCGCAGGTTGATATCCTCATATTTCTCGGTTGTTATCAGCATCTCGCTGGTGCTGTTTCTATTGGGCTTGCTGGGACTGCTGGTGCTGAACACCAAAAAGGTGGCAGACCATTTCAAGGAGCAAATTGCGCTTACGGTATACTTGAAAGATAGCGCGAAGGAGGTAGAGATTACCCAGCTGAAGCAGAGCCTGGCCCTTGCCGAGTATACCAAGAGTGCCGAATTTATTTCGAAGGAACAGGCGGCCGAGGAGCATAGCGCGACCATTGGCGAGAATTTCATGGAATTCCTGGGCGAAAACCCATTGCAAAACAGCATTGATGTGTACCTGTTGGCCGATTATGTGTCGCCCACCCAACTGGAGGATATTTCCACCGAACTGATTAAAAAGGACTTTGTGGACGAGGTAGTGTACGACAAGCCCCTTATTGCCTTATTGAATGACAACGTAAAGAAAATAAGCCTGTGGGTACTGATCGTTAGTGGGGTTTTTCTATTTATCGCGGTACTGTTAATCAATAGCTCCATTCGGCTTTCGGTGTATGCCAAGCGCTTTACCATCAAGACCATGCAAATGGTTGGGGCCACGAAAGGATTTATTAGGAGGCCCTTTATATGGAAAAGCATGAAATTGGGAATGATCGGGGCCGTGGTGGCGCTGTCTGGGATGGGGCTGGTGCTTTACTACCTAAACCAAAGCTTTCCGGAACTGCAGCTTTTAGACGACAAGGTGCTGCTGGTAGCGCTATTTGTCGGGGTATTTTTAATTGGCCTGTTTATTAGCTGGCTAAGCACTTTTTTCGCCACACAACGTTTCCTAAATTTGCGAACCGATGAGCTTTATTACTAATTGTGGTATCATCTTCGGAATTTTAACACTAGCACTCATAAGTTGTGCTATACAGAACCCGACTAGGGAAGACAGCGTAACCGCGAATAGTACCATAGGAGGAGTCAGTGAGGGCGTGGGCAATATATATTACATACACCGTGGGCTGCAGCACGAATTTGCATTGACGGCTGCCAACGAAGCCCTTTTAAATAAAACCGCTACCTTGCACCTGTACCGATTTTGGTTTGGGAGGAGGTGCGGGGATATCGCGAAATTGGAAGTGGACGGAAGGGTTCTATACACCTAATTTCCACAAGAAAGCATAACGTAACGAATTAAATTATACAGTTTTGGGAGAACAAAAAAGAAAAGAGGAAGCGAAAAAGAGCCATTTTATCTTTGAGCGGAAAAACTACATCTTCATGCTCATTGGCGTCGCCTTTATCGCGCTCGGCTTTGTGCTGATGGCCGGCGGCGGCAGCGATGACCCGAATGTCTTCAACCCGGAGATTTACAGTTGGCGGCGAATTCGCCTGGCACCGGCGCTTATCCTAATCGGCTTCGGCATCGAGGTGTACGCCATTCTACTGAATCCACACAAAAAGGACTAACCAATGGAGTTATGGGATGCCATCCTGTTGGGCATAGTACAAGGTTTTACCGAATTTTTACCCGTATCCTCGAGCGGCCATCTGG
>NZQO01000130.1 GCA_002693605.1 Flavobacteriaceae bacterium
CCGCCAATACCGAGCACCAAGGGAAGCCTACCGTTGTTCACCTCGACAATCGTATCAACGACTACCTGTTTTTCGGTCTGGGTGAGCGTAGCACTTTCGGCCGTGGTGCCCAGTACCACCAAATAGTCGATGCCATTGTTGATCTGGTAGTTCACCACGCGCCTCAACCCCTCAACATCTACCGAAAAATCATTTTTAAAGGGTGTTATGAGTGCTACCCCGGTTCCTATTAGCTCTTTCATACTATCTTGTTTAAAATTTTCAAATATTTTATCAGTTCAATTTTGAACGTTGCCACATTTTTGGGCGAGACCGCGATTGTCAAATCGAAAAGCCGGTCATCGTTCCCCTGCGAGCCCACCTTGAACTTGGCCTTGCTCCTTGATACCATATGGTTTAAAAAGGTATGGTTTTGATCGTAAAGGGCAACGAGCACATCAAAATCACGGTCTAAAAATTCAGCGGCATCCTGGTTGCGGATCGCACCGTTCCAGCTAAAGTGCTTGTTGTTGACCTGATTGCTACGCAGTGAGGGCGTTTTCTTCGTTACCTCCAGAAATGAGAACACACTAACGTCCTTTCGTTGCAGTCCCATTTCCGAAGCAAGATCAAAAAATGGCTCAAAATTCGTATGCAAGCCTTCGTCAACTAGAAAGGCCAGCGTTTTCAGCGCAGCGTTTACCTGCGATCGGTCCCTACCGGCAAGGTTTTTCTCGGTATGTTTTTGTATTGAGCGGCGTTTTAACTTCTCGAACATAGGTCCTGTAACGGAATAGCACAAAAATAGGATTTTCGGTAAAAACCCATGCCGGCTTTAGGAAATCATTTGAAGAAATTCGCCTTCCGAAATTATGGGCACGCCAAGGCCCTCGGCCTTGGTTTTCTTGCTGGGCCCCATATTCTCGCCCGCAATGAGAAAATCTGTCTTTCCCGAAATACTGCCAGCAACCTTGCCACCGTTATCCTCGATACATTTTTTCAGGTCGTTACGCGAAAGTTGAAACACCCCAGAAACAACAAAGGTCTTACCGAGCAAAATATCGCTCTGGGCAGCCATTCTCTCTGCCGAAATTTCCATTTGGACGCCATAATCGGCCAACCGTTGGATGGTTTTTCGGTTTTTTTCCTCGGAAAAGAAGAAAACGACGCTTTCGGCTATTCGGGTGCCAATTTCATCGACCGCCACTAGCGCCTCTTCGGAAGCATTCATTAACGCATCGATAGTTTTGAAGCGTCGCGCCAATTTTTTCGCCACGGTTTCGCCCACGTATCGAATACCCAAGGCAAACAACACCCTCTCGAACGAAATTTTCTTGGATGCCTCGATACCTGCTATGAGGTTCTCGGCACTTTTCTTTGCCATACGTTCCAACGGAATTACCTGTTCCACTGTCAGTTCGTATAAATCTGCATAGTTATTTATCAGGCCATTGTTCACCAAGAGGGCGACCGTCTCGCCGCCCAGCCCCTCAATATCCATCGCCTTGCGCGAAATGTAATGCTGTATGCGCCCAATTATTTGTGGCGGGCATCCACCTGCGTTGGGGCAGTAGTGTTGCGCCTCGCCCTCGGCACGAACCAGGGGGGTGCTGCACTCTGGACATAGGGCCACATACTCGGTGGGGGTACTCGACGGGGCACGTTGGGTAAAGTCAACCCCGGTTATCTTCGGAATTATCTCACCGCCTTTTTCTACGAAAACGGTATCGCCCTCCCGAATATCTAGCTTTGCAATTTGATCGGCATTATGGAGCGACGCGCGCTTAACCACCGTGCCCGCCAAACTTACCGGTTCGAGGTTCGCTACGGGGGTGATGGCCCCGGTACGGCCCACTTGATAGGTAATGCTATGTAGCACGGTAGAGGCCTGCTCGGCCTTAAACTTATAGGCCATTGCCCAACGCGGGGCTTTGGCGGTATATCCCAATTCTTCCTGTTGTTGTAGGCTATTGACCTTTACCACCACACCATCGGTCTCATAGGGAAGTTCATGGCGGTGAATATCCCAGTGGCTTATAAAAGCAAGTACCTCATCAATATTTTTAGCGAGCTGGTACACGTCTGGCACCTTGAAACCCCATTGGTGCGCCCGCTGAAGACTTTCGTATTGCGTAGTTACCGGCAGTTGCTCTCCCTTTAAACTGTACAGCAGGCATTCCAACGGGCGTTTCGCCACCTCAGCACTGTCCTGCAATTTTAAGCTGCCCGAGGCTGTGTTACGCGGATTTCGGTATGGTTCTTCGCCATCGGCTACGCGCTGTGCGTTCATCTGCGCAAAACCTTCGTAGGGAAGGACAATTTCACCACGAATTTCAAATAGACCAGGATAGTTGCCCTTAATTTGCAACGGCACCGACCGTATGGTCCTTACATTGGCGGTAACGTCGTCGCCAGCCACCCCATCTCCCCTCGTAACGGCACGAACAAAAACCCCGTCTTGATACGTCAGGCTTATGGAGGCTCCATCATATTTCAGTTCGCATGTATATTCTACGGGTCCGTCTACCAGCTTTTCTATACGCTTTTCCCAATCCTCAAGGTCTTCCTTGCTGTAACTGTTGTCGAGGGAGTACATACGGTACGTATGCTTAACGGTTTCAAAATTCTTGGTCACCGCACCCCCTACGCGTTGGGTGGGCGAGTTGGGACTGAAATATTCTGGATTTTCAGCTTCCAACTGCTGAAGCTCCCTGAGGAGCTGATCGAATTCAAAATCAGAAATGGTAGGGCTATCCAGTACGTAATAGCTATAATTATGCTCGCGAAGTGTGTCGCGGAGCTTGTTTATTTTCTCTTCGGTCGTCATACTCGCAAATATAATATAAAGTGCCCACTACCTAGGTGCCGCAGATTCTGTAAATTTCCTCGTACCTTTAAATTTCAAAACACAGCAACTATGGAAAAAAACCGGGAAAATGCCATTGCGTTTCTGAAAGCGGCCGGGCTGGGCAAGGTCGACGAGGCGTTCAACCGCTACGTTGCCCCGCACTTCATTCACCATAATCAATATTTTGATGGCAGCCGAGAATCCTTACGGAATGCCATGGCCGAGGCCCATCAGGAAAGCCCGAACAAATCTATCGATATTAAACAAAGTTTTGTTGATGGTGATACCATTGTCACGCATTCGTACGTGGTAAAGGAAACCATGGAAATTGCCGTGGTGCACATTTTCCGTTTCGAGGAACATAGAATCGCAGAACTTTGGGACCTAGGACAGGTAATTGATAAAGATTCGCCTAACGAAAACGGATTGTTTTAGGGGTCTAGGTTCGCTCTTCTGTAAGCCAATGTGGCAACCGTGGGGGTTTAAAAGCGTCCATTTTTGCAAGGAGTCCTTCAATCTCGGTGTCGACGAGGAGCAGCTCGTAATTTTCCATTGAGAGAAAGCCCTTTCGCACCATAGTTTCGAGCAGGGCTAAGAGGCTATCATAAAATCCGTTAACATTTAATAGACCAATGGGTTTTTGGTGCAGGCCCAATTGTAGCCACGTGGTTATCTCGAAGAGTTCCTCCAACGTACCCATACCGCCGGGAAGCGTGATAAAACCATCACTCACTTCCTGCATCTGCAACTTGCGCTCGTGCATGTTTTTGGTGGTGATAAGCTGCGTAAGCCCGAGGTGCACCACTTCCTTTTTCTTCAGAAAATTTGGGATTATACCAATAACCTCCCCCTTAGCATCGAGGCAGGCCTGGGCCACAGTACCCATAATCCCTATCTTGGCGGCACCGTAAACAAGGGTAATATTTTTTTCGGCGAAGATGGCGCCTAAGGCTTGGGCCGCGCGCTGTATGGTCTCGTCATTGCCATCGCTGCTTCCGCAGAAAACACATATTTTCTTGATATCACTCACGGTACGTTGCTTTCATCATTCTAAATTTCCCTCGGAAATCTTTCCGTAGCTCCACCTTACCGAAACCTTCATCGGCCATTAATTTCAGCATGGGCTCACTAAGATACTCATTAATCTCGAAGTAGAGGGCGCCACCCACCACTAAATGGTTTTTCGCCAACCGCGCAATCGCGCGGTAAAATACCAGGGCATCGGCATCTGCAACGAACAGGGCGCTGGCCGGTTCAAAATCCAGTACGTTTTTCTGCATCTCGTTTTTTTCAGATTCGCGAACGTAGGGCGGATTGGAAACTATATAATTATATCGCTGCGGAATGGCGTTTGCGGAGAGTATATCGAATTTGAAAAAATCTATTGAAACATTATTTCCCCTAGCATTCTCCTTGGCTACAGTTAACGCTTCGGAAGAAACATCAAGGGCGGAAATCGAGGCGTTAAGCATATGTTTCGCCAATGAAATAGCGATACAGCCCGAACCCGTTCCAATATCCAAGACTGAACATCCGGAAACATTTGCCTTGGTATCAGTAATTACCCAATCGACCAACTCCTCGGTTTCGGGCCTAGGAATGAGCGTTGCGGGGGTGACATTTAAGGGAAACCCGTAAAATTCGGTGTGCCCAATTATATACTGTATAGGCTCGTATTTTAGAAGTCGGGATAGTGCGTTTTCAAAATAATCCAATTCGGCTTCGCTAATCTCGCGGTTGGCTTGCATCGCCGTTTCTATGCGCGATAAATTCAGTTTTTCTTCCACCAGGAGCTGAAAGAACGAAGCGATTTCCGATGCCGGATACCGCGAGGTCAATTTTTTCTGATACGTAGCTTTTAGTTCGGCAAGGGTCATTCCTATAGGGTAAGGAGCATGTGCACCGGACATGAATAGTGACCAGTATCGCCCATGGGGCCGTCAATATATTCAAACCCATTGCGGGCATAGAGTTTTTGTGCAGCCTCCATATAGGGCATTGTTTCGAGGTAGCACTTCTCGAAGCCAAACTCGCGCGCTTTTACCAAACATCTCTTAATCATCGTGGTGCCAATACCACGACCTCGCGCCACGGGCAGATAATACATTTTCTGAAGTTCGCAAACGTTCCCGTCATAATTGTCTAGCTGTGCAATGCCGCCCCCCCCAATAATGGTTCCGTTCTCCTCAACGACAAAGTATTCGGAACGTTCTTTTTGATAGGTCTCGAACATACAATCCAAGGCAGTATCGGCATAGGCGGTACCCACCTTGGGCACGCCAAAATCTTCCAGTACACTGCGAATTACCCACGCAATATGCGGATTGTCTTTTTTCTCAATAGGTCTTATAATGGCTGTGTCCATCTAAGTTATTCCTTGTATTTTTACGGCGTGAAGGTACGAGAAAAATTTATGGCGCGGTGCATTCAGTTGGCCAAAAACGGACTGGGCGCAACCTACCCAAATCCGTTGGTGGGTAGCGTTATCGTGCACAACTCGACCATCATTGGCGAAGGGTGGCACCAGCGCGCCGGCCTTCCCCACGCCGAGGTAAATGCTTTGACCAGTGTTCGGGATACGGCCCTACTCAATAAGGCGACCCTCTATGTTAGCCTAGAGCCCTGCAGTCATT
This sequence comes from Flavobacteriaceae bacterium, assembly GCA_002693605.1. Taxonomy (GTDB): domain Bacteria; phylum Bacteroidota; class Bacteroidia; order Flavobacteriales; family Flavobacteriaceae; genus NZQO01. The sequence goes on from NZQO01000130.1 coordinate 5,461, forward strand.
TTGGGCGCACCCCGCCTTGTGCCGACAGGATTATAGAGAGCGGTATTCGAAAGGTGGTCATTGGCAGTACAGACCCCAACCCCCAGGTAGCGGGCAGAGGCATAAAAAAACTTATGGAAGCCGGTTGCGATGTGGTTGTGGGAGTATTGGAAGATGAATGTGTGGCCCTCAACAAACGATTTTTTACATTTCACGATAAAAAGCGCCCCTATATTTTTCTGAAATGGGCCCAAACCCAAGATGGTTTCATAGCGCCATTGAAAGAAACCCGTAACACGCAACAACCGGTTTGGATAACGGGATCGCTATCCCGGCAGCTTTCTCATAAATTGCGAACCACCGAACAGGCCATCTTGGTGGGGACAAATACCGTGCTCGACGACAATCCAAGTCTGACAAGTCGCGAGTGGCACGGAGCCAATCCGTTGCGGGTAATACTGGACCGTTCGGGAAAAATAGATGGCAGCGCGAAAGTCTTCGATTCCGAAGCTCCTACCCTCCTTCTGACCGAGACGGGAAATTACATAAATGAAAAGGTTCTGGTCGAAAGGATAACGTTCACTAAAAATCTTGCCTCGCAAATTTGCGATGTGCTTTATAGACATACTATACATAGTTTAATCGTGGAAGGTGGCCAGCAAACCCTTTCCACGTTCATTAACGCCAATCTTTGGGACGAGGCCCTTGTTTTTACGGGTTCGGAAAATTTCGGCGAAGGAGTGCCGGCCCCACGGATAGATATAAAAGAAAAATCGTCTCAATCCCTTCAAGGAGACGTACTTCATCATTATAAAAACCACAACCGTTGATATATCTTTTACTCAGTGTCCTAGCCTCGACACTAATATTCGTAGCGTTTAAGCTGTTTGATCGCTTCAAGATAAACACCCTGCACGCCATAATTGTCAATTACCTGGTAGCTTGCCTTTGCGGCGTCATTGCGTACGAGGGCCCGGCCAGCGTGAGCGATGTTCCATATTTCCCGTGGTTTTACTACACCCTTGGTCTAGGCGCACTTTTTATAATCATATTCAACCTTATGGCGCTCACCACCCAACGCAGCGGATTATCGGTTGTAAGTGTTGCCACCAAGATGAGCGTGGTCATACCGGTACTATTCGGGTTGTTATATTATAACGAGGAACTCGGTTTCTTTAAGCTCTTGGGGATTATATTGGCATTGGCGGCAGTCTACCTAGCATCGATTAAGACGAAAAAGGGGATTTCGATAGAACGGAAAAACCTGATCTACCCGGCGCTCGTGTTTTTGGGGAGCGGTATCATTGATACGAGCATCAAGTACTTGGAAGATACCTACGTGGCCGATACCGACGTTCCGCTTTTTTCGGCGGTCATATTCTCGGCCGCGTTTACCATTGGCATTTCCATTATGCTGATACAGGCCGTGCGCGGAACCTTCCGGTTTCAACTGAAAACCCTCATTGGCGGCGTGGCACTGGGAATTCCTAATTATTTTTCCATCTATTTTATCGTACAGGCACTGCGAAGCGGAATTTTGGACAGCTCGGGCATTTTCACGGTCAACAACGTGGCCATTGTAATGCTTTCTACCATCGTGGGCATTTTACTCTTCAAGGAACGGCTATTGCGAAAAAACTGGCTTGGCATTATGCTGGCGGTGATTAGCATTTTCCTGGTAGCGGTAGCGAAATGGTAACGGATATGGAACAGACTTCGGAAAAGGATACTTACAGGACTATTGCGCGCCCATCTAAGGAAGTATTGTTCAAGGACCGGGGAAGCAAGTTTTACGGGTATGCCTTTCCCGTCACCTCAGAAACAGAGATCGAGGAAAAATTGGATCTTCTGAAAAGCAAGCACCATAAGGCGCGTCATTGGTGCTATGCCTGGCAACTTGGAAAGGAATATGAACATTATCGCGCCAATGATGACGGTGAGCCCTCCAATAGCGCCGGAATGCCTATTTACGGACAATTACAATCCTTTGACCTTACAAATACATTGGTAGTCGTGGTACGCTACTTTGGCGGCACCAAATTGGGGGTTGGCGGTTTGATTCAAGCTTATAAGGCCGCCGCGCAAATGGCCCTGGATACTTCAAAAATAGTTACTCGCACCATAAACGAGGAATTTGTTTTGAAATTTGAGTATCCCGAAATGAACACCGTTATGCGCATTATCAAGGAAGAAGACCTAACGATCGTCGAGCAGACCATGGAGCTTTCCTGCTCCATCATTATTTCGGTACGCAAGAAGGAGGCCGAGCGTATTTTCCAGTTGTTCAGAGACACCTATAAGGTTCAGGTAAAGAATGTAGCCAGCTAAAGGGTTAGCTTTCAAAATCGTCCTTTAGGGCGTCCACGAGATAGACAGGTGCCTTCTGTATTTTTCCGGTAGCGTCGTCGATGAAAACCAAGGTCGTTTCGGCAGTTGCCAATAATACTCCGTCCTCATTGTGAATTTCGTATAGAAACTCAATTTTCACGGTGGGAAGCTGCCTCAGGGTCGTGGTCACGGTAAGTAGGTCGTCGTACTTTGCGGGGCGCTTGTAATTGATGCTCAAATGCGTAACGGGCAACTGTATGCCGTGGGCCTCCATGTACCTGTAGGAAAATCCCAGCTCCCGCAGCCACTCGGTTCTGCCCTGTTCAAGATAGAGGGGATAGTTGCCGTAATAGACAATTCCCATTTGGTCGGTTTCGGCATAACGAACGCGTAATTGGGTCTGGGTTTTTTTCACGATTTAACGAATTTAAGAGGAACTTTTTTTGTAGTTTTAACCTCACCTAGTATGGGGAAAAAAAACAAGAAATTCAATACCCACCGTATTTTTTTTTTCATTTTTTTGTTCACATATTTGCAGTGTTAAGAAATTGTTAGGATTGGCTCCTTTTCCTACTTCTTGACCATACCTGAAATAACTAACTAATAATACCTCGCTTTTCATTATGAGCAAAACTGCGGAATCGGTTTGGAACAATTGTTTGGCCTTTATTGAAGACAACATCACTTCACAAGCGTACAAAACTTGGTTCGAACCTATTAAGGCGGTAAAGCTTTCAGATAATGCATTGAGCATCCAGGTGCCCAGTAAGTTTTTCTACGAGTGGCTGGAGGAACATTACGTTAAGTTATTGAAAGTGGCACTCACCAAGGAGCTGGGCGCAACCGCCAAGTTGGTGTACGTCATCAAGATGGAAAACACCTACGGAAACAAGCAGCCCTTTACCGAGAAGATACCCAGCGCCAACCGCAGCAATATGCAATCGCAGGAGGTGGATGTACCGCTGAAGAACAAGAGCCCAGAACTGAAGAACCCGTTCGTAATTCCCGGTATTCGAAACGTTAAGATCGAATCGCAATTAAACCCCAGTTACAATTTTGAAAATTTCCTCGAGGGCGAGTCTAACCGACTGGCGCGCTCTGCGGGAATGGCGGTTGCCAACAAGCCCGGGGGCACCTCTTTTAACCCCCTGCTCATATTTGGCGGCGTAGGCCTTGGCAAGACCCATTTGGGCCATGCGATTGGCGTGGAGATAAAGGACAAGTATCCCGAGAAGACGGTCCTGTACATTTCCGCGGAAAAGTTCACGCAACAATATATCGAGTCGGTTAAGAAGAATAACCGGAACGACTTTATACATTTCTACCAGATAATCGATGTACTAATCGTAGACGACATCCAGCTACTCTCCGGTAAGGCCGGAACGCAAGACGTGTTCTTCCACATTTTCAACCACTTGCACCAAAACGGAAAGCAGGTAATCTTGACGAGTGACAAGGCCCCGGTAGATATGATAGATATTGAGCAACGCCTGTTATCCCGATTTAAATGGGGTCTTTCGGCCGAGCTGAACCACCCTGATTACGATACGCGCGTGGCCATTATCAAGAACAAACTGTACCGCGATGGCGTTGAGATGCCCGAGGACATTGTAGAATTCTTGGCGAACAACATCAAGACAAACATTCGCGAGCTGGAAGGGGCCATTATATCGCTGATCGCCCACTCTTCCTTCAACCGAAAGGATATTACCATAGACCTTGCAAAGAAGATAGTAGATAATTACGTAAAGCACACCAAGCGAGAAGTTTCCATAGATTATATTCAGAAGGTGGTAAGCGAATATTTCCAGATGGACGTTGACACCCTACAGTCGAAAACCCGTAAGCGGCATATCGTACAGGCTAGGCAGTTGGCCATGTTCTTTGCAAAGAAATTCACCAAGGCCTCCCTTGCCTCTATCGGTTCCCAAATTGGGCAACGCGACCACGCCACTGTTCTCCACGCATGCAAAACCGTGGACAATCTTTCCACCACCGACAAGCAGTTCAGAAAATACGTGGAAGACCTCAACAAGAAGCTTACCCTGTAACCCGGAACGCTCCGTTCTTCTTTTAACACAGCCCTAACCCCTTTTCATGGGGTATTTTCGTATTTTTAAATCTTAAACAATATATATGCAAACCAAAGTTCTAATGGTATGCCTAGGCAATATCTGCCGCTCTCCCCTAGCGGAAGGATTGCTAAAATCGAAGGTAGATACCTCCAAGATTTATGTAACCTCTGCCGGAACGGGCCATTGGCATGTGGGCGAGCAGCCCGACCCCCGGAGTATTGCGGTGGCAAAAAAAAACGGTCTCGATTTAACCGATCAACGTGGGAGACAGTTCAAGGCTGAAGATTTTGAGGAGTTCGACCACATTTTCGTAATGGACACTTCCAATAGGGAGAATGTGCTCGAACTGGCAAGGTCTGACAGGGACAGAAAAAAAGTGCAGCTAATCCTAGATGAAATCTTCCCTACCGAAAATGTAGACGTTCCCGACCCCTATTACGGTGGCGACCGTGGCTTCGATAAGGTATACGAAATGCTGGATCAGGCGTGTGAAAAAATTGCCAACCGCCTGTAAGAGCCCAATTGGCATTTTTATAGTATTTTTATATAAAATTTGCCATGAAAACCATCTCCCTCTACGTTGCGCTCTTTGCGCTTGTATTTTCTCTGAATGCCCAAGATGTGGACATCGAACTTTTCGCCTCCGGATTTTCAAGTCCGGTTACCCTCCAGCACGCTGGTGATGAGCGCCTCTTTGTAGTTGAACAGGGCGGAAGGATAAAAATCCTGAACCCGAACGGTTCCATAAATTCCACTCCCTTCCTGGACATCACGAGCCAGGTTTCCATAGGAAACGAGCGCGGATTATTGGGCTTGGCGTTTCATCCAAATTACGCATCTAATGGCTATTTCTACGTAAATTATACCAAGGCCAACGGCGATACCCGAGTGTCACGATTTTCTGTTTCCGGAGGAAATCCCGATTTAGCCGATCCAAATTCGGAATCTATAGTACTGGAATATTCCCAGCCATTTTCGAACCACAACGGAGGTTGCCTCGCCTTCGGCCCCGATGGCTACCTGTATATTTCGTCGGGCGATGGGGGCGCTAGTGGCGACCCAGGAAACCGTGCCCAAAATACAACGCTGCTCCTGGGCAAGCTGTTGCGAATTGATGTTGACACCCCTGGCGGGGTGGAACCCTACGAAATTCCCAGTGATAACCCCTTTGCGGGAAGCAATACCAATGCCGAGGAAATTTGGGCGTACGGCCTGCGCAACCCGTGGCGTTTTTCCTTCGATACCGTTGAGGGCAACCTCTGGATTGCCGATGTGGGTCAGGCAAGCCGGGAAGAGGTAAACAAAGTACCCGTTTCGGCCGCTGGGCTAAATTTCGGTTGGCGTTGTTACGAGGGGGATGACCCCTTCAATAACACCGGCTGCCCACCTGCCGGCGACCTTACCTTTCCCGTTTTCGATTATACGTCGGCATCACCTTCCAGCAATTGTTCCATTACCGGCGGGTATGTATATCGAGGCAGTAAGTATACAGACATTTCGGGGCTGTACCTTTTTGCCGATTACTGTTCAGGGTTGATAGGAAGCCTTGACGACACCAACAATTTTATAGACCACGGAAGCTTCTCGGGAAACTGGGTTTCATTTGGAGAGGACGTTAACAAGGAACTTTACATCGTTAGCATTGGAGGCTCCATCTATTCAATCACCGGGGGGGTACTTGGCACTTCGGAACCAACTGCCGTTGAAATGCGAATGTATCCGAATCCTGCGAGGGAAAATGTCTTTTTTCAGATTGAAAACGATCGAATAGAATCGATTGAGCTGAGAGATATCAAAGGTTCGCTCATACATCGTGTCACTGCCCTTTCAAATGAAACTGCCTCAATTGCCACTGCGAAACTTTCCGAAGGATTTTACTTGGTACGCGTTCGTACCGAAAATGGAGCTCTCTTCACCGAGAAACTATTGGTTCAATAACCCCACAATGAAGCAAAAAAAGGGAAATTTATATTTAATTCCGTGTACGCTGGGCGACACGCCACCCTTGGAGGTATTGCCCCTACTGGTAAAGAAGGCGGTAGAGCACATTGACCATTATATCGTTGAACACGAGAAATCTGCCCGACGGTTCATAAAGAGCATCGTGCCCCGAAAATCGCAGCCCGAGCTACAGTTTCAGCTTATAAATAAATTTACAGATGCGGCCGAGCTACCCACCATGTTACAACCGTGCCACGATGGCCTGGATATGGGGGTTATAAGCGATGCCGGTTGCCCCGGTATAGCCGATCCCGGTGCCGGGGTGGTTGCCCAGGCCCATGCACAACGGATTAGGGTAGTGCCACTTGTAGGACCTTCTTCCTTGTTAATGGCAATGATGGCGAGCGGCTTCAATGGACAGAATTTTGCATTTAACGGGTACTTGCCCATCGACAAGGGCCAGCGCAAGAGTGAGCTAAAACGCCTAGAACGACTTTCCGAAGAACGCGGGCAGTCGCAACTTTTTATAGAGACCCCGTACCGTAACAACCAAATGCTGGAAAGTTTGACGCACACGCTGCACCCGCAAACGCAGATTTGCGTTGCCTGTGATATTACACTGCCCTCGGAATTTATACGAACTTTCTCTGCGGAAACGTGGAAACAAACAAAAGTGGACCTCAACAAGAGGCCCACTTTATTCATTATCCATAAATAATCTATTTCGACCTTACCCGTGCCCTTTTGTTCGGTTTTACGTGAGAGACGTCGTATCCAGAAAATTTCTTGATATAGTATCGTATCGAGGTGCCAAAGGCATCGTTAAACCCAACGGTGCCACCACTGCGAAGGTACTTTTTCACGTTGCCCGCCCCGGCAAGGTGCGCCGCGGCCAAAATTCCCGATTCGGTAACTTTAACGCCGTTTATAGTCTTGCCCTTGTAGCGCTTTATATCGCGGCGCAAGATCCATTTGTTTCGGGAGGTATAGGCCGTGAACGCGGCTTCCTGTAATTGGGTATTCTCCATAAACAACTCGGGGTTGTTAATCCCGATCATTCTAAGTGTTGCGGAAGCAAATTGGTATTTTCCCAAATAGCCAAATTGGTTTACCGTCCAGTAATCACCGCGTGATTCCTTAAATCCAAGAGCTTCCTTGAAGCCCACATAGGTCTTTCCCAAAAATAATTGGTAGGCGGGTGCCAACGGCTTTGCGAAATACTGAACCTCAGCCTCGCTAGGTACATTGTAGCAAATTCCCTCGTCTACCATCTTATAGGCGGAAAGATCAA
>NZQO01000131.1 GCA_002693605.1 Flavobacteriaceae bacterium
CACTTCCCTTGTTGGTAAGCATAATGGAAACAGCCTTGGCGAGATCCAGAATGGTGCCCCCACCAATGCCAATAATTCCTGAGGGCTTATAGGTAAATTCAGATTTTGTGTCCTTTACGATTGCGTCAACCTGCGAGGTCTTTGGCTCTTCGTCTGCGGAAACAAAAAGTAATTTGTCATTGAAGCGAAGGTTAATCCTGTCAATTATTTCAGAATTGCCCTCGAAAACCTTGTCTACCACATAAATAAAAGGTGCCTTGTCCTTGCGCTGTGGTGCCAGTATGGACGAAAGCTGGTCGAAACTGCCACTGCCAAACACCACTTTGGGAACCATCGGGAAATTTCGGTACCGGTTATTGACTGTATCCTTCTTTTCTTCCTTTAAAACTTTATTGGCCCTTACCAAATCTTCGGGAGTGTCTATTTCAATTCCCTGGGTATTCGAAATAGCCATCTTGATGTTCTTTCCGTATTCCAAATAACGGATGCACTCAACTTTCTCTGCCGCTTCCATAGAGCGCATGGGCAAGCGGTAGAAATCCATCAAGGCCTGCTTCCTAAAGGCGTAGATACCCTTGTGCTTGTAATATTGCACGGCGGCGTTTTTATCGCGCGGATATGGGATGGGCGACCTGGAAAAATAGAGTGCAAAACTATCCTTATCTACAATTACCTTTACGCAGTTAGGATCACTTATTTCTTTCCAGTCGTGTATCTCGGTCATTAAGGATGCGAGGTCGATTTTATCCGCATCGGCGCCCTCGAAAACCCGAAGTACCTGCTCGAGGCCCTCCCGGCTGGTAAAAGGCTCATCTCCCTGCACGTTCACGACAATATCCACGTCCATAGACTCGACGGCCTCCGCAATACGGTCACTGCCGCAGTCATGTTCCTTTTGGCTCATAATGGCCTTGCCCCCGTTCAATTCTATTTCGTTGAAAATTACGTCGCTATCGGTAACAACGTACACTTCATCAAACAGTTGGGTTGCTTTTGCGGCTTCGTAGGTACGGACGATCACAGGTTTTCCGCCGAGGTCCTGCATGAGTTTTCCCGGAAACCGGGAGGCGCCATAGCGCGCCGGAATCATTGCAATAATCTTCAAAATATAGGTTGTTTTATCGCGTTCAAAAATAATGGAAATATATGGTTTCACCGTTTTGGCGCCCCTATTTTCTTAAAGATGCTAATATAACCGAAAGGTTTACATTGGCTCCTCAAAAAACTCATTTTTAAAACCAATTAGGTATAGTTTATCCTTGGCACGGGTAATTGCGGTGTACAACCACCTGAGGTATTCCTTATCGACACCGTTGGGAAGGTAGGGTTGCTCGACAAACACCGTATCCCATTGACCTCCCTGCGACTTGTGGCACGTAATGGCATATGAAAATTTTACCTGGAGTGCGTTAAAATACTTGTTGTTCCTGATCGAGAGGAATTTTTTGTAGTTCGATTTTTCCTGGGCGTAATCTTTTTTTACTTCCTCATATAACCTATTCGAGTCGTCGTAGGATAGCGAGGGCGTTTCCGAAGTAAGGGTGTCCAGTAGCAGGACCGTTTCAAACGGCTGCATCTTGGGGTAATCGACCATTTGTACCCGCACCTCGGCGAATCGAAAGCCATACAGTTCCTTTATTCCGAAGATTTCCAAAACCTCTACGATATCGCCGTTGGCAATAAAGCCAGCCTCGGTATGCGGCTTGATCCAGAAATAATTGTTCTTGACCACCATGAGGTGATCGCCGGCCGAAAGCTCTTCGTCGTTAAAGAGGATGCGGCTCCTAATATTCTGGTTGTAGAGATTCGCCCGCTTGTTTGAGCGCACGATAATGACAGCGCCTTCATTTCCGAGGGTACTGTAGGCATCGTTAATGGCGTCCATAAGCTCCATTCCGTCCTCGGGCCGTACCACTTCCGGATAATTTTCGTGCCTGAACTTGAAGGAATCAAGAAATCCGTCGTCCAGGCACTGCCTGAGTTTGGTCGCATTGTACAAAATGCCGCTATCCTGCTGTTGGCGCACCACTTCATCCAGTTCAATGGCAACTACGTTTTTATTATAGTGGTTTACAAGGGTGGGTTTATCGAGCGCGGGGCTTAAGTCCAACTTTACCGGGGGCAGCTGGGCCGTATCGCCAATAAGCAACAGCTTGCATTTATGGCCACTATATACGTAGTGAATTAGGTCGTCGAGCAGCGAGCCGTTTTCAAATAGCTTAGCATCTTGGTTTATATCGGGAATCATGGAAGCCTCGTCGACGATGAAAATTGTATTTCTATGCTTGTTTTTCTGAAGGGTGAAGGAGACGCCCCCGCCCTTTTGGCTCTTCGGGTAATATATTTTCTTATGAATGGTGAACGCCTCCTTGTTCGAGTAGTTGCTTATAACCTTGGCGGCGCGTCCCGTTGGCGCCAAGAGTATGGAAGAGGCCTTGATCTTCCAAAGGTTCTTTACGAGCGTGCCAATGATCGTGGTCTTCCCGGTACCCGCGTACCCCTTCAGCAGAAAAATTTGGTCGTTTTTTTCGTGTAGGGCAAATTGCGCTAAAAGCTGAAGCGTAACTGCCTGTTTATCGGTAGTGGTAAACGGAAAATCTTGCTGTAAAAGACTGTAAAATCGGGAGGGTTCCATATATGAGAAAAGCGCTTGAGCGGCTAAAGATAGCTATGATTTTTTCGGATTATACTTTTGCGAACAAAAAAAAATTGTAGATTTGCGATGGACCTTAACAGTAAATAAAACTATAAACATTTACAAATGAAAATTATACTTCAGTTAGTGCTTTGGGTGGTTATCATCTTTTTAGGCTATAAACTTTATGATTCCGTAGTTGGCCCTGTAGAATTTAACGAAGAAAAGGAAATTCGCTATGCCAAGGTTATCAAGAAGCTAAAGGACATTCGCGCTGCTGAAATGGCCCACCAGGAAATTACCGGTACTTTTACCGGAAGCTTCGATAGCTTGATCGCATTTATCGATACCGCGCAATTCGCCATCACCGCGCGTCGCGATACTAGCTATGCCGATATCGAGAAAAACAAGGCCTATGGGCTAGACCCACAGGAAGGTGGTTATTATATTGAGTCAATTGTTGTAGATACACTGGGCTTTACACCGGTTAAGGACAGCTTGTACCAAGGTACAGACCGATATCGCAGTATGATGAACATACCTATAAAAGGCGTAGATGATAAAATTGAACTAAGGGCAGGAAAGATCTCCAAGAACGATAAGCAATACGACGTGTTCGAGGCGCGCGTTCCTAAGGATATCATTCTATACGACTTGGACCGAGACCTCTTGGCCCAGGAAAAGCAAGTAATTTCTGTAGATGGCGTTAATGGCCCCGTACTAAAGGTTGGATCTATGACAGAAGTGAATACTTCCGGAAACTGGCCAAAAATCTATGACTCAGCAAACGAAGACCAATAATATTTCTTCTAAAACGCATAAAAGGCTGTCCGTTCAAGTTTCATTGACCGGACTTTCTTTTTTGGCGTATACCGAGGATAGGCAAATCGATGCTTTCATTGAAGTAGCTATAGGAAGGTCCGCCACCCCTGAGGAATTGCTCGATAACCTTCAGCAGACGCTTATCGAACACAAGGAACTGCAAGGGCCCTTTGAAAAGGTTATGATAACCTACTCCACCAATATCTATACGATAGTCCCGGCCGCTCTCTTTGATGAAAGCAAGGCAAGCGATTACCTGAAATTCAATTCAAAGATCCTGGGCAACGATTATATTGCACACGATTGGGTAGAAAACCACGAGATGGTTACGGTTTACGTTCCGTTCATGAACATTAATAACTTTTTGTTCGAGCGATTTGGCAGTTTCGAATACTACCATTCAACCACCCATTTATTGCAGTACGTACTTCGGAAAAACAAGAATACCGAAGTAGCCAATGTGTACATCCAGATTGAACAGGGCTTTTTCAACTTGGTGGTTACCAAAAGCGGAAAATTGCAGCTTTGCAATAGCTTCAGCTACCATTCACCAGAAGATTTTTTATATTATATTTTGTTTGCGTTCGAACAGCTAGAACTGAACCCTGACACCGTTTCTACCTTTGTAATTGGGAATATTACCGATGAGCACGATTTGTACGAAATAGCGTATAAGTACATCCGAAACATAGCCTTTGTGGAAGATTCATGCATGCCTAGGATAGGCAACGACGTACCACCCCATTTTAATTTCATTCAAAAGCTGGCACTACAATGCGTATAATTTCAGGAACCCATAAAGGCCGCCGCCTTACCGCCCCCAGAAACTTACCGGTTAGACCCACGACCGATTTCGCCAAGGAAGGCCTGTTCAATATTCTGCGAAACAGACTAGATTTTAGCTCACTAAATGTGCTGGACCTGTACGCCGGTACGGGTAATATAAGTTTCGAGTTTGCCTCGCGTGGGGTCCCGCGAATTGTCGCGGTAGATGCCCATTACGGCTGTGCACAGTATATCGAAAAGGTAGCGACAGATTTTGAATTCCCGATCAAGGCCATTAAGGCCGAGGTGCTGAAGTACCTCGATAACGACACTACAACCTTTGATGTGATTTTTGCCGATCCACCCTATGATTTTGACATTCAGAAGCTAACAGAAGTTATAGGAAAAATCTTTCAAAACGAATTGCTAAGTGAAGAAGGAATCCTTATTATTGAACATTCAAAGCATATCGATCTATCCAATACGGCCCGATTCCAGGAATCGAGAAAGTACGGTAACTCGGTGTTCAGTTTTTTTGCCTAATAACTTATGAAACTCCCTTTTAAGACACTTCAACTTGAATTTGCCAACTTAGAGCTGTACGAGAATTATGTTGTCGCTACCATCGATGAAGGAATGTTAATTGACACTTTCGAAAAGCTGCAACTATATGAGATTTTCGACCAGTTTTACAGAAATCGCCCATTTGTATATATATCCAATAGAAAACACGATTATACGGTGAACCCGACCAGTTATCTTGGTAGTGAGGAGTACGACCAACTGCGGGGAATGGCAGTAATATGCTATTCGGAAAGCAGCTACCAAAACGCACTTTTTGAAAAGGTTTTCTACAAACGACCCTTCCAAGTGTTTTATTCGTTTCCAGAGTGCCAGAACTGGATTGACGAATTGCTTAGAACGGAAAAAAAATAAGCAGGCCTATAAGCCGGATTCTGTAATAGCGAAAGCTATCCCTTATCATTTATCTAGACGCACGGTTACCCGAACATTCCATCTGCCTACCCTCCAGCATCGGGCGGGCACCCTTAGTCGCTGGTATACGTGGCATTTCACCGCATAGAGTTTACCTGATTTCACTACAGCATTACCTGTACATCCTTTCTGTTGCACTGGTCCTTTTCGCCAAAGGCGAACGACGGCCGTTAGCCGCTATGCTTCCCTGTGGTGTCCGGACTTTCCTCCCCACGCGTCAATAAATCAACGCACTGGGCGATAAGGCGGCCTGCGGCACAAAATTAAGCGAATGTTAATAAAAAGCGCAAAATTGAACGGCCTATTTTTCAAAATAAATAGGTACATCGTTATCTTTGTTTCTCTTCTATGGAACACTTTATCGTATCGGCCAGAAAGTACCGTCCTACCCAATTTAAAGATGTGGTAGGCCAACAGGCCATTACCAATACCCTGGACAATGCCATTGCCAATGACCACTTGGCCCAGGCGTTGCTGTTCACCGGGCCACGGGGCGTGGGAAAGACTACGTGTGCGCGCATTTTAGCGAAAAAAATAAACCAAGATGGTACCGAGCGTGAAGATGAAGATTTCGCCTTCAATATATTTGAACTGGATGCGGCATCGAACAACTCTGTAGATGATATCCGGAACTTGATCGACCAGGTTCGTATTCCCCCACAAGTTGGCAATTACAAGGTCTATATCATCGATGAGGTGCACATGCTATCCTCTGCGGCTTTCAACGCATTTCTGAAAACCTTGGAAGAGCCGCCAAAGCACGCCATATTTATCTTAGCGACAACTGAGAAGCACAAAATCATACCCACTATTCTGTCCCGATGCCAGATTTTCGATTTCCGGCGGATTACCGTTCAGGACATTAAGTCGCATTTGGCCGAAGTAGCCAAATCTGAACATATCGAGGCCGAAGACGACGCCCTGCACATTATTGCGCAAAAGGCCGATGGCGCGCTACGGGATGCGCTTTCCATTTTTGACCGAGTGGTGAGTTTCTCGGGTAAAAACCTTACACGTGAGGCCGTAACCGAAAACTTGAACGTTCTCGATTATACCTATTTTTTCCACATTACCGAATTGCTCTTGGAAAACCAGATTTCCAAGGTACTTCTCGCTTTTAACGACATCTTGGCCAAGGGGTTCGACGGGCACCACTTTATAATGGGCTTAGCGTCGCATTTCCGCGACTTGCTCGTTTGCAAGCACCAAGAAACTATCTCACTTTTGGAGGTAGGCGAACAGATCAAGACAATGTATTTCCAACAAAGCCAAAAGGCAGATGTGACGTTTTTGGTAGCTGCCATAGAGCTTGCCAATAGCTGCGATCTTACCTACAAGACCAGTCGAAACCAGCGCCTTCTCGTCGAGCTTTGCTTAATGCAACTGGCCTCCCTCACTGCGGTAGGCGAAAAAAAAAATGACCTACCCCAGCGTTCCCTAACCAAGCAGCCCTATATCCTTCCCCCGAGCCACGGTATGGGCAGCAAAAATAAGCAAGCAGAGTCTAGCGAAAAAAAACAGGAGCCTGCTACGCCTGAAGTGAAAAATGCCACTCCCTCCCCCTACACACAAGAGGCGGTCAAGAACGGTACCCATACCAATAATGAAACCCCAACTGCACCAGCTGCAACTGCCAACAAAGTAGCCGAACGACCGGTAGTACACACCGAACGGAATACAAATCGTGTATCGGCCCTTTCGTTGAAGAGTATTAAGAAAAAACAGGAAATCAAAAACGAAAAGACGGCAAATTTGCTGGCTACCGAAGAGCTGCCCACCGAACCTTTTACGGAAGAAGCAATGCGCCGTGCCTGGACCGAATATTCTAAGAAGGTCGAGGCAGACGGCCAGTTCAACTTACTTTCGCACCTAACAATGGGGATTCCCAAGTTAGAAGGTACGCTCATTCACCTCGAATTTCCGAACAGTACCATCAAGCTGGAAGTGGAGCGCGCCAAATACGAATTGTTGGGTTTCCTGCGATCTGAACTTCAAAATTACGACATCGATCTTTCCATTGAAGTGAATGAAACCGCCGTGAAACGATATGCCTATACCCCTCGGGAAAAATTCGAAAAGCTGAAGGAATCGAACCCGTTACTGGAAAAATTACGGAAGGAATTTGATTTGGATATCTAGATTAAAAATTAGCACGTTTTATGGACGCACAAAATCAACCTAGCATCAAAATGCTCGGACTTAAATTGCCCACCGACCCCCGTTGGGTAAATATTGTCGAGAAAAATATAGAGGAAATATTAACCGACCACGCCTATTGCGAGCAAAAAGCGGCCGCTACGGCTATCTCGCTGATTGTTAGCTTTCCGGAATATACCGATTTGGTACAGGAAATGACCGCATTGGTTAAGGAGGAAATGAGCCATTTCAAATTAGTGCACGATAAGATAATCGAGCGCGGTTGGACCCTAGGTCGCGATAGGAAGGACGAATACGTGAACCAGCTTCTCCGGTTTTTTCCGAAGGGCGGTAGCAGGACAACGCAACTTGTGCATAGATTGCTTTATGCGGCCCTTATCGAGGCGCGAAGCTGTGAACGCTTCAGGTTGCTTAGCGAAGAACTAGAAGACATCGAACTGGCGACCTTTTATCGTAATTTAATGGTTAGTGAGGCCAACCATTATACTATGTTTCTAGGCTTTGCGCGCACTTACGGTAACCGAAAGGAAGTAGACGCAAAATGGAACGAGCTCTTGGCATTTGAGGCTGAAATCATGAAGGAGTTGGGCAAGAAAGAAACGATACACGGATAACCTACCTAACGTCTATCGATTCTGCTACCTTTTCATTGTAAAGGCTCTTCACGATCCCATCGGCCAAACCGATTTTGGGTACATAGATATTTTTAGCACCGCTCCATTTCATAGCCGAAAGGTAAATCCTAGTTGCGGGAATAATTACGTCGGCCCGGTCTGGGTTCATGTTCATTTCGGTTATGCGCTCTTCGAAACTGTGGTTTTTAATCAGCTCATAGTAAGACGCTAGATAGAAATACGTAAGTGGCTTGCCCAATTTCTTTCCGCTATTTTTGAAAATGTGGTTAATGTTTCCGCCAGAGCCAATGCAGTAAACCTTTCGGTATCCCTTGGTAAATTCCTTAATCCACGACTCCATTTGCTGCCACATCGTATCTTCCACCATATTATTGATAAGCCGTACCGTTCCCATCTTGAAGGAGCGCGAGGTAACCGTTTTACCATTTGCGAAAATGGTAAATTCGGTACTTCCTCCACCCACATCGATATAGAGGAATACCTTTTCGCCCTGTATGAGTGAATGTAGGTCGGTAGATGCTATGATAGCCGCCTCGTCGTTTCCGTCAATTATATTGATGGCCAGGCCCGTCTTCTCTTCCAATTGACGGGCAATATCGTTACCGTTGCGCGATTCTCGCATCGCAGATGTGGCACACGCCCTAAATCGGGTTACGTTATGCGCTTGCATCAGCAGCCGAAACGCGTTCATGGTATCGAGCATGCGACGGTAATTGACTTCGGAAATCTTCCCTTCCAAAAAAACATCGGCTCCCAATCTAATGGGCACCCGTACCAGGGAGGTTTTCTTGAACAAGGTCTCTTTACCCTCGTTCTCTATTACCGACGCAATAAGCAGCCGGATGGCATTTGAGCCAATATCTACAGCACCGTATTTTTCAATTGATAGCAACCTATGCGTTTAGTTTGTTCTGGTAATAATCGTAAAGTTTAAATTGAGACCGGATCTTCTCTTTGTCATTTTTCCGATATGCATTTCTGGACTTTCCGGCAACGATTCTTGCCTTCACGTTGTCGTTCCAGCTAATTTCAAAGGTTTCATCAAGTTCCCTTTTAATTTCCGAATCGTATATAGGGCAAGTAATTTCAACCCGATTGTCAAGATTTCGGCCCATAAAATCGGCCGAGGAAATGTACATCCTGGGGTCGCCCCCATTCTCAAAGATAAACAATCGAGGATGCTCCAAAAATTTATCGACGATACTGATGGCCTCGATATTTTCGCTCATGCCGCGCACCCCTGGAATTAGGCAACAAATTCCGCGTATTATAAGCTTTATTCGCACTCCTGCCCTACTGGCCTCGTAGAGCTTGTCTATCATCTTAAAATCGGATAGGCTGTTTAACTTCAGTTTTATGCCACTTGGCAGGCCTTCGTGCTTGTTCCTTATTTCGGTATCGATCAGGTTATAAAGAGCATTGCGGGTATAATGCGGAGAGACAATAAGGTGGCGGTATTTTTTTATCTTGTAATTCACCTCAAAAAAATCGAATACCTTATTTATTTCCTTGCATATTTTCTGATCGGAGGTAAAAAGGGTATAATCTGTATAGATGCGGGCAGTCGACTCGTTAAAGTTACCGGTACTTATAATGGCATAACGCTTTATCTTGCCGTTCTCTACCCGTTCAACGATGCACGCCTTGCAATGCACCTTGAGCCCTGAAACGCCAAAAATTAAGTGTACGCCTTCGCTCTGCATCTGTTCGGCATAACTAATGTTGGCTTCTTCGTCGAACCGGGCCTGAAGCTCGATCTGCACCGTTACCTCCTTCCCGTTCTTCTTCGCATTAATAAGGGAGCTTGCAATGTGCGATACCTGCGCCAAGCGGTATATGGTAATTTTAATCGATTTTACATTGGGGTCTAGCGCTGCTTCCCGCAAAAATTTTACGACATAAGAGAAACTTTGGTACGGGGCGTATAACAGGTAATCTTTATGCGCTATCTTATCGAGTAGGCTTCCCTGTAGGCTCAACCCTACTATGGGCAGGGGTTCAATTTGCTCGTAGAGCAAATCGGCGCGGCCCAAGCTGGGAAAACCCATATAATCGCGTCTATTATGGTATCTTCCGCCGGGAATAATACTATCGGTCTTATCGATCCCCATTTTATTTAATAGGAAATTGAGCGTTTTTTTATGGATGCTCTTATCGTAAACGAACCGCACCGGATCGCCCGTACTTCTATTTTTTACGCTTTTTGAAATTTTATCAATAAAGCTTCGGCTCAGGTCGCTATCAATATCGAGTTCGGCATCTCTCGTAATCTTAATCATGTGTGCCGAAATATTCTTGTACTTGAATATGCTGAAAATATTGTGCAGACAGTGCCGGATTAAGTCGTCAAGCAAGATAATATATTGCTTATCGCCATCGGGCGGGAGCACCACAAAGCGATCTATCACCTTCGGGATTTCTATTAGGGCATAATTATTTTTCGTTTCAAAAGTTTTGTCCTCCTGGGACATTTCCATGGTTACGGCCAAATAGGCCGCACTGTCCTTAAGCATGGGAAATTCCTCGAGTTCGCCAATCATAATCGTAACTAGGGCCGGACTCACCGTGCGTATGAAATAATCGGAAATAAATTTGCCTTGTGCCGGGGTTACCTCGGTCTCATTGATAATGAAAATATTCTTCTTTTGAAGCTCTTCCTGTATCTTCCTGAGTATATTTAGGCTCGTTGATTGTTGCTGGATAACGGTTTGGGTAATTTCCTCCAGTAGATCCTTAGCCGAGATCCCGCCCAAGAAACTACGGCCGCCCTTGCCCGCCTCAACGATGCGCTTTACGGTCGCGTACCGAACCTTGAAAAACTCATCAAGGTTATTCGAGAAAATACCTAAAAAACGTAAGCGCTCAATAAGTGGTACCGATTCGTCTTCGGCTTCCTGAAGTACACGGGCATTGAACTGAAGCCAGCTCAGTTCGCGGTTTCGGTATTGGTTTTGCACCAACAATGTTTTCTCTACTTTTTCGGTCATTAGTCTTTTAGGTGTCTAGGAAATACTGCGTGTTTGGTAATTCCCGTTGAAATCTGGTCCCAAGAATCTTCCTCAAATTCAATAGCCACGAACCCGCAGGTGGGAAGATTTTCAATATATTGATTTCCCAGCATATTGACAATGGAGGTAAATGCGTGATTGTGACCAACAATCATAACGACATTTAGCGATTCGTCCAGCTTCTTCACACTCTTTATAACCTGTTGCCCACTAAAGTCGTATAGATCGTGATTCAGTTCAAAATCATCCTCTGCGACGTTAAAGGCATTCATGAAGTAAGAGGCTGTCGTACGTGCGCGGTTCGCATCGCTGCTCACGATGCGCTGTGGCGGTTTCACTAGGTTCTTTACGTGTTGCGACACCAAGGCTGCGTCGTTCTTGCCGCGGCCCTTTAGTGGGCGCTGGTGGTCTTCTACATCATATTTCCACGATGATTTGGCGTGCCGTACCATGTACAAAGTCTTCATACGTATCTCTTTAAATGCTAGGGCTGTAATCGGTTAATTGTCCAATCGAGCCCGTCTAGTTTATATTGTAGCCTATCGTGCAGGCGGTTGGGTCTTCCCTGCCAAAATTCAATTTCAACCGGCCGAACGAGATATCCGCCCCAATTTAAGGGACAAGGTATTTCCATATCGGCATATTGGCGTTCCAATTGCTGTAAGCGCCTTTCCATCTCTTCCCTGCTTTCTATCACGCTGCTCTGTTGCGAGACAAGAGCGCCCAGTTGGCTGCCCCTTGGCCGTGAATGGAAATAGTTCACCGAGTCTTCCCTACTCGTTTTCTCTGCCTTACCCTTTATGATAATTTGCCGCTCTAGGACCGGCCAGAAAAAGGAAAGACAAATATGTTTGTTATGGGTTAGGGAAGCTCCTTTTTCGCTCTCGTAATTCGTATAGAAATAAAAGCCGTTTTCATCATACTTTTTCAGCAATACTACCCTTCCACGCGGGAAACCGTCGACACCAATTGTGCTCACTGTCATTGCATTTGCCTCGTCTACCGTTCCCGACTCGCGAACCTCATAAAACCACCTTCTAAATTGCTGCATAGGGTTATCGTCTACATGGGTCTTCAGCAATTCATCTTTCTCGTACGATTTACGGTAATGGTGGAGTTTTTCAGACATTCGCGAACTTTATTGCAAGGTACAAGATTTCAGAATGCTATAAAAAGCCTAGTGCTTAATTCTCTCTTAAAAATTAGAGGTCGAAAACCTTGCCATCTTCGGCCAGTACTACGTTCGTAAATAATTCGCTTGCCTCTTTCCTGAAATTTTCGAGCGATCCGTACCTACCTGAATAATGCCCTAGTATTAACTGCCCGACCGCGGCTTTTTTGGCAATGGCACCAGCTTCCTTCGCCGTACTGTGCTTGGTTTTGACCGCTAAATGGTGGTGCTCGTCCAAAAAGGTAGCCTCGTGGTACAGGGACGTTACATTGGATATTTGCGAAACGATCTCCGGAAAGTAGGCGGTATCGCTACAATAGGCATAACTCTTCGGGGGGTCGGGGTCTTGGGTGACGGTAGCATTCGGTATAAGTTTCCCTTCCACGTTCTCCACATCGAAGCCCTGTTTAAGTTTTTGATAGTAGCTCACGTCAATACGGGCCTTGCCCGCGGCCTTTACGTCCAATTTGCGCTCGCCAATTTTCTCTCGAAAGAGAAACCCATTTGTATATACCCTATGGTCCAACGGAATGGTAGTGACGGTTAACTTATCGTCATCGAAAATTACTTGTGGGTCCGTACTTTCCAACTCATGAAACAACAACGGATAATTTGTGTAGCTCTTCCCTAATTTCAGTTGTAGCAATATTGCGTCCTTAATTCCCTTCGGGCCGTATATATGTAGCTCGGCCTCGCGGCCCAGCAACCGAAATGTTGATATGAGCCCCACCAGACCGAAAAAATGGTCGCCGTGCAAATGCGAGATAAAGATATGGCGGAGTCTTGAAAATTTCACCTTAAATCGGCGAAGCTGCACCTGCGTTCCCTCCCCACAATCTATCAGGAAGAGATGTCCGCGAACCTCCAACACCTGTGCCGTAGGGTTCGAGTCCCATCGAGGGGTGGCAGAGTGGCAACCAAGAATGGTGAGTTTCATGAGCTAATTTAGGTGAACTTCGGAAATAGGATAAATTTTAACTTATTCAATAATTAGAAGCCGAGATCGCGCTCAATTTCCTCCATTTCAACGATATCTTCGCCTTCCTGTATGGTTGGCACCACGATCATTTCCATGGGAACGTCATCGGGATTTATGGAGTCGTTCACGAGCACGAACGACTGCTTGGTCTTTCGGTGCAAATTGGAAGTCTTGAGGAACAACAGCAGCTCCTGAAGCCCCATATTGGTATATTGCAGTAAATCTACGATTACATTCTGCCCCTTGTACTTGTTTGGAATTTGATATTCCAAAAAAGAGGCGAACTCGATTATATCGTCCTGCTCATCGGCCAGGACGACGAAATTGTCATGATTTTTAATCTTCATCTCGCTGTATTTTTGAAGCCAACAAATAAAGCACGGCCATACGGATTGCAACTCCGTTTTGTACTTGTTCGAGAATTATTGCGTGATCGCTATCGGCTACGTCGCTCGTTATTTCCACGCCTCTGTTTATGGGCCCGGGATGCATAAGTACGATTTCCTTGCCTAGGGAATCTAGCAATGCCTTATTCACTCCGTATTGTTGGGTATATTCCCTTGTGGAGGGGAAATAGCTTATTTCCATACGTTCATTTTGAACCCGCAGCATATTGGCCACATCGCACCATTCCAAAGCTTTTTTCAGGGAAGATTCCACTTGTACCCCTAAGCTTTCTATGTGTTTCGGTATTAAGGTTTTAGGACCGCAAACCTTAACCATAGCTCCAAGCTTTTGCAGGGCAAAAATATTGCTCAACGCTACTCTAGAATGTAGAATATCTCCTACAATTACCACCTTTTTTCCGGCAACATCGCCCAATTTTTCACGAATAGAATAACAGTCCAATAACGCCTGCGTTGGATGCTCGTGAGCGCCGTCGCCAGCATTAACGATACTCGCTTTTACGTGCTTAGATAAAAATATGCCCGCCCCCGGGTTGGGATGCCGCATCACTACCATGTCGACTTTCATCGACAAGATGTTATTGACTGTATCGATTAAAGTTTCCCCTTTTTTAACTGACGAAGAGGATGCCGAAAAATTGATCACATCGGCCGATAGCCGCTTTTCGGCCAGCTCGAACGACAGACGAGTGCGCGTACTGTTTTCAAAGAAGAGATTGGCAATGGTAATATCGCGTAGGGACGGTACTTTCTTTATCGGTCGGTTAATTACCTCCTTAAAATGGTCTGCCGTTTCGAAAATGAGCTGGATATCATCCTCGGTGATGTATTTTATGCCCAGTAAGTGATCTACACTTAATTCGCTCATAGCTCGCTTAGTTCTTTATTAAATATACTGCGTCCTCGCCCTCATTTTCCTTCCAGCATACCTTAACCTTTTCTTCGTTAATGGCGTCTACCTGTCGCCCGCGGTAATCGGGCTGTATGGGCAAGTGCCTACTAAAGCGCCTGTCGATCAACGTGAGCAACTCAATCTCGAGGGGCCTCCCAAACGACTGCACAGCGGTAAGGGCAGAGCGAATGCTGCGGCCCGTAAACAAAACATCATCGATAAAGACAACTTTTTTGTCCTCTACGATAAAATGGATTTTAGTTTTATTGGCCTCTAGCGGCTTTATGCTTCGGCGGAAATCGTCACGGTAGAAAGTAATGTCCAGGTATCCTAACTTGATGTCCTTGATATGGTATTCGTTTTCTAGCAAATTTTTGAGCCGTTCGGCAAGGTAAACGCCCCTTGGCTGGATACCAAGCAAGACGGTATCCTTGAAGGTGTCGTGATTTTCAATAAGTTGACAGGCCAAGCGGTGGAGTGCAATGTGCATTTCGGTTGCGTTCAATAACACTTTTTGGCTCATAGGGCAGATACTGACACTTGTTTGGGAAACAAAAGTACATATTTTTTGGGAATGGATTGCGTTTTGCGTTAGGGATTGAGCCGTTGTTGGAGCTATTTGCGCTTGCCGCAAAAGCGATCGGCGAAAGCCCGCCCTGCCGTGGGCAGGGAACGTCCATAAAAAAAGCCCTTCATTGCTGAAGGGCTCTTGTGTATGATGAAATGGGAGCTTATTTCTTGCCGTCCATTCTATCTTTCAATTCCTGAAGTTTCTGATTGGCGTCCCCAAGGGTTGTCTTGGCTTCTTCAGCGGCATCGGCCTGTCTTTTGGCGGCTGCCTTTACAATCTTCGCTTCTTCTTCCTTGTGGATGGTCATATGCGACGCAACCACTTTCTTGAATTCTTTATTGAACTCGATGATCTGGAATTCGGCCTCTTCTCCTTTTTGAAGATCGGAACCGTCTTCTTTCTCTAGGTGGCGCTTAGGTACGAATGCGGTGATGTCGGCGTTGAACTGGATGGTGGCACCCTTGTCTACAATTTCATCAATTTTTGCGGTGTGCTTGCTGCCCACGGCAAATTCGTCTTCGTACTTATCCCAAGGATTTTCCTCGGTTTGCTTGTGACCTAGGCTCAATTTGCGGCCATCTACGTCCAATTCCAATACAACCACATCTAACTTGTCACCAATGTTGGTGAACTCGCTTGGGTGCTTGATTTTCTTGGTCCAAGATAGGTCGCTAATATATATTAACCCGTCGATTCCTTCTTCCAATTCAACGAACACGCCGAAATTGGTAAAGTTACGCACGATACCTGTGTGGCGCGAGCCAACTGGGTATTTGGTGGTAATGTCCGTCCAAGGATCTTGAGACAATTGCTTGATACCCAATGACATCTTGCGGTCTTCACGATCTAGAGTAAGGATTTGAGCTTCAATCTCGTCCCCTACGTTTACGAAGTCCTGAGCGCTACGCAAGTGCGTTGACCAAGACATTTCGCTAACATGGATAAGTCCTTCCACTCCTTCGGCCACTTCGATAAACGCACCGTAGTCTGCAATTACAACTACCCTACCTTTTACCTGGTCGCCTACCTTAAGCTCATCGCCAAGGGCATCCCATGGATGGGCCTTTAGTTGCTTAAGACCAAGTTGGATACGTGTCTTGTCTTCATCGAAATCAAGAATAACAACGTTCAGTTTTTGGTCTAGTTCTACGATCTCGTTCGGGTGGTTAATACGAGACCAGCTAAGGTCTGTAATGTGCACCAGTCCATCTACGCCGCCAAGGTCAACAAATACCCCGTATGAAGTGATGTTTTTAACAACACCCTCAAGTACTTGGCCTTTTTCAAGCTGCCCAATGATTTCTTTTTTCTGTTCTTCGATATCTGCCTCGATAAGCGCCTTGTGAGATACCACAACGTTCTTGAATTCGTGGTTGATCTTTACGACCTTGAATTCCATTGTCTTTCCTACGTAGGCATCGTAGTCGCGAATTGGCTTCACATCAATTTGTGAACCTGGCAAGAATGCCTCGATACCGAACACGTCTACAATCATACCGCCTTTTGTACGGCACTTGATGTATCCGTTTACGATGGTACCATCGTCGTGTGATTTGTTTACGCGCTCCCAAGCCTTGATGGTTCTGGCCTTACGGTGAGAAAGAATTAACTGCCCGGTGCTGTCTTCACGCACGTCAATCAATACTTCTACCTTGTCGCCTTCCTTAAGATCTGGGTTGTAGCGGAACTCGTTCAATGAAATTACACCCTCGCTCTTGGCGTTGATGTCGATGATAGCGTCGCGATCGGTAATACTGATTACCGTACCTTCCACTACCTCATCATCTAGGGTATCAACAAAGTTTTCCGATACCAGTTTCTCAAACTCCTCTAACTTGCCGTCGTCGATAGGGTCGATGCCCTCTTCGTAGTTGTGCCAGTTAAATTCTTCAAGGAACTTCTCAGGATTTTGTTGCTTCTTTGAAAGTTCTTCTTGGGATTGTGTAGCTTCCCCGTTTTGTGTTTGGGCAGTTGCTTCAGCTACTGCTTCTTCGTTGTTTGCTTTTTCAGCCATTTAGATAAATTTCTTCTGAAATATCAGTTAAAAGTAACTGATGCTCAAAAGGTTTTGTATTCTGCGTTGTTACAAGAAGTTGCCGCGACGATCCCACAGAAGGGTTTGAATTTGATTTTGTTTAGTTCCTTTTATTCTTGATTGTCGCTAAAAGGGGTGCAAAAATAACGTTTTTTATTTGATTTTCAAAGAGATATTCAAAGTTTCAAATACCTTAAAAACATTCTTCTGCTTAGAAGTAGTTCACTACACGCGGCCCGCAATGCGGTCCTTCGCCAGCTGCAGTATGGTATGGAATTGGTCCTCGAGGTTCATTTCGCTATTGTCGATTTCGATGGCGTCATCGGCCTTGCGCAAGGGCGAATCCTCTCGGGTGGTGTCAATGCGGTCGCGCTCTACCACGTTGCGCAACACATCGTCGAAGGAGACGGTATCGCCGCGCCCCAATAACTCTTCGTAGCGTCGTTTTGCGCGGGTCTCAGCGCTGGCGTTCATGAAGATCTTTAGCTCGGCACCGGGAAACACCACCGTGCCAATATCCCTACCATCCATTACCACGCCCTTTTCCTTGCCAATTTCCTGCTGTTGCTGCACCAATTTTTTACGCACCTCTGGCACGGTGGCAATCGGGCTGACAAATTCTGAAACTTCTAAGGTCCGTATTTCCCGTTCAACATTTTGGCCGTTCAGAAAAATCTCGGCATTCCCGGTGGCATTGTTTCGTTTAAATTCCACCGTAACGTTTGGCAACGTCTCAATAAGCCTTTCCACCTGGAAAGTTTCCGGAGCAATAATTTTGTTGCGCATTGCAAATAGCGTAATGGCGCGGTACATTGCGCCGGTATCGACATAAATATATTCCAGCCAATCTGCCAATTGCTTGGCCACGGTACTTTTTCCGGTAGATGAATAGCCGTCTATGGCGATGGTTATCTTGCGCATTATTGAAGGTCTATGTTTAAGCCGAAATAGCTTGAGGTTGCCGCCGTACTGTACTGGGCATAGGTATAGCTAAGGCGAAGCTTGTTGAGTTTAACGGAGAAGCCACCGCTAAGGCCGGCAAAGGCGCGTTGTTCAACAATGCGCAGCTCTTCAGACCGTCGTGGGTTGTACCCGAGGCGAATATTGAAACCGCCCTCGGGAAATAGTTCTACTCCAAAAATCATGTGCCTGAAGGCATTGTCCAGAAAACCAACATCCTCGCTCGTGGTGTTTCCCTCCAAATCGGTCTCATCGCGGTTGGGATTGGCAAATGCAACATTCCAGCGTTGCATATTTTCCAGGGTAAAGTGCCAGCGTATTGGGATATTCTGCAAGGTTTGGGAAATGCCAAGGATTACCTCAAAGGGAAGTTTTTCGTAGGTGTCCTCGTAAGCCGTAATCTGCGTGCCCAAGTTTCTACCCACCGCCG
>NZQO01000132.1 GCA_002693605.1 Flavobacteriaceae bacterium
CGAGGCCCTCTCGCGCGGAAAGGTAGATTTCAACCTCTATGTCGAACTTACGGGCGAGGAGACAAGCACGGTCATTAACGAAACCGTAGTGAAACAGTACATGAAGCAACTCGGAAACATCTCAGACGGTAACCCAATTGAGCTGATGAAGATGGCGGTTCGCTTTCCCGATGCCCTCGCTACCGAGCGCGACGAATTGAATGAAGATGAATATTCCGAAATTCTCACGGCGGTAGATGAAGCGCTTGAATCTATAAATGCATACCGGACCGACGAGGGAGCCGTACTGGAGAACGATTTCCAGGAGCGTATTGATACCATTTCCAACTTACTCGAAAAGGTCATAGAGCTTGACCCGAAGCGCATAGAGAACGTACGGGAACGCCTCCATAAGGCGGTGAGCGAGCTAAAGGAAACGGTAGATGAGAACCGCTTTGAGCAAGAGCTAATGTACTATCTTGAAAAGTATGACATCACCGAAGAAAAAGTGCGTTTAAAGAATCACTTGGAATATTTTACCGAAGCCCTTAAGAATAAGACGAGCAATGGTAAAAAGTTGGGGTTCATCTCGCAGGAAATCGGTCGCGAAATCAACACAATTGGGTCTAAGGCCAACTTCGCACCCATGCAGCAGGTAGTCGTGCAGATGAAGGACGAGCTCGAAAAGATCAAGGAACAAGCCCTAAACGTACTCTAATGGCAGAAGGAAAATTAATCGTTTTTTCCGCCCCTTCCGGCAGTGGGAAAACCACCATCGTACAGTACCTTTTGGCGCAGGAAGAACTGAACCTGGATTTCTCGATTTCCTGTACCTCTCGGGACCCTCGCGGAGACGAGCAACATGGCCGGGAATATTATTTCATTACGCTAAAGGATTTCAAACAGCATATAAAGCAGGGCGATTTCCTGGAATGGGAAGAGGTGTACCGCGATAATTTCTACGGAACACTGAAAAGCGAGATCGAACGTATTTGGGCCACCGGCAAGAACGTTATTTTCGATATCGATGTGGTGGGCGGCCTGCGCATCAAAAAGAAATTTCCAGACCAAACGCTCGCCGTATTCGTGAAGCCACCCAGTGTCGATGAGCTAAAGCGCAGGCTCAAGAAGCGCAAGACCGAAAGCGAGGAGCGCATCAACATGCGCATTGCAAAGGCCTCGGTTGAATTGGCAACGGCGCCGCAATTCGATTACACCATTAAAAACCACGATCTGCAAACCGCCCTAGACGAGGCCAAGAATTTAGTTGGCCATTTTATTGAAAACGGGCACGCACAGACTAAAACAAAATAATACGGTATGGCGAAGGCAAAACGTATTGGGCTTTACTTTGGCACCTTCAACCCTATCCATATTGGCCATTTGGCCATCGCAAACCATATGGTAGAGTTTAGCGACCTAGACGAAGTCTGGATGGTAGTTACACCGCACAATCCGCATAAGAAGAAAAAAACACTTCTGGAGGACCACCATCGATTGGCCATGGTCGAGTTCGCCCTAGAGGAGTATCCGAAGTTACAGGCGAGCAACATTGAATTTAACCTGCCGCAGCCCAATTATACGGTGACCACCCTGGCACATCTGGAAGAGAAATTTCCGCAGCACGATTTCTGCCTTATAATGGGCGAGGACAACTTGAAGAGCCTGCACAAATGGAAGAACTATGAGGTCATCCTCGAGCGTTTTGCGCTGTACGTATATCCTCGAATTTCAGAAGGTGAAACCGAAACTCGGTTTAAGGACCACCCGAACATTCAATTGGTAGCTGCCCCCATTATGGAAATTTCATCTACCTTCATCCGGAAGAGCATCAAGAACACCAAGAACGTACGGCCGCTCCTGCCCCCTGCCGTATGGAACTATATTGACGAAATGAATTTCTACAAATAGAAAACCGCCCAGAACTAATTAACACTAGTGGGGCGGCTCCTACTAAATAACCAACCAAAAAATTGTTGCCAACCGTTAAGGTGAATTGTAACACGTGCAATAAATCGATAGCATTGCAAGAAATAATTCAACGGTGGTACCAAGTATAACGAAGAGTAGGAAGGATTCATTGTCCGCACGAGACAAAATTCAGTGTTAAAAAATTTAGATCTTCGCAGTCGGGAACGACATTTTAATTATATGCCCGACTAATGCCCCACCAACGGGAGGTTCGTAACAGCACCGCTTGCTTTACGAAATTTTTATAAAGCGCTCAGGATTGTTTTACACGGGCAAATGATGGCCATTCGGCTTATAATTATGTATTTTTGAAATAACGCAAAGGTACTATATGAGCGATTCACCAAAATTTGCAGTGTTTGGCGGCGGAAGCTGGGCCACTGCCATTGTAAAGATGCTATGCGAAAATCTCGATGAGGTAGGCTGGTATATGCGTAGTGTATATGCGCTAGAGCACATAAAGAAGGAAGACCATAATCCCAATTACCTAAGCTCGGTCGAGTTCAAGGTTTCCCAGTTGCGGCTTAGTAACGATATCAATGAAATGGTTGCCTATGCAGATTATCTCATTTTCGCCATCCCTTCGGCTTTTGTTGACACCGAACTGAAACAGATAACCATCCCGTTGGACGATAAGATTATCTTTTCTGCCATAAAGGGTATCGTGCCGGAAACAAGCCTTATAGTAGGCGATCATTTCAATACCCATTACGGGGTTCCCTTCAACAATATTGGGGTAATATCCGGGCCGTGCCATGCCGAAGAGGTAGCGCTGGAACGCCTATCGTACCTTACCATTGCCAGTGCCGACGAGGGCAAGGCCAAGTGTGTAGCCAAGCACCTTAGCAGCAACTATATAAAGTGCACCACGAGCGACGATATTATGGGAACCGAATATGCCGCTATGCTCAAGAATATCTACGCCATTGCCGCAGGAATCGCCCACGGCTTGGGATATGGCGATAACTTCCAAAGCGTGCTGATGAGCAATGCCATTCGCGAAATGAAGCGGTACGTAAAACGGGTTCATAAAATGAAGCGAGACATTAACCAATCGGCCTACTTAGGCGATTTACTAGTTACGGGATATTCGGTGTTTAGCCGAAATCGGATGTTCGGGAATATGATCGGGAAGGGCTATACCGTAAAGAGCGCCCAAATGGAAATGAGTATGATTGCCGAAGGTTATTACGCTACCAAAAGCGCCTACACGCTGAACCAGCAGAAGGGAAAGAAGAAGGCGAAGACACCCATTATCAACGCAGTTTACGGCGTTCTGTATGAAGGGAAGGACCCCAAGAGAGTATTTCAGAAACTTACCGATAAGCTCGATTAACTATCGTGCCAATACCCCTTTTTTTCCCATCACCGGCAATTCAACGGTATTATCTTGCACGATGCTGTTGGCTGGAAATTCAAATCGCTTGTCGAATAAGGTGTTTCCCGTGAAATAGGTTACGCTAAAATAATTGATGATACTGAAAACCTGCTCTTCCAAGAATTCAATTTTAGCATAGTTTTTGGAAGGCAACACCTTGAGGGCGTGCCGCATTTGTGTTGTTTTGGTATGCTCCCCAAGCCCATGTGATACGATCAGGACGGTTTCGAGTGGTTGCGAGGAGTTATTAATGATATATGCGTTCCAATCGTAGGTATTGAAATCGGCATTGAACTCTTGCACCGCCGCTATATATACCTCTTTAACCTCGGGTATGGTTATATCTTTTCTCATGGCACGTTTAGCGTTTTACTTTCCACGTAAGCCAAAGTCCCAGCACGGCAAGTGCCACAATACCGAGAAAGGTCACTCCCACCGCGATTTCAATCAGCGCAACGATAAAGGTGAGGTACGCTACCACGAGCAACCCGATTACCAGTAGCGCGATGAGGACATATTTTTTCATTAGGCGTTCTTGAACTGTTCCAGAAAGCGGATGTCGTTCTCACTGAACATGCGGATATCCGGTATTTGGTGCAATAGCAATGCAATGCGGTCGATACCCATTCCGAAGGCAAAGCCGGAGTAGACACTAGAATCGATACCACAGTTTTCCAGTACGTTGGGATCTACCATGCCGCACCCCATAATCTCGAGCCAGCCGGTACCCTTTGTCATCTTGTAATCTGTTTCCGTCTCCAGGCCCCAATAGACATCTACTTCGGCGCTAGGCTCGGTAAACGGGAAATAGGAGGGTCTGAGTCGGATCTTCGATTTTCCGAAAAGTTCTGTAGTAAAGTACTGCAACGTTTGCTTCAGATCGGCAAAACTCACGCCCTTATCTACGTAAAGGCCCTCCACCTGATGGAAAAAACAATGCGACCTTGCCGAAATAGCCTCATTACGGTACACCCGACCGGGAGAAATGGTGCGAATGGGCGGTTTGTGATTCTCCATATAGCGAACCTGAACCGTACTTGTGTGGGTGCGCAAGAGCACATCGGGATTGATCTGTACGAAAAACGTGTCCTGCATATCGCGGGCCGGATGGTATTCGGGCAGATTTAGCGCCGTAAAGTTATGCCAGTCGTCCTCAATTTCCGGACCTTCGGAAATGTTGAAGCCAATGCGAGAGAAAATTTCAGTAATTCGATTTTTCACGATTGAAATGGGATGTCTAGACCCCACGGATATGGGCTCGCCGGGGCGGGAAAGATCTCCATAAACGCCTTTTTGCTCCTGTGTAGCCTCTAGTTCGTCTTTCAAGGTTTCCACTTTTTCCTGTGCCGCGGTCTTTAGTGTATTTATAGCTTGGCCAAACTCCTTTTTCTGGTCGTTAGGAACGTTCTTGAACTCGGCAAAAAAATCGTTCAGCAGCCCTTTTTTCCCTAGGTACTTAATCCTGAAATTTTCTACCTCTTCCTTGTTCTTGGCCTGGAAGGACCCCACTTCGGCAATATGCTCTCTTATTTTATCGATCATTTTCAATACAGATAATTCCGTTGCAAATTTAAAGAATTTAAATGGCTACCCGCTCTTTTCCACCGGTATTGTTATGCCTTAATTTTATCGAAATAGATATAGCGCATCAGAAAAAAGACGGCAATCGCACCAAAGGTATGCCACAGCCAGTGAGTGCCCACGGAAAGGAATTCGATCTCAGAATCCAACGTTCTAAAGGCCACCGCCACCGCAAAGCTTAGCACTGCGTAAAGCACAAGCTGTATGTTCCGGAACTGTGTCTTGTAGGTATATACCAGTAACGGCAAAAGCAACCCTATGGCGGTTAACACGTAGCCGATAGAAATTCGCAGCGAAGGTGCCCATGGGAGCAACCGGCCGCCTATCACAATAAGGAGCACACCCACTAAAATAAGAACATTTTGCCACCATTGATGGGCAATTTTAAAGATAAAGTACACCGAAACTGCGAAACAAAGAATAACGATGGGAAGC
This sequence comes from Flavobacteriaceae bacterium, assembly GCA_002693605.1. Taxonomy (GTDB): domain Bacteria; phylum Bacteroidota; class Bacteroidia; order Flavobacteriales; family Flavobacteriaceae; genus NZQO01. The sequence continues at coordinate 5,345 of NZQO01000132.1, forward strand.
CAGTCAAGATAGAGCCATACATCGGCACTACGGGTAGCGTGATAAATGGTACCGCCTATCCAACCGATAAATAGTACGGGCAAGCTATAGGCCAGGAAAAGATGTTGACGATAGTTTTTGTATACTCGCCAGGAGAAGTATATTATAATAAAAAGAAAGAGAAAATTACTATACGTGTTGTAGGGCTCTACGGGAAATCGGCCAGCAACGGTCTCGGCATAAATAGGCCCTCCGTCGTTGGGAAAATCTTGAAAGAGCGATAGCAACATTACGAGATTAGCTCTTTTTCGAGGAAATATTGCACAATGGCTTCCTTCATTAGTACTGATTGTTCGCCCGCCTTGAGAACGGGCAGTTGCTCTACGATTTTGTAGTGCGGCCAACCTTCATCGTCGAAGAATTCGAACTCGTAATAGCCGAATGGTTCAAGCAACCGGCAAATGGCTATGTGCATTAGGTTTACCTTGTCATCTTTCTTGAATTTTCGGTGCACCTGTCCCAGCTCCTGAACGCCCACGAGGTAAATTATGGCATCCAGGTCTAACGTATCGCCATCGGCAAATCGCCTGCCCAACGTGGTTACCAGATTTTCCCAACGTTCCTTTAACTGCTCGTCTCGCGCCATTAAAATATTCTTTTTAAATACAAAGGTACTTGTATAAATCTTGAATATAGAAATTTTTGGCTTTGGAAAAGCGGAAATAGTATCTTTAACCAAAAATAAGCATGACTACCATCGATATCATCTTGGGTGTTATACTCCTCATTGCCTTTTATATGGGGTACTCAAAGGGGCTCTTTGTTGCACTCGCATCGCTCATTGGGTTAGTCGCTGGAGTTTACGGTGCAATTTATTTTTCCCACATTGCCGGGGATTGGCTCGCAGCCAGATACGATTGGAGTGACCGTACCACCCATATTGCAGCCTTTGCCGTTACATTTCTGATAATCGTTTTCATCATCTCATTAGCGGGCAAATTTTTAACCAAGGTGGCCGATTTTGCCGCGCTAGGCTTTATAAACAAATTCCTTGGTGGTGTTTTTAGCATGCTGAAATATGCATTTATCGTTAGCGTGGTATTTATGCTCGTAAATGCTTCGGAAAGCTATCAGGTTGTATCGGAAGAAGAACGGAAAGAATCTAGGCTCTACGGGCCCATTGCCGCAATCGCACCCATCGTCCTACCTACCCTGATGGAGGAGGTCGATGAAATTTCCCTCCCCGACTTTAATGATCCGAACGGGGAGGAAAGCAAAGTTTTCGAAACCGATTCGCTCCAATAAAAAAGCCCGCTGAGAATAGCGGGCTTTTTTAGAATATAAATGGAGTGGTTATACTACATCCTTCACATTCGCATTAACGTAAACCATCGTTTCCTTAAAAGTGTCGAAGATATATTCCTCGGGCACCAAATCGGGGATGATGTCGATATTTTCCATCATCACTTTTGGCTGTTGCTGTAAATGGTCCATTAATATTTTGACGTTTCGCCTGCGAAGCTCCAACAGCACTTCTTCCATGGCATAGAGTCCAGATTGGTCCATGTAAGGTACTTTTTCCATCCTAATAATTACGGTTGTTGCCGTATCGGGAATTTGTTCGGAAAGCATCTGGAAATCGGCTGTATAGCCAAAAAATAAAGGTCCTTCCAAACGCTTGATGAAAACTTCTTCCTTGAGCCTTCCCGGTAGTTTCACCTCATCGCTCCACGGCATATTCAGTTCATCTGCCACGTCGAGTGGGACCACCTTTGATTGCATAGCGGTCAAATCGCCCATTTTCTTCATAAAAATCAATGACGCAAGTACGAGACCAACTCCCACGGCATAAACGAGGTTCCAGAATACGGAGAGTACTAATACCACCATCATCACCACGACTTCACTTCGCTGCATATTGGGTATTGCCTTCAACCCTTTATAATCCATCACGCCAATTCCTACGGTAATAAGGATACCAGCCAATACGGCTGCGGGAATCTGTGAGGCTACGGGTCCTAGTGCCAATAGTATGATAAGCAGCAAGAGTGCGGCAACCATACCGGATAGTCGGGTGGTACCACCCGATTTAATGTTGACCACGGTACGGATGGTAGCACCGGCACCAGGGATACCCCCGAAGACAGCGGCCACGCTATTCCCAATACCTTGCCCAACCAATTCTCGATTTGGTTTATGTTTTGTCTTTGTCATGTTATCGGCCACTACCGATGTCAACAACGAGTCAATTGCCCCTAGAAATGCCAGGGTCATAGCGGTAAATACATACGGTGAAATCTGCCCGATACTGAAATTGCTGAATATGTCAAGGTTCGGGAGTGGAAATCCGCCAGGAATCTGCTCGATGGGCCTATAGTCTAGGTTCAGGAAATACGCCCCTACCGAAACCACAAGTAATGCCACAAGCGTACTGGGTACGGCGGTAGTAATTCGCTTAAATCCATAAATAATCAAAATGGTAAGTGAGGCGAGGATAAACTCAATCCAACTTATATTGCCCAAGGCGCGCGGCAGGGTCTTAATGGCCCCGAGCACCCCTGAACTATCCGATTTTGCCAAGGTAACAGCTTCCAACTGAATGTCTTCTTCGGTAATCTTCTCGGCACGGGTAACCGTTTCGCGGAAATCTTCCAAAACCAAGATACCCTCGCCAGCTTCTTCCTTCAAGATTTTGTCCAACAGGACCTCTTCGGCCTCTGGCTTAAACTGGGCCACGTACTCAGCATCGTCCTTGGCATAATATCCTAACATGGGCAGAATTTGGGTGATAAGTATAATAACCCCAATGGCGGTCATAAATCCGGAGACCACCGGGTAGGGAATATACCTGATATATTTTCCCAATCCCACGAGACCCAATACAATTTGCATGAGTCCGGCCAACAGGAACACAAGTAAAATATAAGGTAGGGCCTCCTCCACGCTGCCGTTATTGGCAGCAATAATACCGGCAATCACCACCATTGAAACGGCGGTCATGGGGGCCGTAGGCCCTGAAATTTGGGTATTGGTGCCTCCAAAAAGAGAAGCGAAAAAGCCAATAAAGATGGCTCCGTAAAGACCCGCATCTGGACCTAGACCAGATTGCACACCGAACGCAAGGGCTAGCGGCAGTGCTACGATACCCGCGGTAATTCCGCCGAACAGGTTTCCTTTAATATTCGTAAATATTCCTTTGAACATAAATTGGTTTTTTAGTTATAAAATGTAACTCTTAATTGTAAAATGTCACGCTACCATTTTCCACATTGTACATGGCACCTACTATCTTAATGCTTCCATCGCTTTCCATTTCCTTTAAAATGGCGCTTTGCGAACGCATATTTTCTATGGTTTGATGAACGTTCTCCTTGGCTACCTCATTTACAAATTCAATATTAGATGAGTTGCGCTTAGACTCGTCCTGAGGCTCTTTGACCGCCTGTACCGCAGGCTTTATTTTCGATATTAACGAAGTTACATGTCCTAATTTCACGTCATCACAGGCGCCTTTTACCGCTCCGCAAGAGGTGTGGCCCATGACCACCACGAGCTTGGAGCCGGCTACTTTGCAACCGTATTCGATACTTCCCAGAATATCCTCATTCACGAAATTTCCGGCCACGCGGGCGCTGAATATATCGCCAATACCCTGGTCGAAAACCGTCTCGGCTGGTACACGCGAATCGATACAGCTCAGTACCACGGCAAACGGCCACTGACCGCCGCTTGTAGCATCTACCTGCTGAAGTAAGTTGCGGTCTGCCTTGTCGCTTTTTTTAAAACGTTCGTTCCCGTCCTTCAATGTGTTTAAGGCTTTCTCGGGTGTCATTTTTGATTGTGTTTCTTTGTTGTGTGCTTTCATATGTGTTAAGTTGAATTGTGGCGTTGACGCTCCTTGCTTTTGCAAAAAGGGCGCTCGCAACAGTAAGTTACTAATTTGTAGGGTAGTTTGCGTCTTCGTAAGGAAGGGATGTCCGTTACGCTAATAAAAACTCGGGAGGGGGCGAAAGCGTCTCAAAATAGACCGCTTTCCAAAAGCATTGGTAACCCGCCTCAATCTCGGAGGGTTTCGTGAGTTCGCAATATGCTTCTGGCATTAGGTTTTTATATGCCAACGACCGATCTTTCGGCGCGGCCTTAAAACCATCGCTTGTTTCCTCTTCCGTCATGGAGAAATACGAGGTCATATTCACCTCAACATCGGCCAATACCACGACGGCAGGCAGTATTAAAAAACCAGAGAATATAAGTAAGAAGAATACTCCTTTTAGTTGCAAAGCCTTTGTTTTACGGAAAAATCAAAAATACCATTTACCCCGCTCAAACTTTGTTAACAAATTATTAAAACTAGAGTGGCTTTAGTTCAGAGAGCGGTATCCATCCGTCTTTTCCGTCAGCTATTTCAATTCGCACCCAATTGCCATCCTCCACCAAGATCTGCACCTTGGTGCCTTCGTGTAGCAAGAAGGATGAATCGCTTCCCATGTTGGGCTCGCTCTTCACTTCTACCTCTTCCGAAACGACAATGGCAGGACGGTAGCGCATGGCATCATCATACGTACTGAAAGCCAGTGTGAGCGCCACCAAAAAGCATAGCACCGCGACCAGGGCCCCAACAAATAAAAGTCGCTTACGACGTTCGCCCCTTGCGAAATAATACCAAAGGAAAAGAAAGGTGAATAACGAGCTGCACACAATGGCGAAAACCGCCCAACCTTCATATGAAAGCACCCCAGATACCCGCGCGTACCATTTGGAAAAAATGGTCTCGGGTAGCGGCTCGACGGCATCAATCTTGGCATTTTCGGCAAACGCGAGGTTGTTTAGGATATCCTCATCGTTAGGCGCCAGCTGTAGTGCCTTTTCGTAATAGTAAATGCTTAGACCAATATTATTGAGTTTATAATGCGCATTGCCAAGGTTAAAGTACAGTGCCGCGCTGTGTTCGTTTTCATGGATGATTTGCATCCAGCTATCTATTGCCTGTTGGTAACTTTGGTCGGCATAGTGCTGCTTGCCCCGTTCAAAATAGGGCTGCTGTTGGGCCATGCCAATTGCTGAAATCAGGAATACCAAGCCAAGCAAAAAATGTCTCATTGTCATCTGGTTTTTACTGAATCAATTGTTTGTCGATTTCCGAAATAACCGTCACGGCCTTGTCGTAATCCTGTCTAATGGCCCCGGTAGCCGCCGGCGTGTAGCGCGCCAGCTCGCACGACTCCAAGAGTTCTACGAAATGCTTTGCCACGGCTGGGCTAACGCCACGTTCGGAGAGCAATAACTCAATCCGCTCCTTAGAGAAATCCGATGTCTCAATGCTCAGCTTGGCCTTTAGGTAATTGTGGAAAGCCCTCTCCAAGGCATTATAGAAAGCCGTTTGGTCGTTCATATTTCGCTTGGCCTCCCCAAGGTATTTTCGCGCCAGCCGGTTTCGTTTCCTGAGCAGGCTGCCCTGTACATCGGCCAGGCGCTGATCGCGTTTCTTCCCTATAAAAATGAACAACGGAATTAGCAACAGGGGCACTCCAAGTAGCAGCCAAAACAACAGCGATTTGAAGAACGGCTCGTCTTCCATAGACTCTAGGTCGGGCGTTAGCTTGATATACTTAAACTGATCCTTACTAAGAGTTACGGCGCGTTTATCGGATGTTGCCTCATTCTGTCCGCCCCCCCTTGCCGCGTTTGTTGCGGGACCATTTTCTACCTCGATGACAATTTCTTCGGAAGTAATGGTCTGGTAGGTTTTCGTACTTGGGTTGAAAAAGGTAAATGAGACGGGGCGTACGGGGTACATGCCCTTAAATTGTGGCACCACCGTATACGTATCGGTTATGGAACCGCTCATGCCATCGGCAGTCGTTCGAACGTTCTCCGTGCGTTCGGGTTCATACACCTCTAACGAGCTGGGCAATTTAACCGAAGGCGGATCGAACAACTTTAAGTTACCCTGGCCCGAAACGCGAACACTCAGCTCTAACGACTCATTGGCATTAAGAATGTTCTTGTTCGCCTGAACGCTAAACTTGAAATCGCCCACGGCACCTGTAAAGGTATCCGGTTTTCCCTCATTAGGTAGCGGTTTTACGTTAATGGTTCGCTTGCCCGCAGAAATGGTCTGATTCACCCTTGTTACTAAGCGACGACCAAACAAATCGCGCTTATTGCCCGGCACGTCTATCGGAACGTCTAGCGTCAACGGTTCGATATCCAACTCACCGGTTTTTTGGGGATAGAGCACCGTAGTTCTCAAAATGACATATCGGTATTCCTGGCCTTGGTACTTACCGTCGTATACTTTTAAATTTCCTTGCGGATTTATGGTCTGGCTCCAGAAATCGGCATATTTCGGGGAGTCTAGCTCCCTCCAGTTCCCTGAAATACTTACATCTCGAGAGACGTACATTTTATAGGTAACCGTTATGGCTTCGTTCAGATACGGATTCAAATTGGAAATTTCGGCTACCAAGTGTACATTCTCACTGGCCACGTAATCTGCATTGTTGCCATCCTTGGGTACCTCAACAGCACTTGTAACTGTAACCTCAATGGGTATGGTTTTATATATTTCACCGTCAATATCAATCGTGGCCTGGCCTATAGTGTACGTGCCTATGGCTTGCGGAGAGAGAAAATAGGAATAGGTTTTGGAATAACTGCGCTTACCATTAATATACGAATTGCTGATGGCCTGATTGGGACCACCCAGAACCCGGAACCCATTGAAATTCGGCGGATTGAAATTATCGCCATCTTGGTTCATTTCAAAATCTACGCGTAAACGTTCGTTGATTCCGAGGGTGCTCTTGCTAACCTTGGCCTCAAAACGCACCTGTGCCTGTAGCGTGTTAATGGCCCCAACGAGTACTAACAATAAAATGACTTTCTGAAATTTCATAGCATTACCAGTCCTTTTCAGAGATTACCTTTGCTCCCTTTTGCTTTTTAGCGTTAATTTTATCTTGCACTTTCTTCTCTTCGTTATTCATGGCTTCCAGCAAACTTTTTACTTGCTGGGGAGACAGCTGACCTGGTTGCGGTTGTTGTGGCTGTTTTTGATCGCCCTCCCGCTCTTTAGGCTTATCGGGCTTTCCTTCGTCCTTTTTATTCTCGCCTTCCTTATTTTCGTCCTTTTTGTCGCCTTGGTCCTTCTCTTCCTTCTCATCACCTTGATCGCCTTCCTTGTCATCGGCTTGATCGTTCTTGTTCTCGTTATTTTTCTCGTCCTCCTTTTCCTTATTTTCATCCTTCTTGTCATCATCGCCACCACCATCACTCTTGGGCGGGTTCTTTTCTAGAAGGTCTTTGGCCAATGCCAGGTTATAACGCGTCTCATCATCGGTAGGATTGTTCCGAAGGGCGTTTTTATAGGCCTCTACCGCCCCTTGGTAATTTTTTTCGTTCATGAACGTATTGCCCAGGTTATGGAAAGCCTTGTGCTTTTCAGGTTTGCTCTGCGTTACGCTCGCTGCCTGTTTGAAACGTTGCATGGCCTCGGCATTCTTTGCCTTCCCATAATAGGCTGTACCCAGGTTATACTTTCCCGTTTCACTTTCCGGTTGAAGCGCAATGGCCTTGCGATAGTCGGCCTCGGCCATTGCAAAATTGTCTTCTGCCATGGAATTTTCCGCTTCATTTAGAAGTAATTTCGCCTGCTTTATTTCTTCCTGCGCCTCAAAATTTTGCTGTGCTATGATACCTGGTGCAAGAAACAAGGCACCAAGCAAGCATCCAAAAAATAGCACGTTCTGTCTCATTGTTCTCATTCTAATCCTCTTTCCGCTCATTAAACAAATTCAGTTTTTTGACCCATGCGGTCTTACGTTCCAACAGGAATACATCTAACACAAGCAAAAATAATGCCCCTCCCAAAAACCACTGGAACTGATCCTTAAAATCG
>NZQO01000133.1 GCA_002693605.1 Flavobacteriaceae bacterium
CCTGGCCTCGGTATTTTTCAATGAGCCTACTACGGATGGTTTCTCAAAAAGAACACCCCAGGTGTTGCAACCGGCCCTAACCCAACTCAGAGAATATTTTGAAGGAGCGCGCACAAATTTTGAATTGACACTCCACCCTGAAGGAAGCGAATTTCAGAAACGGGTTTGGCAACAATTGGGCACAATCCCCTACGGACGTACCGTTTCCTATCAGCACGTGGCCAATCAATTGGGTAATCCGCGGGTAATTCGGGCGGCGGCCTCCGCCAATGGTAAAAACCCTATATCCATTATTATTCCTTGCCACCGCGTTATTGGAAGCGACGGCTCCCTTACCGGGTACGCCGGTGGCTTGCCTCGCAAAAAATGGTTGCTGCAGCACGAGAGTCAGGCACCCCAGCAAGCATTATTTTAATCTGAAAAAATGTACGTCACACGATGAAAAAAATAATAGGTTGGTTTCTCGGAATACTCCTCCTGGGCGTTGCAGCTCTTTATATTTTCGACTATAGCTATATTTTGAAAGGCATCCGCGTGGTGTATCTCACGGGCCACACCACCGCGTTTATTGACGATTTCGAATATTTCGAGACGGAGACAATCCACGCGTCCCCCCAAGCGCAGCCTTGGCCGCAACATAGGAAATACAACACCATAGCGCCTACCTCCACTTTGGATAGCCTGAATAAAGAGTTAGGAACTATCGCATTTCTACTTATTAAAAATGATAGTATTATCTACGAGAAATATGCCGAGGGTTACGGACCTGATTCTGAGACAAATTCGTTCTCGATGGCCAAAAGCATTGTTTCCGCAATGCTGGGAAAGGCTATTCAGGAAGGCTACATAACCGGTTTGGACCAACCCGTGGCCGATTTCTATCCGCAGTTCCAGAATACCGGGCTCACCGTGGGCGATCTTTCTTCTATGGCCTCGGGATTAAATTGGGATGAATCGTACCAAAATCCGTTCGGAATGACCGCAAGGGCGTATTATGATGATAACTTGGCCGAAACAATTCTTTCGCTTGAGATAGTTGGCACGCCTGGGAAAAAATTCGAGTACCTAAGCGGTAATACCCAGCTACTCGCCATGGTAATTCAAAAGGCAATCGAACCTTCGAGCATGGACCTGGCAACCTATCTCTCCGAAAAGTTTTGGAAACCTATGGGCGCTCACGAATCGGCCCTATGGCAGGTCGACGATCCTATCCATGAGCTGGTTAAGGCCTATTGTTGTATTGGCAGTAATGCCCGCGACTTCGCGCGCTTTGGGAAACTGTACAAAAACTTCGGAAAATGGAATGGCCAACAGCTGCTCGATTCTTCGTTTGTAGCGAAAAGTATAACCCCCCGTTTTGAGGAAAGTCCAGAATATGGGTACGGCTTTTGGCTGAGTAATTATCGGGAGAAGGAAATTTTCGTTATGCGCGGTATTTTGGGTCAATACGTTATTACAATCCCCGAGGACGACCTAATTATTGTAAGATTAGGCCATAACCGCGGAAAAAAGGGAGAAAGGCCGTTTACCAACGATTTCTATTACTACATCGATGCTGCCTACCAAATGCTCTCGCAAGAAATCTAATTTTTTTGTAGCTTCGCAATGCTCCCCCTAACAATACCTAATTCACTATGGTATCACGAATTAATTTAGAACATATCCTTTTTCTGGATATAGAAACGGTACCCCAATTTCAAAATTTTGATGAATTGGACGCCCCTGGTAAGCTACTTTGGGAACAGAAAAGCCAGTACCAGCGGAAAGACGACTACACTGCGGCCGAATTTTACGATCGCGCAGGAATTTGGGCCGAATTTGGTAAAATTGTCTGTATTTCGGTCGGGTTTTTCACGGTAAAGGGAGATATCCGCAACTTTAGGGTAACCAGCTACCACGGCGCCGAAGCAAAAATTCTCCGCGATTTCAAGCAGCTATTGGACAATCATTTCAACCAGGCGCCCCACTTGCTATGTGCCCATAATGGCAAGGAATTCGATTTTCCCTATATCTCGCGGCGCATGATCATCCACGGGATAGACCTTCCGCAAAAGTTGAATCTCTTCGGGAAAAAACCGTGGGAAGTTCCCCACTTGGACACACTCGAGCTTTGGAAGTTTGGTGACTACAAAACGTTCACCTCCCTAAAGTTGATGGCTTATGTACTGGGCATTCCCTCGCCGAAAGATGACATTGACGGGAGTGATGTATGTAAGGTGTATTACGATGAGGGCGACATTGACCGAATTATCGAATACTGTGAGAAGGACACCCTTACCGTGGCCCAGATTTTTCTTCGCCTTCGAAACGAGCCACTTCTTACTGAGGATCAAGTAAGTTCCGTGTAAGAATGCCTAACTACTAAAAAGAATAGCTGGCAGACACTATTAGGTTTCGGCCCGCAGCAGTTATACCACTACTGTATGGGCGATAGCGTTGGTCGGTAATATTTTCCAATACTGCAGTAAGACGTAGCGCTTCAGTAAGCTCGTACTGGGCCCCTAAATTAAGGGTATACCAGCTAGGCGAAAACGGATTGCCGTTTGCATCGGTCGCATAAAGGTAGGCATTGTTGGCCTGGCTGGGCGCCAAATCCTCAAAATCGAACTGCCCGTTGTATTCCGAAAAGGCATCGACTTTCCACCGTTCTCCCTTCACTATAAAATGAGTATTCCCGAACTGGGGTGCCGCGTGCCGAATGGGGTTTCTGTTACCTTGTTCGTCCTCTTCGAACCCATCGGTAATATTGTATTGCGAGGTTAACTGGATTTGTTCCGAAAAGTTGACCTCTACGCCTACTTCGAAACCATACACCTCGGCCATTGCGGCATTTTGAATGGCCTGCACACGGCTAAGCTCGCCTTGGTATTCTATCTCGGTAACACCGTTAAGCGAAAAATCCCTGCGCACGAGGGCATCCTCTAAAAGAGTCATATATGTTGCCATATCAATTTTTACCACATTGTCGAAATTCAAGGTGGCACCAAGCTCACCGTTGTAAGCATATTCTGGGTTTAAATTGGGATTTGGCACGACCACACTCCCCGGCTCACTGTCAAAAATCTTTCCTATATCGTCAATGTTGGGAGCTCTAAAGGCCGTTCCGAAATTTGCGCGAAGGCCTAGAATATCGCTAGCTTTCCACGATAGTCCGGCACTACCGGTAAGGGCGCCTGTGTCGATATTGGCCTCGGAAAACGGAAAATCATAGAAGGGCCCAATAAAACTGGCATCTACCAAAATATGGTTGTACCGCAGACCGCCCTGGAACGAGAGGTCGTCGGCTATTTTCCACTGCAAACTGCTATAGGCGGCCAAACTCTGCCACGTGGCCCCATCTGGGTAACGCGATGCATTGGGTTGCGAAACACCGGTGATGATATTGGTTTCCTCGCCACGGCTATCCACCTCATTGAAGACGTATTCTACTCCGTAGAAAAGAGTTACAGCCTCGAAATTCTTGGTAAAATCCCAACCCGCGCTGAAAGCATCTACTTGCTCGCTCGTTTCAAAAAGGGTTACATCCCCAAAGTCCCGGTCGTTTCTACTCTCCTCAAATTGTTGATACGACAAGGTTAAGGTACTTTCGTCATACACATTTGTTCCCTTGTTGGTAATCTGTAAGTTGCCCGATAGCCATTCCTGTGGCCCGTAATACCATTCGGCTGACCTAAGCTGACCATCACGCTCTTGGTAAAGTCGGTCGTATCGTGGATAATCGCTTGTGGTAGTGTAGAAGAATCCGAAATTGAAATCCCACGAACTGCTGGGCATAAACCGCACTTTCTGCATAAAGTTCCATTGATGGTAGCCCGTTGGAACCTGTACCAATGGGTCATCGTTCTGGACAATCACGTCTTGGCCGTCAACCCTGGCGGCGTACACAGGCCGCAAGTAATCGTCGGGCCCGTGTTCTCCCATTCTAAGATCGTCAAAATCGCTGTAGGAAATACTGGTAAGAAACGCCCATTCTTTATTTCCGATGTTAAAATCTACGTGCCCGGTCTTTTCGTGGTTAGCGGTTGCATACCGCGCAATGGCATTTCCCGAAAACGACATCCCTTCTTCAAAGGAAAACTTGGGTTGCTTCGTGTAAAAGTTCATAACCCCACCAATGGCGTCGCTTCCATACACTACCGAGCCCGGTCCCAAGATCACTTCCGTGCGTTCAATGGCGAACGGATCGATGGAAATAACATTTTGAACATTCCCACCCCGGAAAATGGCCGTATTGAACCGAACGCCGTCGACGGTAATGAGCAATCTATTGGTAGAAAAACCCCGAATTAACGGGCTACCGCCCCCCAATTGGCTTTTCTGAACGTATACCTGTCCGCTGGACTCTAGCAGATCTGCTGCCGTTTGGGGGTTGCTAAAAAGTACTTGTTCGCTCCCTACGGTTACGATTTGCTGCGGAATTTCGCGCTTGCTCTGGCCAAATTTAGATACCGAAACGACAATTTCATCCAGGGCACTGGCATCGGTCTCCAATAGCACCGTATTGCCGTTCGCGATAATTTTGCTTTTCGCGAGGCTTCTTTTAACATGTGATATATGCTGAAAAATCAGTATTTCTTCCGCTCCGAAATTAGAGATATCGGCCATCCCGTCAAAATCGGTGACCCCGGTCTTGGTCTTATCATCGTTATAGATTGCCACACCAGGAATAGGTTGGCGTGTGTCCATATCGAGCACTTGTACGGTTTGAGAAAAAAGGGATGCAGCTGAAATAAGGGAAAGAAGGAGTACTAATTTTTTCATATTAAGTAAACAGTTGGTTAAGGACCAACAAAGACCTTGGGTTTTTAAAATCGTAAGCGTGTAACTGATAGTAACGAAGCAGTAGATTCAAGAGTAACGTCCGGCTGTTTTTGGTCAATTTTATTTGGCTACTTGCATCAAATTCTATGCCGAAGAAACTCTTTAACGCCACTATTTCCGGCCCTTCTTCGCAATATAGACCATAGGCGCGCTGCTGAAAAACGCCTTCTTGCAGATTAAAGTATTGGCCCTCAATATCTGAGGTGTCGGGGTGGAAGCCCAGGTAATTGCTTAACTTTAACAAGAAATGAATATGGAAGTTCCCAACGTGGGTATTTCCATCGAGCCATTTAAACGAGCGTTCCAGAAAAGAAAATAGTTGCTCGTTAGGCTCCTCTTCCCGAAGAGTGGCCTTTAAAACTTCAGAATGGAACATTACCAACGAACTTTTAACGATGTCTGTATGAAGCGTCTGGTAAGGAAAAGTGACTTTCGCTTCTCGAATACTCTCTAGGGTGCCCTTGTTCTTGTGGTTGGCCACCAATTCTAACTGGGTAAGGGGCTGGAAGTAGGATGCCCGCACTTTCCCCTTTTTCGATTTTAGGATGTTACGCAGTAAATAACTTTTAGGTCCGTCGCGCTGTGTGAAACAGCTTACAATTAAATCTGCTTCCCCATATTTTATCGCAGCGAGTACGATTGCCTTCGTAGTGACCAACATTAGCGCACTACCATAATTTTTGAAACCTTTGTTTCCAGTGCGTCATCGGTGGTTATGAGAACGAGGTAGACGCCCGATGCCACCTTGTAATTTCCGAAGGCGGTGGTATCCCATAGGACGCTTCCCCCTTCGGAAGTTTCCTCGAAGACCAGATTGCCCTCAATATCGGTAATCTTCACGTTGGCGTTTGCGGTAAGTCCATCGATAGTCACATTTCCCAGAAAACCTGGCCGCACCGGGTTCGGGTACGCGTACACATTGTCGAGGTTTTCACGCGGGGCCGTGGCATTCCCATTGTAAGCCACCAAGCCGTTTTCAGTAGCGAAATAAACCATTCCGGAGAAATCGTCAATCGCAATATCTCGAATATTATTGGAGGGCAACGGACTATTTTGCTTATTGAAGCGCAGGATGGTTTCCTGCCCATTGGGCGAGACATAGAACACGCCCGAAGTTGCCGTGGCAATCCATTTGTTATTGGACCCATCTACCTCGATATCGGTAATAGATTGCTCGAAGAGCAATTCCTGGGGGACGCCATCTTCTAGAAAGATAATTTCCTGTGCATCGATATTGGCACCCTCCTCGAAGAAGCCCGAAACGTTGAACAGCACACGAAGGCCTCGCAAGGTACCAATCCACAGCCTGTTTTGATTATCGAAGGCTAGGGCACGTACATTGGTAGTGGGCAAGTTCCCGTTACCAATTTTTTCCTCGATCTTGTTGAATTGCCCGTTGGCCGGATTATATCCAATAACACCGTTGCGATAACTTCCGAAGAAAACGTATCCCTCCCGACTAATTTCGAGCTTGGTAAGGGCCAGTTCCCGCTGCGGGTCGTCTACGATAGAGGAAACATCGATCTTTTGAAATTGCCCACTGGGAGCCAACTTTATGAGACCGTCCTCTAATTTCGACTGTGTAAACCACAAATTGTTCTGCCTATCCCAATCCATCCCGAACAGACGAATCCCGGCATTAGCGCCACTGGGCACGATAGCCTCTTCCAACGGACTATTGGAGGCATCATATAGAATGGAAGGTTCCTGTTCGATAATTTTTAGTAGTCCCTTTCCAAATGAGGTCATAAAAACTTCCTGTGGGTTCTCTGGGTTAATACTGGTCTGCACCAAATCCGTCGCGCCAAACAGCTCTTCATACGGAATATTGGTCCAGGACCCTTCCTTTAATTGGCTCACTCCCCGCCGGCTCTCGGGGCTAGGGTCAAAATCTACATCTACCTCGCCAAAATTCACCCAAACCTGTCCCGGGCTAGCATCTAAGGAAAACGGCGTATTCAATATGGGGCCGTCGGGCAAAATTTGCGTGGCCGCATTGGTGCCAAAGGGTACCGCGAGCAGACCATTTTCAGTGGTGCCCAGGTACAGCGAGTTTTGAAAAGCTAGGCCCGATTGTAGCACAAAATCGAAATCAGATAGTGTTGTGACCCGTGCTTCGAGGTTGAACCCTTCGGAATACGTTTGAATGCTCGTCTGCGTAGTAACGGTGAGTAACGAGCCCACAGCTTGGAAACCTACCACCCGCTCGTTATAGGTGCCCACACTGGTTAGGCCCCCGATGGTCACGAGCAGGACCCGATCGTCGCTTCGCAGGGTATATAGCTCGTCGCCGAGAGTTTGCACTCCCTGAAAATTTCCACCGAAGCGCGTGGTCCAGGTTTGGTAATCAATGAGATCGTCACTATCTACCGGTGCGCTGCGCAATCCCCCACTGGAGGAAGATGCGTAGATAACATTGTTGAAAACCGTGGTTTGGGTGATATTTATGCGCGACCCGAGGTCGCCTATAAAATAGGTGTCGCCAAACTCGAGCCGCTCCATATTAAAAACGGAAATACCAAATTGGGCTGCAATATACAAATTGCCCTGGTATTCATGAAAGTGATTAACCCTTTTCTCGTTGGGGGGTATGGTAGGTTTGTCCAAAATATCCACCACCGAAAGAATATCATCTTGATTGGGCATGTACACTTCTATCAATCCATTCTCATAACCAATGTACAATTGGTTAAATGCCTCGCTGTAATGGACGGTACTGATAATCTCTCCCGAGAGACCTTGAACCGTAGAAACCGTTTCAAATTCCTGGGTAGCTAGATCGAAGACAAATACCGAGTTTTCGGCACCCACGAAGATCTTCCCATCGCCTTGCGAAATACTTTTTACTGAAACATACGAGAAATGGTCGACCCAACGGTCTTCAAAATCTTGGGCAAGCCCCAATGCGCCCGTAAGGAAAAGAGCAATGAAGAGAAATTGCTTCATAATAACTGTTTTAACTATAACAACAATCGGCTTAAATTTATTGCTGGCGAATAATGATAAAAAAAGGTTGCGCTATTGGCAACCTTTTTCTAAAATTTATAAGTGCTGAGAATGGTTATACCACCCCTTGTGCTAGCATCGCATCGGCCACCTTAACGAAACCGGCAACGTTGGCACCCTTAACATAATCTACGTACCCATCGCCGTCCTTTCCGTATTCTACGCACGCGGCGTGAATATCATTCATGATTGCATGGAGTTTTTCATCTACCTCCTTGGCAGACCAGCTAAGACGCAAGGAGTTCTGTGACATTTCCAAGCCTGAGGTGGCTACTCCTCCGGCGTTCGACGCCTTTCCTGGTGAGAAAAGTATTTTCGCCTTTTGGAATACTTCAATGGCCTCTGGGGTACAGGGCATATTGGCGCCTTCCCCTACGCAGATACAACCGTTGTCTACCAACGTCTTCGCCTCTTCGCCATTAAGCTCATTTTGGGTAGCGCACGGCAATGCGATATCGCATGAAACGCCCCACGGACGGTCTCCTTCAACATACTTGGCAGAAGGGTATTTGTCTAAATATTCCTTTATACGGCCACGCTTATCATTCTT
Organism: Flavobacteriaceae bacterium; assembly: GCA_002693605.1. Classification (GTDB taxonomy): domain Bacteria; phylum Bacteroidota; class Bacteroidia; order Flavobacteriales; family Flavobacteriaceae; genus NZQO01. Next base: position 8,378 of record NZQO01000133.1, read on the forward strand.
GAGGTACATTACGTGGGCGAGTTTATCGGCATCAATTCCTTCTTCGTCGTAGATATAGCCAGATGAATCGGATAGGGTAACAACCTTGCCGCCCATTTCAGTTGCTTTTTCCGCGGCAAATTGTGCTACGTTCCCAGAACCAGAAATAGCCACGGTCTTGCCCTTAAAAGTTTCGCCACGGGTTTCCAACATATTCTTCGCGAAATATACATTCCCGTATCCAGTAGCCTCGGGCCGTATTAGCGATCCACCGTAGCTAAGTCCTTTACCGGTCAAGACACCCGTAAATTCGTTGCGCAGGCGCTTGTACTGGCCAAACATATAGCCAATTTCACGGCCGCCAACGCCAATATCGCCCGCAGGAACATCGGTATCGGGGCCAATATGCCGTGCCAATTCGGTCATGAAGCTCTGGCAGAAGCGCATAACTTCGTTGTCGCTCTTTCCTTTTGGGTCGAAGTCTGAACCTCCCTTTCCACCGCCCATCGGCAAGGTGGTTAGGCTGTTCTTGAAGACTTGCTCGAAGCCCAGGAACTTTAAGATACTCAGGTTTACGCTTGGGTGAAAGCGCAAGCCGCCCTTATACGGCCCAATGGCCGAGTTAAACTCTACGCGGTACCCACGGTTAACCTGGGTCTCGCCCTTGTCGTCTACCCACGGTACGCGGAAGAGGATGGTGCGCTCTGGCTCTACCATACGCTCCAGTAATTTTTTATTCTGGTACTTTTCGTTTTTTTCAATGAACGGAATAACGGTTTCTGCAACTTCGGTTACGGCCTGCATAAACTCAGGCTCGTTCGGATTCATCTTCTCTACCTTCGAAATGAACTCTTTTATGTTTTCTGTCATGTATTAAATATTTGATTGAAATAGGTCTAATTTGAACGACACAAATATACGGGATATGCAAAAAACAGAACGCTAAATTTTTACTAATCCGCTAAATTTGCACATTATATTTCCCTGTTAGATATGTTTTTATATATTTGTTACGTCTCAATCTAAACCTATGCAACAATGAATGCCAGAATTCTGCTCGTGGTTCTTCTCTTCTTGGCCGTTGCAAAACAGGGAGTTTTCAGTCAATATGGATTTTCACACGAAGTAGGCTTGATTACGGGACCCGTGGCTTTTTACTCAGATTTTGGCCTTCGGAACGACTTCGATACAAACAAGGGAAACGTAGGTTTTGGAATCGGGTTGGTGCACTACATCAACTTCGCCTACAGCGCCGATTGTAACTGCTATACCCGCGACACCTATTTTAACGACCACTTTAAGCTTCGGAACGAAATAGATTACCACAAGACAAATTTCGAACACTTCGGCGAATTGGTAGAACCAGATGAAACCTCTGTGTTTTCAGACCAATTGCGCGCTATGGAAGGTTCTACCACAGTATTTGAAATCGGTTCGCAATTGGAATTTTTCCCCCTTAGCATTCGCGATTTTTCCTCCGGTGGATTTAAACTGGCCCCCTTCATAAGCCTTGGTGCCCACTGGGTAAGCTTCAATCCGGAAGTTACCTCTGAACTTGGTGCCATAAACACGCCTATTTCAACCCCCATAAAATACATAAACTCATTTCAGCAGGAAGGCGACAGTACGTGGGCTATCGTGGGCAGCGTTGGCGTGCGCTACAAGCTAACCCCCCTGAGCGATTTGATGCTGGACAGCCGCTGGGGATATTACTTCAGCGATTGGGTGGACGGCCTTAACCCGTCCTTTGACAATAACGGAGTGCTTCCCGTACCCGAGAACAAATCGAACGATTGGATTTATTGGTTAAATATTGGCTATATCTATTACCTAGATTGAGCTTTTAATACGTAAGATAAAAGGCGCCTATACGGCGCCTTTTTTTATTATTTTCCTTAGCAGAATTACCCGATGGCTTGCTCTAGGTCGGCAATGAGGTCATCGGCATCCTCTATACCCACGCTAAGGCGGATAAGCGAATCTACCACCCCGGTTTTCTCGCGCTCTAACCTCGGAATGCTCGCATGGGTCATGCTCGCAGGATGTCCTGCCAAGCTTTCTACACCTCCCAGGCTTTCGGCCAAGGTGAAGATTTTCAAGCGTTCCACAATCTTTATGGCTTCCTCGAAGTTATTTCCCTTAGTGGTAAAGGAAATCATTCCGCCGAAATCATTCATCTGTGCCTTTGCAATGGCGTGGTTTGGGTGGTCTTCCAGCCCGGGCCAATACACTTTCTCTATTTTTGGGTGGTTGCTCAAGTACGTGGCTACCTTCCTTCCGTTTTCGCAATGCCGCTGCATGCGAATGTGCAAGGTCTTTAGGCCCCGCAGCACCAAGAAACTGTCCTGTGGGCCACATACACCACCGCTTGCGTTCTGTATGAAGTAGAGGCGCTCGGCCAATTCCTTGTCCTTTACCACCAGGGCGCCCATTACGACGTCGCTGTGACCGCCCAGGTACTTCGTGGCGCTATGCATTACGATATCGGCACCCATATCGAGGGGCTGCTGCAGGTAGGGTGTGGCAAAAGTGTTATCTACCGCCAGCAGTACGTTGTGTTTCTTGGCAACATGGGCAGCCTTTTTGATGTCAATTACGTTCATCATCGGGTTGGTGGGAGTTTCTACCCAAATTAGCTTGGTATTTTCGGTAACGTACTCCTCTATCTTTTCGGCCTTTTCCATCCCGATAAAATGAAACTTAATGCCAAATTGCTCGAAAACCTTGGTAAACAGCCTGTAGGTACCGCCGTACAGATCGTTCGTGGAGATCACCTCATCGCCGGGCTTTAACATTTTTATTACGGCATCGATAGCGGCCAGACCGCTACCAAAGGCGAGGCCGTACTCACCGTTTTCCAGACTAGCGAAGGCACGTTCCAGAGCGCTTCTCGTTGGGTTTCCACTACGGGAATATTCAAACCCCTTGTGGCCGCCCGGCGTGCTCTGGGCGTAGGTACTGGTTTGGTAAATAGGGGGCATCACGCTGCCGTATGCGGGATCGACATCGTGTTGGCCGCCGTGTATTGCTTTGGTATTGAATTTCATACGTTCTATCTATTTTCTTTTTTATGGATTTGGGCATCGCCCGAAGGCTCAATTTACTTACTTGAATCTATTGGTCATTTTACTATAAATTTAAGACTTGCCCATTGTATTCTTCTTATTTTTGAATAGCAAATGTAGCGGTTTGTTTTCAGAAAGATAAATGTGATTCTATTTTAACGAATGAATAACAAATACATCCTTTTATTCGGGCTATCGATGCTTTTTTCCGCCTGTAGCGATGCCCCAGGACTTACGCTTACGGCAGCGAGCTTTACCGAGGAGCAATTGCCATCCTGCCAGCAACGAACCTGCCCTAGCATTACGGTTAACTATATAGTAGTGGGCGGCGAAACCGAGGTGGCCGACTCGATAAATGCGGCAATAGCGGAATTTGTCTCCACCTCCCTAATGGGAAATGAGGAAACCGGGAATCGTCCTCATTCAGACTTGAAAGCGGCCGCCGTTGACTTTGCGCAGCTCTATTTTAATGACAAGGCCGAGTTTCCCGATATGGCCGGCACGTACGAA
>NZQO01000134.1 GCA_002693605.1 Flavobacteriaceae bacterium
CTGGGAGACCGCCAGCCAGCGGTTCTGTTTCGGATCGTCAAAATGAACCAGCCGGACTTTCTCGTGCTGTTTGATGCCGCGCTCATTATCAAACTGAACCGGCACGCCACCCCGGATCAGGTCATACAGTTCCCGGTTGGAGGCAATCGGCGACATGGCCGCACGCCGGCTCATCACCCGCTCAATGGCTTCGTCGATCTTGCTTTCAGGGATGTCGGGATTCAATTCGAGGCAGGCGGTTTTTAACTCGACCGGGAAAATCACATCCCGCTTGTCGGCACGGTGAGAGCCATCGTTCAGTTCTTCCGGCTTTGCGGTATAGCAATCCAACACATTGAAACCGTGAATGTGCTGAAGGCGCTGCAACAGCGCCTGCTCGATATTGTCTTCCGAAATAAAACTAGCCATCGGCCTGCCGACTCCATGGACTGGGTGGGCGCCATCAAAGGACTGAGAAACTCAACCACCGCCTCTACAACGTCTGAAAAGGCCTCCGGCCCATGATCCTGGCCAAGGCGTTTACGGAAAGCCTGCCACTGTCGCTGCTTGCTTTCCACAAACATGATGATGTTGAAAGACCAACATTATAAGCGATGAGAACTACTCGCAAGCCAGTTTAACTTTCCTTTAACTCAAGTCCATTCTCATTCAAATGCTTATTGATTCTCATCTCAAGATCTCTATACGCCTCGAGGTATGCATAGTTCTTTTCAGATTCGTGCTTCGAAAATCCAGTATAATTGCCCGAACTATCTTTTCTAGCTCCGGTTGCCCTAAATACATCGGCATAGCGAAGCGGGGAAACACCTGTGAAGTGTAAAAAAGGCACTTTCTCTGAGCTATCATCACGAGAAATCGAATCTCTATGTAGATCTAATGCCAAGCTTTTATCATATGGTTCGATAAATACAACTCGTGCGATTCCAGCAGCCACAATATGCCTTGCGCAGTTATGGCAGGGGAAAGTAGTTGTATACAGCGTAGCACCTTCCGTCGAGCCCCCTCCTCTGCGCCCTAAACTTACTATTGCTTCCATCTCAGCATGAACAGCTCGAGAGAACTCGATTAAATCTTTGATCCTTGCATCCTTGAAAATTCTTTTAGAAATATCTCGCGACTCTTTTATTCCAGCGTCCTTGAGTATTTGCTCCACATCTTCTCTAATCTTATTCTTCTCGTTGTCATTTCTACAGAATCCACCATCCGTATAACAACGATGATCAACACTAGAGCTGGCAATATATAGACCACCCCGGAACTTTGGAACGTCATTGCATCCAGTCGATATTATATTCCCGTCCTTATCTGAAATACTTGCACCAACTTGTCTAGACAAACAAGCAGACCCCAAGCCCGCTGTGTACGCAACGTACATTCCATATTCATCGGTGGATGGCGTATGAACGCCGTTACCATGAACCAGATTAAAGAATCTTTGAACTTGACCATCTACATCTGCCTTCGAAGCATTAGATACTGAGATATAGTAGTCACAAAGGTTCAAAGTTTTATCGAGTTGTTGTTCGTGGTCTTCACTTTGCTTTCGATCATCTCGTTCTAATTCGACAGCATGATTAGTACTGTCTTCACGTTTTTCTAAGGGAACTCTAATCCTTGACGCAAGGTTATCAACCCGCTCTTCGCGACTCTGAATAGCACCAATAAAATAAAACAACTCTCCATAAACTGCCTTAAGCACGTCAACTTCTGCAGGGTTCTTCAGAGAATCGATAATATACACAGTTTTTTCAGGTACATAATCTTTGGACGTACTATAAGTTGAGAGATCTAAATCCTCTGGAAGCTTTTTTTCCTTTTTCAATTCATTGAACGAGGGCTCGGCCTTAGACATTCTATCTAGCGCGATTTTTCTAATGACGAGTTGTGCAATAACTCCCTGCTCGAACTTTCCTCTTAAAAAATTTCCAGCAGCTTGAAGATTCTTAATTCTTTGATATTCATTATCTTTTTCGTAAATAGGCGAACCTGGTTTCGCACCAACACTAGCTAAGAATTCGGATTTCACACTTTCTGGAACCAGGTCACTGATTGTCTCGTGGACCAAGTGGCTCATCTTGTATGTAACTACTGAATACCCTAGCCCGGAAAAATACGAATGAACTGCGGATTTTATTTCAACTGTGGAAGTACCGAGGGGAAATGCAAGACCGACGACAAGCTCTTTTGATTTAAATTTTTCAATTCTTTCGAGAAACTGGGAACCTAAATCATCGTTCGCACTAGCCGTATTTTCCTGAGCCTTCGAATTGTTCTTTTTAACTGCATTTACCGACATAGACCTACCAAGTGTATTTTTCTGAACTGGAATTCATACACTTTATACGCCTTTTATCTTCATCTGTGAAGAATCTGACAAACGTGCCTTTATCACTCTTGGGCTTTCTAAACCCTGACAATGAAACATCAGCAAAAACAGGAAGCTCAAGTTGCGAATTTTGGGTATAGTTTTTTTGCTTACTCATCGACTCCTCCCAATTCTTAAGCTGAGCTGTAGTTGCTCAGTGCTGAATCTGCGCGCTCGAATACTACCACACCCAGCCATTCAGGGCGGCAGGGAATTTACCTGAAATTTTAATCAAATAAATCAGAACGTTAAAACGATTTTAGACGTCATCTATACAAAATGGCGCCTGCTAAAGGAGCTCCTTCACACCCATAGCTCTAATCAGTGTAGACAATCGAGCACAAAACATTGTGAGAGATCGACCACCGAGTTTGTGAGCTTTATCCTACACACAGCGGTCCTGTCGTACTCCCATCCATTTCGTGGTCTCTTTACTGTACGCCTAAGTCCTCACGTGAGATTCCAAGTAGGGCATCATTACGTTACTCATTCTGCAGTCCAAAGCATGCTCAATCAGTTTACCCGGCAGGAAAGTTTTACGGGTGCAATAAAGCTCCAGTGCCTCCAGCACCACATCCATGCCAATGCGGTTGCGGAATTTGAAGCAGTCCGCCAGGGTTTTCTCCGGGCTGTAGACATTCAGGGTGATTCCATCCACATCCACCTGTTCAATGCCTTCGCTAAAGGCCCGCCCGGAGAACCGGTATCCTGCCACCGGCGGATAGTCCAGTACCGGCAGGCGGGCATCCCGCTCCACCGCCAGGTGCACCTGGTGGGGAATCTGTGTGGTTATGCCGTGCCAGTCCAGCGCGGAAATCAGGCAAAGCACCGCACTAGGGAACCGAGTAGCAGCGGCCACCAGATCCGGGTTTTCGATGGGCGGCAGATCCGCCAGCCGGTAAAGACCACGGCTAACCGACTCAATCAGCCCGTCATCCCGAAGCTGATAGAATTGATACCGGCTATAGCCCCTGGCCAGCGCTTCGCTCAGGCGAAGCTGGCCGCCGTGCTGGCGGAACAGGGTTTGGAGTTGTGCCCGGGAGAATCGGGAAGAGCCGGAATCAGACAAACTGTCACCACTTATTGATATCTGGTGACAGATTGTCTGATTAGCGTTGAGGGTTCAAGCGGCGGCTTCGTCGGCGTTGTCTGACTCATCACTCTGCATGGAAGGCGGAAACTGGATATCCAGGTTTTCCACGGAGAGTTTGCCGGAGATCAGGCGGGGTAGGAGTTGAGCTTTGGTTTTCAGCAAATACTCGAACTGCTCCTGCAGTGTGTCGACCTGACGAAATATTGGTCCAACGACATCATTAAACGCTTTTTGAGCAGCTTCGTCTGGCACAACGATGCGGAGTCCTGCCAAGTGATTTCTATTTAGTGAGGGAACACCCGCCCCAGAGTTAAACGCCTCCAATGGCATATTCTTCAGAGTGAAATACACGAAAAAGGGACTATTGCCTTTGAAGTTCTGCACATACAGAGTTGTATTCAATGGCCAGCAATTTTCGCGTTTGAAAAGAACCGTTCCCAGCGAGCCGGATCGACCAGTTGTAATTACCGGCGCTTTGACTTTGTACTCACTATGGAAAGTCTTAACCGACGTAGACGCGAGGACTGGATAGGGGCCATCCATAACCTTCGAGTCTGGTAGATCATAGCCCCGCTTTAATTTGCAGAACCCATCAAACTTTACAGCACGCCAACTCGCTGGATACCCCTTCTCAAACTCGGCCTCCTGCCACCCCGGAAACCGGAACCGCACAAACCACTCGCGGTAGATTTCCTCGGCCATGTTTTCCAGCAGGGTGATGCGGCGTTTGTTGTTTTCGATTAGGTCGTCATAGGCGGTCAAAACGCCAGCAATTTTCCGCTGAATATCGACGGGCGGACACACCACCTCAAACCGTCTCAATATACCTAGATTGATATGGGGCACACCGGACTGCAAAGCATGATTGTGTATGTAATCGACAGTACTTGGCACCCGAAAGAAATAATACAGATATCGCGGATCGCACTTTTCCTGATCAACAGACATTTTCATCTGGCTTTGTGAAATCAGGAACCGGTCGTAAGGAGTGCCACGCGGCGCGATACCTACCTGCCCTAGCGTCCCTCGCTGAGTAAAAATCAGATCACCCGGCTTGGCCAGATTTTGCTTTAAGGAGTCAGCCTTACTCTCACTGACGAAAACCAACCTGTCACCACTAAAACTGGCGTCCTTTGGCAAATTTACACCTCGGACAACCGGAACTCCTTCCTCAACATAGTCCGCAGAAACCAGATTCGAGCCAAACGGTCCGCCAACAATCGCATTCTTCTTCGACTCCGCGAGAGTTTCAAGGCGAACAATGGGCCATTTAATTGGTGCGCTCATGTCCCCTCCGTCATCGCTGTCATGTTTGCCAGGATGATTTTGGACAAGTCATTCGCAGAATGCTGTAGTTCAGAAAGAGCTTCATTCATTGCAGTTATCTCACTCAGAAACTCCTCCTCGGTCTTCCCATCCTCTTCAATAACAACCCCCACATAACGACCCGGATTCAGGGAGTAATCCTGCTCTTTCACTTCCTCCGGTGTCGCCAGCTTGCAAAGGCCCGTTACATCCTCGTACTCAGCATTCGGGAAGCGTTCCTGAAGCCAGTGAATATGCTGGTAATAGGCCTCCGCACTGCGAACTTCCTTGTGCAGTTCCTCCAGCGCCTCTTTCAGGCGGCGGGCGTTGCGGTCGGTGGGGGTGCGTTTGCCGGCCTGTCTGGCCTCTTCGGCTCTGGCCTTTTCGTGCTGGCGTACCACTTTGTCCAGCTGCTTCAGGCCGGTGTGCAGTTGCTGGAAGAACGGATCAAACTTTGCTCTCAATTCGTGCTGGGTGCGGTTGGCGGTTTCGATGGCCTCCGGGGTGCCCAGGTGCAGGTCGGCAGCTTCGGTGTAGGCATCACTGGCTTGCTGCAGGGCTTTCAGGCCCTGCCACTGGCTGACCAGTTCGCCCACGGCCTGCTTGCCCTGGGCGTCGTCCAGCACGTCCAGTAACTGCTCACTTACCGGCTCCACCTTTTCACGGTTGGCCAGCAGTTGTTCCATGCCCTTGCGGAAGTAGCTGTCCACCAGCCGGATAAAGTCGGCCCGCTTGCCCTTGTGCAGCTTGCTGATGATGGCAATGTTGGACCTGCTCCTCACTGAACTCCCGATGGGCCCGGTCAATCTGGGTGAAGAGATTTCGGGCATCGATGAACAGAATTCGATTGTCCTGCTTGTTCTTGTCGAAGAACCACAGAGTGGCCGGCAGGGTGACCGTGTAGAACATGTTGGACGGCAGCGTGAGCATGCCGTAGATCAGGTTGTTCTCGATCAGGGTCTGGCGAATGTCCGCCTCGCTGTGGCGGGCATCGGAGGCGGAATTGGCCATCACCAGCGCCGCGCGGCCGCTGTCCGGGGTGTTGTTCTTCAGGGAGGTGGCGAACAGATTGATCCACAGGTAATTGGCGTTGGGGACGGTTTCCTTGCCCTTCTCGCTAGCTTTGGCCTTGGTTTTCTTTCGGGGCAGGCCGTAGGTATTGAAACGTGGATCGTCTTCCACCGAGGCTAGGGGCACGTCGTCCACGTTGAACGGCGGATTGGCCATCACGAAGTCGAACTTGCCGAAGCCGTCAAACGGGTTTTCGGTGTAGCTGTTGGCCTGGCGAATCTCGCCCCGCAGGCCGTTCACCGCCAGGTTCATCTTGGCCAGCTTGACGGTATCCAGGGTCTTTTCCTGGCCATAGACGTAGAGCTGGTCTTCATCGTGGGCTTCACCCAGTTCGTCCAGTTTCCTGCGGTGGCGCTCAACAAACTGCTGGGATTGCACGAACATCCCGGCCGATCCGCAGGCTGGGTCGTATACCGTGCCATGGTGGGGTTCGATGATTTCCACCATCAGTTTGACCACCGAGGTAGGTGTGAAAAACTCACCGCCTTTCTGGCCTTCACTCAGGGCAAACTTGCCAAGGAAGAACTCGTAAATTTTACCGAAGATGTCGCCATTGGCATCGGCCGGGATGTTGGAGAAGTTCTTCAGCAGTTCCGCCAGAAGGGTGTTACTGGTGCGTGTAAGAGCGAAGTATTCGTCCTTGGGCAGGATGCCATCCAGCTCGGTTTTGTATTCCTCGATGGCTTCCATGGCCTGCTTGATCTTTCGCGCGAGATCTTCCTGCTCCGGCAGGCCCAGAAGGTAGTGGTAGCGGGCGTGGTCCGGGAGATAGAAACCGCATTTCTGAATGGCGATGTCGGAGATGGGCTTTTCTCGCCGGGTGCCTCTGAGCTCCGCAAACTCTTTGGTGATGTCCGGCTCGGCCCGCTTGTATTTGTTGTCGGCAAATTTCAGGAAGATCAGCCCTAGTACAGGAGTGGCGTATTCGCTGGACTTGAGATCGGAGTTGGCCCGCAGGTTATCGGCGGCAGACCAGAGGTCATCTTCAAGCTGTTTGAGCTGTTCGGCATTCATGGTGGAAAGGCGTCTCCTGAAACTACCACTACACAAAATATGGAGAGACTCTAAACAACATTGGGAAACCAGACCATAGCAAACCGTATATTCGAACGTTAAGCTTGTCTGGTATTACGCATCCGTGAAGTAGCCAGGTACCCAAGTTTGCAGAAAACGCCCCTACCAACCCAGACCGCCATCAGCCTTGGCGAACTCATGTGCACCGTCACCCGGGACTGGCTCTGGCAACCGGCGGAGCAATGGGTCCGGGAACGCAATCCGGGCAGCGTCCTGCATTGCCGGGTTGGGTCCGGCCAGGCCA
>NZQO01000135.1 GCA_002693605.1 Flavobacteriaceae bacterium
ACATTAGAAGATGTATTCGTGCCGCTTTATTTCTACCATCGTTACCAGACCGAAGCGGCGGTTAAGAGCATTGGGGGGCTAGATTATAATTATTCGGTGAAGGGCGATGGGCAATTGGTGTGGCAGCCCCTTCCTGTAGCAGAACAGCAACGCGCCCTCGACGCCGTATTGAAAACAATGTCGACCGAGGTCTTGGCCATTCCGGAAGACAAACTAAAGTTATTTCCCCCTCGGGCCTATGGCTATGGTAGGTCCCGCGAGTCGTTCAAGAGCGAAATGGGCGTGGCCTTCGATGCCTTGGGCGCCGCCGCAACCGCGACCGATATGACATTAGGCCTGCTGCTACATCCCGAGCGGATGAACCGCCTCATTCAGCAAAAGGCAATGAACTCCCAACAGTTGGGGTTAGATTCTGTTTTAGACCAATTGTTAGATGCCGCGTTTAGCGGTGACAAAAAGGCCAGCGCATATGCTGCTGAAATTTCCCAAACCGTACAGTTTGCCACGGTACAGAAATTATTGAGCGCGCTAAAATCGCCTTCCGTCTTACCACAGGCGAAAGCACTTATAAACCAAGAAGTAAATCGGCTTTCCAATCGCGTTGCCGCTAACGCATTTGGACGGCAATTGCTGTTGGAAATTGAAAATTTCAGAAAACACCCAGAAAAATTTGAAGTGATCGCCCCGCCCACAATTCCCGATGGAAGTCCCATTGGCAGCTATCAATGTCCTATCACTAAACTATAACAGTATGAAAAAATGTGTATTGCTTCTCGTGATGTTCATTACTTATATCGGTTTCGCGCAGCGCGACAAGGCCGCCGTAATGACCCAAGTGAATGAATTTACCGCCAAACTAGACCAGCAAGGAATAGACAGGTATTTTACCACCACCCGCTATTGTATTGGCAGCGTGGAGATGTTCAGGATGCCCGATGGCACCCGGTGTGCGTCTCAAGGCACCTATTACGAAGTCTATGTGGTGTGGCAGGAAAGGAATGGAACGACCCAGTTGAAGAAAGTTGATAATTGCGGTATGTTCGATACGATTAGTCTTAGTGACGCGAGTGTCTTTGACTTTTTCACGGCCAACGTGAACACGCTGCAAGATGAGGAAGTAAAGCCCTACCAGGTGGCAAACCCGCAGAATAGCCCCACCTTGCGAACCGAGGTACATCCATGCCGCAGGCAATTTTCCTTCACCGACGATCGGAATACCATATCCAAGGAGTATCGACTGTATGACCTGACGAATGCCTCGGAACAGCGAAATTTGAACTACAACCACAATACTTCACTGAAACTTGTTACACTGGACCAAATGATGGATTCGGTTCTTTCGCAGCATAGCACTAGTTTTAGGAGAATGCAACTTTAAGGAGAAATGATTATAGACGTACGCAGTGATACCGTAACCAAGCCCACCCCGGGAATGTTACAGGCAATAATGACCGCCGAGGTAGGCGACGACGTTTACAAGGAAGACCCTACGGTAAACGAGTTGGAAAAATATGTAGCCGATTTCTTCGGAATGGACCAGGCGCTTTTCTTCCCCACGGGTAGTATGGCCAACCAGGCCGCCATCAAGTTGCATACGCAACCGGGAGAGCAGTTAATTTGCGATAAATGGGCGCATGTTTACAATTATGAGGGTGGGGGAGTTTCCTTCAATAGTGGCGTGTCTTGTAAGTTGGTTGACGGTAAACGTGGCTTGATTACTGCCCAGCAGGTTTCGGAAAATATCAATCCGCCAGATTTTTACCATAGCCCACTAACAACCTTGGTATGCCTTGAAAACACAACCAATAAAGGGGGTGGGGCGTGCTACGACTTTTCTGAAATAGAACGTATCCGCACTGTTTGCGATGCCCACAGCTTAGGCTTGCACCTAGATGGGGCCCGGCTTATGAACGCACTTGTGGCCAAAAAGGAAGACCCCAAGAAATACGGTAAAGTGTTCGATTCCATTTCCCTTTGCCTTAGCAAAGGGCTTGGCGCGCCGCTGGGCACCGTGTTGGCCGGAAATAAGGACATAATGGAAGGTGCAATGCGCGTGCGTAAGGTTCTTGGCGGTGGTATGCGCCAAATTGGATATATGGCCGCAGCAGGTCTCTATGCCCTTGAAAATCACGTCGAGCGCTTGGTCGAAGACCATAGGAAAGCAGCTGAAATAGCAGACACCCTGAACACGCTCTCGTACGTGGCCAACGTTGAGCCCACCGAGACGAATATCGTGATATTCTATTTGGGCAATGGCGTAAGCGAGCAGCGGTTTACAGATAAGCTACACCAACAGGACATTCGCATCAGCAATATGGGGCAGGGAAAGTTACGCGTCGTTACGCATCTGGACTATACCGATGCGATGCACGACCAATTTCTGAAAGCCTTAAAATCATTTTCATAAAAAAAACTCCCGATTCACGTCGGGAATTTTTTATATAAATGCGATGTGTTATTCTACCTCTTTCGTTTCGGCGCCGGGGGCGTTTTTCATCACCGATTCAATTCCGTTGTTCATCCCGCTTTCCGAAGCGTACATTTGGCTACTTCCAATAATCTGTCCGTTAGTGGCTTTCAAGTTGAAGTGAAACTTGCCGTTCTTAGCTGTTTTTCGCTCGTAACGGGCTTCCTCTCTTGCGTTTTTCTTAACAGATTCGATGCCGTTCTTAGCGGCCGCCTTGGTGTTGTAAACCTCGCTGGAAAGAATTACCTGCCCGTTGGAGGCCTTCAGGTTAAAATGATACGTGCTATCCTTTTGCTTTAATTCGAACATATAAATTTGGTTTTAAATGGTTTATAAACAGGTATAGACGTTAAATATCGGAATAATATCACTTTTAAAAAAGTAAATCGGTCCTTTTAGAATTTCATTAACCTAGCCTTACCGCTTTTCCAAAAGGACAATATTTTCGGTATGGAATGTCTGCGGAAACATATCGACCGGTTGTACCTTGGTTACGGTATACGCTTCGTCCAACAAGGCCAAATCGCGCGCCTGCGTGGCGCTGTTACAGCTAACGTAGACAATGCGTGAGGGCGCGAGCGAAAGCAGTTGGGTAACTACGTCGCGATGCATTCCATCGCGGGGAGGATCGGTTATGACCACATCGGGCCGGCCGTGGGTGGCAATAAAGTCCTCATTGAATACTTTTTTCATATCGCCCACATAGAACTCGGCATTGTCAATACCGTTAAGGGAGGCATTCTCCTTTGCAGCGATGATAGCATCGGGTACGGCCTCGATGCCCACGACCTTTTTGGCCTTCTTGGATACGAATTGGGCTATCGTTCCAGTTCCCGTGTAAAGGTCATACACCAGTTCCTGCCCTGAAAGATTGGCGAACTCACGGGTTATCTTGTACAGTTCGTAAGCCTGTTCGCTGTTGGTCTGGTAGAATGACTTCGCGTTAATCTTAAAGCGTAGCCCTTCCATTTCCTCGAAAATATGATCGTTTCCGCGGTAACATATAACTTCCTGATCGTAAATGGTATCGTTGCCCTTGTCGTTTACAACATATAATAGGGAGGTGATTTCAGAAAATTCATTGGCGATGGCATCTAATAATACCTCCCTAGCGTTTGGGTCATCGTAGAAAAACTGGACCAATACCATAAGATCGCCAGTTGTAGAAGTGCGTATCATTAGCGTGCGAAGTAGCCCTTCCTGTTTCCGCGGATTAAAAAAACTGAGATTCAGTTCCTTTGCCTTTAGCTTCACGTAGTTGCGTATGGCATTACTTGGGTCGCGTTGCAGATGGCATTTTTCGATGTCGAGAATCTTGTCCCACATTCCCGGCATATGGAACCCGAGCGCATCGCGATCTTCAATAATGCGATCGCTTTTAATTTGCTCAGGCGTTAGCCACTTGCTATCGCTGAACGAAAATTCCATTTTATTGCGATAAAAATACTGCTGATTGGCGCCTAGAATAGGGGAAATTTCCGGCAGATCTACCTTGCCAATGCGCTTGAGGTTGTTGGCGACTTCCTTCTGTTTATAATAAAGTTGGTGCTCATAGCCCATATGTTGCCATTTGCAGCCACCGCAGTTTCCAAAGTGCCTACAGACGGGTTCGACGCGTTTTTCCGAAAGTGAGCTAAAGGAAGTTGCAGATCCTTCATAGTATCCTTTCCTCTTTTTATGCGTTTGCACTGTGGCCACGTCGCCAGGAACCGCATTGTCAATAAAAACCACCCGGCCATCGGGCGCCTTTGCAACTGCCTTGCCCTTGGCCCCGGCATCTAGTACTTCAATATTGTCGAAAATCTGTCTTTTGTTTCGTCTTGCCATAGCGGCAAAAGTAGCAAGAATACGGCTCTTAATTGAAGGGGCGGCATTAAAAATTGTGCGCTAATTTTTGTAATTTGCGCATCCTGGATGATTTCTCTCCGCCAAGAAGGAATGGATTATGTAAGAATTTGAAATTAAAGAATTATGTCAGTTTTAGAGAACACCCAATCGCAAAAAGCGATCGACCTTGAGGAAAAGTACGGAGCGCACAATTACCACCCGTTGCCTGTGGTTTTAAATAGGGGAGAAGGCGTTTACGTTTGGGATGTAGAAGGAAAGAAATATTACGATTTCCTATCGGCTTACTCTGCCGTGAATCAAGGTCATTGCCATCCCAAGATTGTGGATGCGATGACCAAACAGGCGCAGACGCTAACCTTAACATCGCGCGCATTTCACAACGATATGTTGGGGAAATTTGAAAAATATGCTGCTGAGTACTTCAACTTCGACAAGTTGTTACCTATGAATACCGGCGCAGAAGCCGTAGAGACCGCTCTCAAGATTTGTCGCCGGTGGGCCTACGAGAAGAAAGGTATAGCCGAAAACAACGCGCAAATTATAGTATGCGAAAATAACTTCCACGGAAGAACCACCACCATCATTTCCTTTTCGAACGACACGGTGGCACGGAAAAATTTTGGTCCCTACACCCAAGGTTTCATCAAAATTGAGTACGATAACCTTGCGGCACTCGAAGAAGCATTAAAAGAAAACGATAACGTGGCCGGATTTTTGGTAGAGCCAATCCAGGGTGAGGCGGGGGTGTATGTTCCTTCCGAAGATTATCTGGCGAAGGCCAAGGCACTTTGCGAGCAGTACAATGTTCTTTTCATTGCCGATGAAGTACAAACTGGAATTGCCCGTACCGGTAGGCTGTTGGCCACCTGTGGCAATTGTGGCTGCCCCGACAAGAATTGTAGCGGCACCCCTGAAGTGAAGCCAGATATCCTGATACTTGGAAAGGCCCTTAGTGGGGGCGCATATCCTGTTTCGGCTGTTCTTGCCAACGATTCAATCATGGAAGTGATCACGCCAGGTTCGCACGGTTCTACCTTCGGAGGTAATCCAGTTGCCGCCGCTGTGGCAATGGCCGCTTTGGAAGTTGTAAGAGAAGAAAAATTGGCCGAAAATGCCCAACGCTTAGGTGAGATTTTCCGATCTGAACTCAACAAGTTCATTGAAACAAGCTCCATTTGCAAGCTCGTTCGCGGTAAGGGATTGCTCAATGCCATTGTTATCAATGATTCCGAAGAGAGCGAGACCGCTTGGAATATTTGCCTGAAGTTGCGCGACAACGGGTTACTTGCCAAGCCGACCCACGGGAATATCATCCGCTTCGCTCCGCCTTTGGTTATGACCGAGGAACAATTACGTGAGTGTGTTTCCATTATTACGGAAACGTTAAAGTCTTTTGAGTAAACAAGATTTTGATATAAAAAAAAGCTGCCCAAAGGGGCAGCTTTTTTTTAAGGATAATTACTTATTCCAAGCCGTATTCACGCAACATTTCCTGCTGCATTTCCTCTAGGCCGCTCATTCCGTAAAGAGCAATTACCACGAGATAGGTTATTAGGTATAGTGACGAGAGGACTATTCCTATAATGCCCAAAATTCTACCAGTCTTAACATTTTGGTATCCGCTATACAACTCCGGGTCCGCCGTATATACCTGCGTCGCTTTCTTGGCCATTACCACGGCTACGATACCCAATACGAGCCCTACGATGCCATAACAGCAGCAGAAGGGAATAGAGAGTATCCCAAAAACTAAAATGAGTGTTGAATTAGGTAATTTTTGTTGTTCCATAATTGTTTGGTTGTTGATTACTACGAACTAAAAATAAACCAATAAAATGAAAATGCCTAACATACCCTGGCAGAAATAAATCAAAGGAAACGCGCCATCTTATAGATATAGCTCACTACGATAATGGCAACATTAAGATAAATCAAGGCCAATTTAAGCTTGAAGGCGTGCCTAAATTTTATAAAAAGGTTAAAAACCACAACGCCCAGTAATAGCATAAGAGAATAAATGGCCGGGTACATTTTGAAGGCCTCTATAAACTCGCCCTTAAATAATAAGGCTGTGGCACGTTGAATGCCACAGCCTAAACATTCCATACCGAAGATTTTTTTGTTTACACAGGTAAGCATGTACTCTTCGATACCATCCATAGGTACGGGAAATTATCTTTTGTTGAAGACCGAGGCCTTATAGTCAATCTGTTGGTCCTGGTCGGTTATCAATTTTACTAAATATACACCATCGCTCAGGTTCGCCGTTGGGAAGCTGAAAGAGTTGCCGTTTCCAACGCTGTTTTCTGAATAAACCAATTTTCCGGACATATCAAAAATTGAAGCCGATTTAATCATATATCCCTCAGGGTTTGATACCTCCAAAATCCCTAAACGATTATTTTGGAAGAAATCCATATTCTCCTTAAGATTCTCCCTTGTGCGGGTAGGGGTTATAGCAGCGACTGGCGGTAATTTTGGCTCGGTGGTGCCTCTAAATACAATATAGAAACGATTGTGGTAGGTGCCCGCGGGTAACGTTAACGACGCCTCCCCATTGCCATTAATTTGCTGTGAGATATTAGTTTGGCTATCCCATAGATAGGCCTTGTGATCTATTTTGACCTCCTCAATAACTTTAAAGTCTAATGTCGATTGTTTCGTCAACTTAAAGCCTAACGGGATTCTCTTTCCCAATTCGAAATTTGTAAAATTAATTACGTATGGCTTAATTCCTTCATCCGAATCTATAGTGAAATATGCTTCGCCGGCCTTGGCATCCATAGGACTGGGACCATCGTACATTCGATCATCCTTATCTGTTGCGGTATCGTGAAAGCCCAACAGTATTTGACGGGCGTATAATTCATTAAAAACGATATCAAGCCTCATTTGTGGCCATCTATCATCAACATTAGCCGCTGCTGAAGCTGCTTCCTCTTCACTTGCGGTGTTTTCACTATTTCTAAATACAGATATAACATCATCTTTGGGAACATATACACGGTGGCTATTCTTAAACTCGATTGTGCCGGCAGTGCCATCGGTAAGAATCTCAAAGCCTTGTGCGATAGGTACAAACCGTCTATTCACCATTTTTCCCTTGCCAGTCCCGCCACTTGTAAAACCGCCGGCGTCATAATTAGTGAAGGCAGGAGGCACGTAGGTACCCATTGCACCACCAACTGCTGTCCAAGTTCCCCAACCACCAGACTTATCTGAATAATAATGACTGAATTCACTATCTTTAGGTTCATCCCAAAACCGGATTGCCGAAATTATTGTATTTTCCGTAATGAAGGGTACAAGATCAATAGCCGAAGGATACGGATTTCCTGAAACTACGCGATACATATTAGCAGGCATATTGATAGATATAACTCCATTGTTGGCTCTGCCGCGAAAGTCAAACGTATAGGCCTGGGTTGTGGCACCGCCACCGGGGCTAAGCCCCTTCATAATAAAGCCTAAACCAGGATCTGCATTTTCGCTACCATTTAGACGTGACCAATTGGCCTCTGCGTCATTGTTAGGAGAAGGTGGCTTTGTATAGGCCCATCGCGTGGAGATTGTTCCTGGACTTGTGCTAGAATTACCATTTAGACCGCTTGTGCGGGCTAATTGAGAAGAGGCTGTTTGGGTGTCGCCACATCCGTCACAATCAAATAATCTTGGTAGCCCCGATCCTCGATTTCCAGCAGCCCCGTTCGGATTGCCCACGGGAGAATGGAAAAAGGTGTAGTGATAGGCACTAGTGCTATCAACCGTTTGGTACACTGAGAGATGGCCATTACCGTCATTGGATGATCCTGTATCGCCCTGTATGAGTTGTGCTTTATTTCTTAGGTAGATACTTGGTACAGTAGTTCCCGGAGCATTATTTTTTTCTAAATTCAAATCTTGCTCAACGAAAATAACTTGGTCATTAACGTAGACATAGGAGTCTGTGGCGCCATTTGGTTTTACGAATAATTGTGCTAATAGTACAGCGGGGGAGCACAGCAAAGCTGTGAAAAGCAGTAGGTTTTTCATACTATTTGGTTTTAGTAAGTCAGATTATTTGGGGTAATTTGACTAAAAAGTTGGTCGTAAAAATACATTATTTTTTTTACATGCCACTATTTCAGGTTAAAAAGGTAGTTTTTTCATATTATTTTACCTATC
>NZQO01000136.1 GCA_002693605.1 Flavobacteriaceae bacterium
GTTCTGAATGGAGGTCGGGATCGGCCAAAAAATTAGCGTTAAGGGAAACGATATTCAGTTTTGAGCTAATTGCGTCGTGCAAATCTTGCGCAATCCGCCTGCGCTCCTCCTCTTGGGTTATCAGATTTGCCTGAATCATCTCCTTTTGGTGGATGATCTCGAGGTTTGCCTTCTCCAATTCGGTTTTTAGCACCTTTTTTCTGGAGAAATAGAAAAAAACAACGATTACGCCCCCCATTACCACTAAAAATGAAATGGAGGTTATGAGTACAATAACGATCTGATAATCTTGTATGGCTGAAATTTTCAAAACTGCTTTTCTTAACACGGCGTATTCAATGAGGCGCCAACCTATAGTTTTTAAACCATTCGTAAAATATGAAAAGTTGAAAGATAAAGTAGGCAATATCGTTAATACTATTTATCGCCATAATCGCATTTAGCGAAATATTCACGTTGAAAACGAGGTTTCCCGAGGCAAACACCAATACGCTAGTTAGTAAATATAGGAAGATGCCCGTATTAAGGTATATCAATTTTCCGTTTCCGGAAATGTTCCTGTACAAATAGAGAATACCGTACAGAACGAGAATCCCTTGCGTAATAGATACGCCCGACGGGTGATATTCAAAGAAAACCCTAGGGGTTCGCACGTACTCGAATGCCAAAAAACCCAATACCGCAAACAGCACCCAGAGTACCCTCTGCGCCCTTAACAAGTTGGCGTAGAAAATTGACAGGATGACAAACTGAAGTACAAAATAAAAGTGGAACATGTACAAATTGTTCTGGTGCAGCACACTGGCAACGTACGAACTGATTAGCTGTACCATTGTCATGGCCACCAAATAGAGTGTGAAGATCCTAAAAGCCCTATCGGCATTCTTCCAGCGCAATAGGTACAATACGGTATTGATTACCAAAAAGAGAATAGAAAAATTCTGGAAATACTCTAGCACCGCTACCATGTACCATTATTAAAGATATTCTCGGCATATAGGATAACCCGTGCTTCAAATTCGCTAAAATCACTTAAAGTACAGTCGTTTTTAAACATAAAAATGTTCGTGCTAAAACTCATTGAGAGAGGGTTAATTATTCTAGTAAATAAAAAACCTTCGCCTGACGGCGAAGGTTTTCACTATTTAATTTATCTGAAAAAATTATCTTTTCACGATTTGCATTACTGTACTATTATTACCCGCGGTTACGCGAACAAAATAATTTCCTGCGCTTAGGGCAGATAATGATACTTGGGCCGAGGTGCCGGTTTCAATTGAAGAATTTACCAAGGTTTGACCCAACAGATTCATAACCTCAATTGACGTAATCGGCTCATTCGCTTCAACGTTCAACACATTGGATACCGGATTTGGATAAACAACCAAACCGTCGATCATATTTTCGTTGATGCCAAGTTCAATTTCAGTAGTAAAGCTAAAGAAGGCAGACCACGTTCCTTCCGAACAATCATTCGTGGCTCTTACTCTCCAGAAATACTCAGTACTAAAATCAAGGTCGTTGACGGTTGCTGTATTTTCCACGACGGTCTGCGAGTCAACGATATTTGTAAACGTATCGTCGGTAGCCAATTCGAAGTCATACTCTGTAGTAGACTCAGGGCCTTCTTCCCAATCGAATACTATGGCCAAAGGTGGCAAATCGGTCGCTTCATCATCTGGGCTTAAAAGATTGACGGCAGCGAGGTCATTCTCTAAAATGCGTAGGGTAACGTCTACAAAAACGGACAGGGAAGTTCCATCGCCATCTATACGCATAGTATAATCTCCGGGTGCCAAGTTCTCTGTTCCATCCACTGTAAGGGTCACTGTGCCGTCGGCATCAAGACTATTTGGCACCAAGGTTGCGGTTGTGCCCGTTGGCAATCCAGAAACACTAAAGTTTACGGTCTCGTTAAAGCTATCGCTGAAATCTACGTCGATATCGAAAGTTTCGCTCGCAACACCTTCGCAAGCTTCAACTACGCCGTCTGAAGTAGTCATCGAGAAGCTACTTTCAATACCGGTTACGATAAGTGAAAACACTTGCTGGTCATCGAAAAGTTCGCCCTTGTGCGATACTTGGATAATGTACGAACCGGCTGCAGCGCCTATTTCAATTTTTTCAATGTTATCTACAATATTGTCTCCGGTGGTTGCAGGGGCAGACGGGTCTGCCACATCTAATTTCCAAGGAAAGAAAGTATCGCCTCCATCTTCGGAAACACGAATGTCAAGGTCGTTTACTAGAACCGGGGTAGGATCGTCCTCATTACCGCCCGGCATGGAGGGTCCGCGAGGATCGGTCCAAGTGATAGAAGCCATAAGCGGATTAACACCGTCTGAATTTACGGTGAAAGTATACACCTCGCCTTCAGCTAGGGTTTCTTCAACTATCATAGAAGAATTTCCATCATTGGAAATTACCTCTGCAGCACGTTCAATGTTCAGTAGACCCCATCCAAAACGGTAATCAGGCCCATCAGCTGAACCAGCCTCATCGGCAGTGTGCAATGCCAATCCACGTAATGTCGAGCTGAGCATGTAATTTCCGTTCAACTCATTATAATGTTGTTGGAGCAAAATTAAGCTTCCCGAAGTATTAGGGGTTGCCATAGAGGTACCACTAAAGTTACCATAAGCGGTATTACTAGACGCTACAGACGACAGCATATTAACGCCCTTAGCGGAGATATCTGGCTTAATACGGCCGTCATCGGTGGGTCCCCAGCTGCTAAATGATGACATATTTACACTAGCTGGACCCGTATAGTCAAGCACTTCAAAAACTGCGGCACAAACTACTGCGTTTTTTGCCACGCTCTTATCGTTAATATAATCGTAACCACCGTCGCCAGTATTGGCACCTGAGGTGCGGTCATTCCCGGCCGAACATACCGGCAGATAGTACGGTGCGTTGTAAACGATATTGTCTAGGTTACGTGCATTTGAATCATAGTAACCCAAGTACCAAAGCGGCACATTAGTCGCCCTAATTCCATAAGAATGGTTTGAAACCAAAAGCCCGTCGGCGGCCGCTGCTGTCATTTCGGCTTCGTCATTCGAAAAGTCGTACGCCAATAACTCAGCCTCTGGAGCCATTCCCTTGGCGGCACCGCCTTGGACATCGCCAGTACCGATCATGGTTCCACTAACGTGAGTGGCGTGGTCGCTAAAAGAAGAAGGGTTATCAATTTGTGTCGCTCTATCTTCGATTAATTGGTGTGTGGCGCGTACACGGCCACCATCCCAGATGCCCGCGGTCATATTTTCACCATTTAGGTCTAGTCCTGCTCCCCCACCGGTGTGCACCTTATCGGTACGGGTGGTAATGGCGCCTTCGCGGTTATCCGTGGCATAATACTTGGGCTCGCCCGTTTCGAAGACACCAACAAGTTCGGCTATGCCTCCATTTTCCAATTCGATAAATTCGGGCCAGCCCTGGCTCGCCGCTATCTGCAATGCCTCTTGTTTGTTTCGGGTAAATTCTTGGGCATACTGAACCTCCATTTGGCTCAATTTTTCTAAATCATAGTTGCTTGTTATAACGAGGCGCTCAGGCTGGGTTTGGGCTTGGGTAGCACCAAAGGCCAAAAGGGCCGAAAACAAGCAAGTAAAGGTACTTTTCTTCATTTTCATATATTTTAATTATAAGGCCCTAAAAATATCAAATTAAAGGTATATGCAACAACTATTTTTAAGATAGTTTTAAGAAAACTTCAATTTTTGAGCATATTAAGTAATACTTGGGTGGAAGAATGCACAGGTTCGGGCGTCTCGGAATTAAACCGCTGGAGAATATTGCTCGCGATTTTCTTGCCCAGCTCGACACCCCATTGGTCATAGCTGAAGATGTTCCAGATAACTCCCTCCACGAAATATTTATGCTCGTAAAGAGCCAGTAAGCTCCCTAGATTCTCGGGGGTCAACTTCTCAATAAGAAGGATATTGGACGGTTTGTTGCCCGCGAAATACCCATTTTTACTCTGGCTTCTCTCTTCCATAGTTCCTAGCAATAACGCCTCCGATTGCGCCAGGCAATTGGCCGTCAATATAGCGTGTTGCCTATGTTTTTGGTTGAGGGCACTTTTGAATAGGATAAAATCGGTAGGGACCGTATGGGTTCCTTGATGCAATAATTGAAAAAACGCATGCTGCGCGTTCGTCCCCACGTTACCCCAAATTATGGGAGAGGTTGCGTAGTTTATTTTTTTGCCGGAACGATCGACAGATTTTCCGTTGCTCTCCATCGCAACCTGCTGTAGGTAGGGTACGAAATCGGCCAGCGCCTGGCTATAAGGAATAACTGCCTGCGTTTTAAACTCGAAGAAATTGGTATACCAAACCGAGAGCAGCCCAAGTAGTATGGGCATATTGCGGGAAAATTCGGTTTCCTTAAAATGGAGATCCATTTTATGTGCACCTTGAAGTAATTTCTCAAAATGAGAATACCCTACGGCAAGACAGATACTTAGTCCAACCGCGCTCCACAGGGAAAAGCGACCTCCCACCCACTCCCAAACGGGAAATATGTTTTCTTCCCCAATTCCGAAGTTGAGCACGGCTTCCCTATTGGCCGAAACGGCGACGAAGTGCTTGGTGAAATCTGCCTGACCCGTAGCGTTACCAAACCATTCTTTTATGGCGGTGGCATTAGTAAGTGTTTCCTGGGTACCGAAACTTTTTGAAACGATGATAAAGATCGTTTCTTCCGGATTTATTCCCTTCAGGGTAGCGTCCAAATAATCTCCATCCACATTGCTAATGAAATGAAGATTGAGATGGTTTCGGTAATGTTGCAATGCCTGGACCACCATTTTCGGACCCAAATCGCTGCCGCCTATCCCAACGTTTACTACCGTGGTTATGCGTTTTCCGCTATACCCTCTGTGTTTGCCGTTAATAATGTTTTCTGAAAAACGCTGCATTCGCCGAAGCGTCTCGGTTACCTCGGTTCGTTCTCCCGTCAGGTCCCGAAGGGCGGTATGAAGTACGGCCCTGCCCTCGGTCTCATTAATCTCGGAGCCAGCAAATTGCAAGGATATTGCCTCCTTTAGTCCCGTCTGCTCGGCCAAATCGAGTAGCAACTGTTTTGTAGTATCAGTAATCCTGTTTTTTGAATAGTCTACGTAGAAATCATTCCATTTAACCGAAAACCGCGGTGCTCGCTCGGTATCGTTCGCAAATAAATCGCGCATGTGCGCCTCGCGAATTTCTTCAAAATGCGATTGCAGTTTGCTCCAAGCCTTTGTCTGGGTAGGATTTATGGCGGGTAATTTCATGGATTTATGTTTCGTCTATGGTACTCTGCAAGTCCGTCGATGGGCCGTTGCAATACGGTTCCCAACTTCAAATTGAAGGCCGATAGCCGTTCCTTTAAAAGTTCTCTGGAAAAATGGGCCATTGAACCTATAAAATGAACAGGCAACTGTTTCGACTCCTTGAAGCACAACACCCGATTTTCTATAAATTGATCTAGGCCGTTGCGAATTAGGCTCCAAAAATAAGCGCTTTTTGTGTCGGAAAAAACAAAACTTCCAAAAGTTGCCAAATAGGCATTTGGGTGCGCTTCCTTATAGAGATTTTGCTTTATGGTATCTGGCGAGAGATCAAATTTTTCCTGAAACGCCCGCCTTTCGGCGCTCGGCATTTTGTTATAGAAATAATCCGCCAGTAATTTCTTTCCGAAGTAATTGCCGCTTGCCTCGTCCATCACCAAATAGCCCAGCGAGGGCGGTCCGGGATGGATCTGCCTTCCATCGAAATAAGCGCTGTTGCTACCCGTACCCAAGATGCAAACGATTCCCGGCTCGGTCGTGACCGAGCGTACGGCGGCCACCGTGTCTTCCATCACCGTAACCTGGGCCTTCGGGAAGAATGCCGAAAGCGTATCGGTCAATAATTTTTTGGGAGAGTCGGTTCCGCAGCCCGCACCGTAAAAGTGTACGGTTGCTATTTTATTGCGAATTTCCTCTAAATCTTCAGATTTCCGAAGGCGCTCCAAAATTATATCATATTGTAAAATGGCTGGGTTCAAACCTTCGGTCTGTGTGGAAAATTGGGTATTTCCCGAATCGTCGAGCGCGACCCAATCGCATTTGGTGGAACCGCCATCGGCAATGAGTACCATATTATTGCTTTGCTAAGTAGGCCGCCATTTCAACGAGCTTTGCCGAGTAGGCGTACTCGTTATCGTACCACGCCACCAATTTGAAGAAATTGGAATTGAGTTCCATGCCGGCATTGGCATCGAAAATACACGTATGCGGATTGGACACGAAATCTTGGGACACAACCTCCTTCTCGGTATATGCTACGATACCTTGGTATTTCGTTTCGGCGGCTGTTTTCATCACTTTTTTAATCGCCTCGTAAGAGGTTGCTTTTTCGGTGCGAACGGTCAAATCGACCACCGAAACATCGGCAGTTGGCACCCGAAAGGCCATTCCGGTCAACTTTCCCTTTAGCTCGGGTATTACCTTGGTAACCGCAACGGCGGCCCCAGTTGTGGTGGGTATAATGTTTCTGAGGGCACTTCTGCCGAGGCGATAATTTTTCTTGGAAGGTTGGTCTACGGTAAACTGCGAAGCCGTGACCGAGTGGATCGTGGTCATGAGCGCTTCAGCGATACCATATTCATCATGTATAATCTTGGCCAGTGGCGCGAGGCAATTGGTGGTACAGGAGGCATTCGAGATTACTGCATCGGTAGATTTAATTTCGGTGTGGTTAACGCCCATGACAAACATGGGTGCGGTTTTGGATGGTGCCGAAATGAGCACTTTTTTAGCTCCTGCCTCCAAATGTGCCGCGGCCGCTTCCTTCTCCTTGAAAACGCCGGTGGCATCTATAATTATCTGAGCATCGATGTCATTCCATTTTAGGTTTTTCGGGTCCTTTTCCGAAGTTACACGAATGGTTTTGCCGTCGACTTTTAGTGCATTTCCATCTGTTTCCACAATACCTGGGTATCTACCATGCACCGAATCGAATTCCAGCAGGTAGGCCAGGTGGTCCAGTTCCAGCAAATCATTTACGCCTACAACTTCTACCTCTGGGTGTTGCGAGGCAATGCGGAAGGCAAGCCTCCCTATGCGCCCAAAACCGTTAATCCCTATCTTAATGCTCATATCTCTATTCTTTTTTTTTTAAATGGAAGTGATATCTGCTACGCGCAGCAATTCCATATCTAACTTGTTTGCTCCCTTTAATGCTTCGGAAAAGGGTACCGATGTTATTTTGTTATGCAAGATGCCAATCATCTTGTTGCGTTCGCCAGCCAGGAGTGCATCGACGGCGCTCACGCCCAATCGGCTGGCAAGGACCCTGTCGTAACAACTTGGGGCGCCGCCGCGCTGTATGTGGCCCAATACGGTTACTCGCACTTCGTATCCCTTCAGGTTTTCCTCGATATACTGGGCAAGTTCAAAAATATTCTTGCCAATTTGATCACCTTCGGAAACTACAATAATACTAGATGTTTTCCCCGATTGCTTGCTGCGCTTCAGCGACTCCAGTAACCGATGGTGCCCAAGGTCCTCCTCCGGGATTAGAATTTCCTCTGCCCCGGCCCCTATTCCGGCATTAAGGGCAATATCGCCGGCATCTCGCCCCATCACCTCTACCAAGAACAGCCTATTGTGCGAATTGGCCGTATCGCGAATCTTGTCTATCGCCTCTACGACGGTATTTAGCGCAGTATCGTAACCTATGGTATAATCGGTGCCGTTAATATCGTTATCGATCGTGCCCGGCAGCCCGATAATGGGAAAATTGAACTCTTCGTTAAATACCGAGGCTCCCTTAAAAGTACCGTCACCACCTATGACCACCAGGGCATCTATAGCTTCGGACCTTAAATTGCCATAGGCTTTTTGCCGCCCTTCTTTCGACATAAATTCCTGCGACCGGGCAGACTTCAGAAAAGTTCCGCCGCGATTAATTATGTTCTTGACCGAGCGTGGCCCCAAGGCCTTAAAATCTCCCTCAATCAACCCCTGCAAGCCGCGATAGATGCCAATACATTCTACGGAATGGTACGCACACGCCCGCACCACGGCGCGGATGGCAGCGTTCATCCCTGGCGAATCGCCACCGCTGGTAAGGACTCCTATTTTCTTAATAGCTGTATTCATTATCGTAAAACTAAGGCATTATTGGGTTTCCTACAACCATTGCTGCCGTCTAAATAAAAAAGCTACAAACTTTCGTGTTTCGATTAAAATACGTGTATGTACGTATGGTGTAGCGCGGAATTTGATTCTATATTTGATGTATGAATTAGTGAATCAATTGTATCGAATTTATTTTTTGTGGGGATAGAAAATAGACGAGATACGAAAAAGTTGAATCAAAAAAACTTTTAAATTTACTAAGTTAGGTTTGTTATAAGAAATCCGGTCTTCGATCGGATTTCTTTATTTATGGTCGCAACAAACGCCATTCACCACGCTACTATCTGCTTTCCCTGAAATTTGAAAGGCCCTGCTGAAGCCACTCGTAATATTCATCGGCACTGGGCGTATACCCGATGGGCTGGTTTAGCAAATTTAAATCTGTGTCCATCAACACGTAATAGGGCTGCGAGTTATTCTGAAAATTGATGGTCTGGAACGTGGCCCACTTATCGCCAACGGTCTCGATATTTTTCGTGTTCCCGTTTTGCTTCAGGTAGGTAAACTGCGCACTTTCAGGAAGCTCCTTTCTATCGTCCACATATAGGGAAATGAGCACATAATCGTTTTGCAAGGTCTCAAATACATTTTCTTGGCTCCACACCTGCTCTTCCATCTTGCGGCAATTTACGCAGGCCCATCCCGTAAAGTCTACAATTATAGGTTTGTTCTTTGCCTTGGCAACGGCCAATCCTTCATCAAAATCCTTATAGGCCTCGAGCCCCAAGGGCGCTTCCGATTCTTTCTCATAAATACTGTAAAATAGCGGGGGCGGGAAACCGCTCAAAAGCTTTAAGTTGGCGTAACTGGAATTGGTAAGGCCCGGAATGAGATACAACATAAAGGCAACGCTAATAGCTCCCACAACGAGGTTGCCTAAGGGTGGGCGTTTCTTTTTCGGGCCGTCGTGCGGAAAACGAATAATCCCAAACAGGTAAAGCGCCAAGCCAAGGGCACATAAAATCCAAATGGCTATAAACACTTCCCGCTTCAGAATACCCCAGTGCTCTACCAAATCGGCATTGGAGAGGAATTTGAAAGCTAGGGCCAATTCTGCAAAACCCAATACCACTTTAACCGTGTTGAGCCATCCGCCACTCTTTGGGAGCGAATTCAACCAATTGGGAAACAGGGCAAACAGGGCAAAGGGCAATGCCAGTGCCAAGCCGAAGCCGGCCATCCCCATACTCAACTGCATCGCGCCACCGTCGCTCGACAATGAGCCTCCTAAAAGTGAGCCGAGAATGGGCCCGGTACAGGAAAAGGAGACGATTGCCAGGGTTAGCGCCATAAAAAATATACCAACAGCCCCGCCGAACGAACTGGCTTTATCGTCCATTTTGGAACTCCAGGAACTTGGCAAGGTTATCTCGTAATAACCGAAGAACGAAAAGGCAAAGACAATAAAAATGATAAAGAAAAGAACATTCAAGGTTACGTTGGTCGAGATATTGTTCAATATTTCAGGATCAACAGAGTCCAAAAGATGGAAGGGCAAGCTCAACAATACGTATATGAGAAATATGAACAAACCATAAAGAATGGCGTTACTGAGACCTTTTTTCTTTGTTTTTGAACCTTTCGTGAAAAAGGAAACCGTTAAGGGTATCATCGGAAATACGCAGGGCGTGAGTAAGGCTATAAGTCCGCCCACGAAGCCGAGCAGAAAAATGGTGAGATATCCTTTTTCCGAATCTTCGGTAGCGGTTTTGTATTGGTCCTTGCCCTTGATATTCAAGGTAAGGGCGGCCGATTTGTCCCGGTCATCCTGTGTAATTTCCGCATTGGTTAAGGTAGCCGCACCCGATTGCACGTTTAGCTGGAAGGTTTTCGTTTCGGGGGCGAGGCATTGTTCGTCATCACACACCGAATAGAAAATTTCAACCTCCACGGTTACGTTTCCGTCGCCAACCACCTCTATTTGCTGTGTAAATTCAGCGGAATCTTCAAAAAATACCACGTCGAGATCGAAAACGGGATCGTATATGGGCTCGATTGGTGGCTCGGTAGTGTTTCCCACTAACGAGAAAGTTCCATTTGTGGCGTTGAACGTGAACTCGGTGGGGATGGGGCCCAAAAATTCTTCCCCAAATTGCTCCTGGCTATAAACATGCCACCCTTCATCGATGGTGGCTATCATCTTGATGGTGTATAAATTTTCGGTATCGTGTTCTATGGTAACGTCCCAAGCCACCGGATCCAGAATGCCCTGGGCATAGACGGAGCTATAAAGTGCGAGAAACAGTAAAAAAAATAACTTCTTCATAATCAACTCAAATAGGTAATCTTAAGTATTGTTTCGGTGGTTGGTTCCACCTTAAAATGGTCGTCCATCCGGTAGCCTACCACCCATACTATTTGGTCGTCGCTATCGCATAGCACATAGACGTTCGCTTTTGCCACCAAAGATACCTTTTCATCCTTAAAAAACTTGCTCAATTTCTTTTTTCCTCGCATTCCGAAGGGCTGGAATGCATCGCCTTCTTTCCATTTTCGAAGGCGCAACGGGAAGGTCAACTTTTCCTTGGCAACAAGGCACGAATTATTATTATCAGGATTGGCCAATTTCCGTACCTCTTCGAATCTCAGCTTGATTGGCGTGCGAATAATTGTAGTATTTTCGGGAATTTCCACTTCGGAAATTTCCTCCGCATACGCACGTTCGGTTAAGAGCAATACCCCACGGTCCTTGGTCAACTTATGGGTGGGTGATAATATGGTCTTTCCACTTTGCGCCTTGAGCAGCGAGAATACGTCGTTCCATGCCGTGAAGTGAAATGGGTGCAGCATTTCATACAGCAACGCATTTGTATTTGGGAGCTCGCGCAATTTTTCTATATGGATGGTGTAACCATCGAAATTTTCGGTTACCGCTAAGTTGTAAACCAGGGCCATGTAATCTTCTACCAATAACTGGCTGTCGAGCAGATGATGGTGTGTTTTACTGAAGCCTTCAAGAATATTGCTTGCGGCCTTCTTGAATTCTGGAATGACCTGATTTCGCAGGGCATTCCGAAGGTAATCGTTCTTTTCGTTACTGCTGTCCTCGCGCCAGTACAATTGGTGGCGCTTGGCAAACGCCAGGATTTCCTGCCGGGAGAAAGGAAGCAGGGGCCTTACCACATTTTCCGATTTTGGTGGAATTCCACTAAGGCCCCGAATGCCGGTGCCCCTAGAGAGGTTGATTAAAAAAGTCTCTAGGTCATCATCCAAATGATGGGCGGTGAGCACGTAATCATAACCGAAGTGGGTCCGAATTTCATCGAACCAGGCGTATCGCAATTCCCGTGCGGCCATTTGGATCGAGATTTTCTTGTCCTTTGCGTATAGGGAAGTGTCAAACCGTTCAGAATAAAAGGGAACCCCAAATTTTTTAGACAGGTTTTCTACGAACAATTCATCTTCGTCACTCTCTCCGCCGCGAAGCGAGAAATTACAATGCGCCAGACCGAATTCAAATTTACCGTGGGCGATCAAGTGTGCCAAAACGACACTATCTTTCCCGCCGCTACAGGCCACCAAGATTTTTTTTTCGTTTAAATAAGGGTGTTTTTCGGCTATGTGCGCTAAAAATTTTTCAATTAGCATAATCATATCAATTTTACAAGTATACCTAAGGCAACCGCAATACCAAAACTGAGCATAGTTCCAATTAAAACATATTCTGTTTTTAGGGTATCGTCGCTTCTATAGCGCAAAATAGATTTTGCCGCTATGAGGAAGCCCACGGCTTCATAATGATCTACCAATATAAATGTAAGGGTGAGTAATCGCTCTAGAATGCCTATTAACTTACCGGCATTGGGAAGCTCGTTATCGATGGTCACTTCTATTGCGCTGGCCGAGAATACTTCCTGGATAAAGAAATTAGCTGGGCGTATGCAAAGCACGTAGGCGACGATTATAAACACACTTGTAGCAGAAATGGGGGGTGCCCACATAGGGTCAATCCCCACAAAGGCAGAAAAAGATACGCACACACTGGCCAATATAATCATGTGCAATATCTGATCTATAAAGAAAGAATACCTCCCCACGTGCTTGCTGCGCGTGATGTATTTTTTGGAGCCGTCAATAATATAATGGGTTACTGCTATTATGAGCGCTCCGTAAAAGAACGTCCATTGAAAGGAGAAGCACCACGAGAGCAGGAAAACTGTTAAAATGTGCCAAAGCAGAAGGGTACTTTTAAATCCGAGCGCGTTCTTTTGGTGCGCCATCTTTTCGGTCTGAAAGAAAAAATCAGCCAACAAATGCGCTAACAGTTGGTAGAGTATAAAGGTAAAAGTATCCATACGCGCTTATTTTGCAAACAATTCGGAATACAGCTCAACGGCGTTCTCGATGGCATTCCACCCTACGCTGGTGGAATGCTGGTTCACCACCGATTGGTTAATGCCTAGCTTTTCGGAAATTTCCTCTTCGGAAAACCCCATCAGTTTGTAATAAACTACCTCACTCTGACGTGCCGTAGCCTTGACGAACAGCACATCCAATAGCGCCATAAGCGCGTCGAGCAAGCGGTTGTCGCTCGGTGTGGCCGACTCGAAGAACAGGGTATTCTTGATAACCACGCGTTCCTTGTCGTGGGTATTCATGCCGCTTATGGCACGACCCGATAAATAAATTGCCTCCCCATCTACAACGCCAGCTTCAGGGTCAAATTGCCGTAACGGCCCATACCCAATGGCAAGCCTTATTCCGTAGGTTTTAAATAACCTCAACTTGTTTTTTTGGTCGACATAATTTTCATCCGGAAATGAAATGGATTTCACAAAGCTCTTTATAGCCAACGCCACCCGTAGCCCGTCGTGCGGGTTACGCGGCACACATTCTATATAATCACCTTTTATTAAGCGGCCGAAACAATTGAATCGCCCCTGAAGCTCTTCGATTAGACGAAGAAGCAATGTGCTTAGCTCGTTTTTGTCAGCAACGGTGAGCTCGGTAGATGCAATAATATCGCCTGATATAACTGAGTATTTCATAATTCGAAACTATAAGCAATACCAAATATAAGCAATTTTACCTATATAATATATTTATTTGTATTTAAACCTATAAATAGTGTTTATAGGTTCAGCTAGCTTTATTCTCTAGCACCTTCCTAAGTGCCGCCGCCTTTACCAAGCATTCCTCATATTCAGCGATGGGAAGACTTTTCGCGGTAATCGCCCCACCCACCGAAAAGCTAACGTATTTTTTATCTGCATTGAATAAGATACTTCTAATTACCACATTAAAGTCGAAATCGCCCGTGGGAGTAATATAGCCAATGGCGCCACTGTACAGGCCGCGCTTGGCATCTTCCAGTTTCTCAATAATTTTCATGGCCGAAATTTTCGGGGCGCCGGTCATACTCCCCATCGGGAAGGTTTGCGCCAAAACCTCTACGGCACTTATATCGGGACGGGTATTGCAGCTAATGGTAGAAATTAATTGGTGCACCTGCTTGAAGGTATACCCCTTACACAATTCATCTACCCGAACGCTTCCTTTTTCGGCAATTCTCGACAAATCGTTGCGAACCAAATCGGTAATCATAATATTCTCGCTGCGCTCTTTCGGGTCGCGCTCCAGCGCGGCTAGGGCAGCGCTATCAGCTTTGGGGTCTTGGTGACGTCTCGCCGTTCCCTTAATGGGTTGCGAAACGACCTTACTCCCTATTTTGGAGAGATAACGTTCGGGTGAGGCCGAAAGTGCATAGAAACCTTCCAATTTCAGAAAGGTGGCGAAGGGGGGCGATGAAATAGAATTTAAATGGAAAAAAGCGTTCAACGGATCTAGGTCGGAATTATCGGCATAAAACTCCTGACAGAGGTTCGCTTCGTATATGTCACCTCGTTCTATATGTTGCAACATAGCCGTGGCCTTTTCTAGATAAGAGGCCCTGGAGGTTCGCGCCCGCAATTTTATATGGAGCGCCTCGGTGGGGGGAATAATTAACGAGTTGATATTTTTCCAATCGGTTGCCATATCCTCGGCTGTTGAGGATAAGTAATGTAGCTCTACATCGGTTTCGGTAAATAAAAATAGTCTCTTGGGCTGGAAAAAGTAGAGTTCGGGAAATAGCAATCCGTCGAAATTTTCAGAAGTTAGCCGCTCTACGTCATTTTTCAAGTCGTACGATAAATATCCAAAAATCCAATCGTTTGTGCTACGCTGGTATTCATCCAATTTCCGAAAAGCTCCTTCAGAATCAGTTTTTACGGCCGTAGCGGCATCGACCGCCAAAATCGCCTCATAGGTGTGGTTATGGCCTGCATACTCGTTACTATCTAGCCAAACCACTTCGTGAAACTGCTGTGCCCAGTGTAGTAATTGCTCCTTGAGCTCCTGGGTAAGGGTAATGGAAAACGTCTTTACCGTTCGGTTCATAGTTCAATTTGATGCGAAAAGTTTTGGACTACATCCAACATTCCCAAATAGAGCGTCTCATTGACCATGCGTTGTTTTGAAACGGAGAAATTTTCATCGAAATTGGGAAGCGAGAAACTATCTACTACCTCCCCGCCAAACCGCGGCAAAACACCTTTTGTATATTCAAGGGCCGAAGCAGCGCCACGCTTGCCCCGGGACGTGCTAACGAGCAGTATTTTTTTATCTTTCAGAAAATTTCGATCCAGGCGCGACAACCAATCGAGTGTGTTCTTAAAATACGCTGAGACCGTACCGTTGTGCTCGTTGACCGAAATGATAAGGGCATCGGCCGATTTAATTTCATGGAGCAGCGCGTGTACGTTAGACCCAAACCCTGCCTCGCGCTCAAGATCTTCACTGTACATAGGAAGAGCGAAATCGGTTAGCTTAATTAATTGCACCTGCTGCGAGGCTATAGATTTAACGAGAAACTCGAGCAACATATGGTTAATTGAATTGGAGCTATTACTTCCAGCAAAGACGAGGATGTTCTTCATTATTCAAAGATATTTAAATTAAATAAGGGACGGGCAGAAATCTTACGGCCCGGATACTGAAGGTAGATTCAATCGCGCCCAATGGCAGGTAAATCATATCTCAAAAACTTCTTAATATATGGTATCGATTTGCAGTTCATCGAGCTAACTTCACACTTGAACGAAAACTTCTGTTTTTCAACGTTTTAATTTTGTTTGTAGGTAGGAAATTTCCGGAACATTGTCATCAGATAACCCCAAATTATCTTCATTTATGAAAAAGTCTACTTATGTTTTACAGCTTATTTGCTGTCTAATTTTTGCAACTTCTATACACGCACAAGTTGGAATTGGCACTACGGCGCCGGGCAGCATGCTCGACGTACAGGCCAACGACCCCGCAAACCCATCAAACAAGGACGGAATTCTCATTCCGCGCATCAATGCGCTTCCCGATGTAAACCCAGGTTCCGCCCAAAACGGAATGATGGTATTCCTGACCACTAACGACGGAACGTACAGTAAAGGATTTCATTACTGGGATGACCCCGCGAAGAAATGGATATCTATTGGTGCCGAAGAATGGAAGGACGGTCAAAATGCATCTGGTGATGATTATATTTATGCGGCACAGGCACGATTGAGCGGTACCGATATCGTGGTAACCGATGATGGCCGAATAGGCTTCGGAACGGATGATCCCATTGAACGCTTCGAATTCAAGGGCCCGGGAGATAATGATATGCAGATTACCAGCGCAAATGCCAATCCGCCAAACTATATCCTTTACAATACGGGAGGAACTCTCGATACCCCGGGACCCTTGGCGGCTAACGGAGAAATTGGTTCCTTCATCGTGAAGACACACGACGGGACAAAGGTGGTTGAAACCGGAGGCTTTCGCTTTTACATGGACGGAGTCGCTACGGCAGGTAGTGCCCCCACACGTTTTGTGATTAATACCACTCCTGAGGGAACCGTAAGCCAAGTGGAACGCATCGTGGTTCGCAGCAACGGAAATGTGGGGCTGGAGCACTCCCACCCCCACCACCCGACTTGACGTTAACGGAAACGCACGGGTTCGAGGGCTCGGAGAAGGAGCGGTTTATAGCGATGCCAATGGAAATCTCACCAATACGCCCATAGGCCCACAAATTGTTGCTGCAGGGAAAGTAGCCCCTTCTGGGACAGAATACAAAATAAGGGGCGCTAGCGTAAGCAAGGCTGCCGTAGGATCTTATAACGTGGTATTCACGAACCCACGGCCAACATCTAATTATATTATACAACTAACCTTATTGAACTGCGAACCCTGCGGGACTGATGATAGTTTAAACATCTATTACTCCAACCAAAGAGAGGCCGGATTTAGGGTATCCATAGGATCTAATGATAACGGTGGGACGGTAAAGACACCCACTGATTCAGAATTCATGTTTACCGTAATCGATTTTTAATTTGGGTATCACCCAAAAAAAAGCCGGCTAGTGCCGGCTTTTTTTTATTCTCAATAGTTTTTTAGCTATGCAGCGCCCTATCGTCGGTCGCAGCAAGGGCAGCTTCCTTAATGGCTTCGGCATAGGTTGGGTGCGCGTGGCTCATTCGAGCGATATCTTCGGCACTCGCCCTAAACTCCATCGCTGTTACCGCCTCGGCGATCAAATCGGCTGCGCGGGCTCCCACTATGTGGACACCTAGCACTTCATCTGTCTTCTTATCGGCAAGGATCTTCACGAAGCCGTCAATATCGCCGCTGGCGCGGCTTCTTCCCAACGCGCGCATTGAAAATTGACCGGTTTTATAAGCGATATCCTCTTCCTTGAGCTGTTCTTCGGTTTTCCCTACCGAGGCCACCTCGGGCCACGTATATACCACACCTGGTATCAGGTTATAGTCAATATGCGGTTTCTGTCCGGCAATAGTTTCGGCCACGAAAACGCCTTCTTCCTCGGCCTTATGCGCCAACATTGCCCCCCGAACCACATCGCCTATAGCATAGATGTTTTGGACGTTGGTCTGCATATGCTCGTTTACAGCTACCTGGCCGCGCTCGTTCAGCTTAACGCCAGCATTTTCGACTTTTAGGCCATCGGTAAATGGTCTGCGCCCTACCGCTACCAAACAGTAATCGCCACTTAGCGTAACTTCCTTGTCCTTCTTATCGGTTGCGGTTATGGTTACCTCGTCTCCTTTTCGCGCTACTTTCGAAACCTTGTGCGAAACGTAAAACTTAACACCCTGTTTCTTCATTACCTTGGTCAATTCCTTGCTCTGTGCAGCATCCATCGTGGGAATGATCCTATCCATATATTCAACTACCGAAACCTCAGCGCCCAGACGACGATACACTTGACCCAACTCCAGGCCAATTACGCCACCGCCTATGACCACCATATGCCTGGGTATTTCCTTCAAGGAAAGTGCCTCGGTAGAGGTGATAATGCGCTCCTTGTCTATTTTTATAAAAGGTAATGTAGCGGGCTTGCTTCCGGTGGCGATGATAATATGTTTCGCCTCGATGGTTTGATCGTCCTTCCCTTCGGAAGAAATCACGACCGTATTTTTATCATTGAAAGTCCCAACACCCTGAAGTACATCGATACTGTTCTTGTCCATCAAGTATTCAATGCCCTTGGTGTTCTGCTCAACAACCGAAGCCTTTCGCTCGATCATTTTCTTAAAATTCAACTTAATATCGCCAGGAATTTCAATACCGTGGTCCTCAAAGTGCTTTAGGGCATCTTCATAATGGTGGGACGAATCGAGCAACGCCTTGCTGGGAATGCAGCCCACGTTTAGGCAGGTGCCCCCCAGGGTATTGTATTTTTCGATGATCGCTGTCTTCATACCCAATTGGGCACAACGAATGGCGGCTACGTACCCCCCAGGGCCCGAACCGATTACGGCAACATCATATTTTGACATGGAATTATTTTTTTTGTATTGAAGGGGCAAAGGTACAAAGCAACTTTGTAGTTTGAAAGTTTACGGGTTGGTAAGTTTATTCAAGGCTAAGTTGCGTAGTGTTTTTAACTTCGCTGATGCTGAACGAGCTTTGGGTACTGCCAATGTGGTTAAGCGTGGTAAGTTTGTTTACCATAAAGGACCGAAACTGCTTAATATCCCTAACTACTACCTTAAGCAAGTAATCGTAATCGCCGCTTACATGGAAACACTCTAGCACCTCGGGCAACTGCGCCACCTCGGTCTCGAATTTAGTAAGGTACTCTTGCGAGTGCTGCACCAATTTTATATGGCAAAATACGGTAAAACTTTTCTGGACTTTCTCCTTGTCCAACAGGGCCACATAAGCACCAATAATTCCCTCGCGCTCTAGTTTCTTAACACGTTCAAATACAGCCGTGACCGAAAGATTGAGTTGGAGCGAAAGCTGCTTGGTGGTTTGCTTGGCATCCTGTTGCAACAGCAACAGCAATTTTTTATCGGTCTGGTCCAGTTTCATGGCGAAAATTTTTCGGAAAGATATCCATAATACCTCAATATTGCATCGAATAATCTAAAAAAGCTATATAATTCAATAATATTTTCGGTTATATTGATACTAGGTTGAATAATCATCTAAGCCACATTACATTTGGAGAAATATTAAAACCGAAACCATGGCCTTTAAACCAGCTGACAATATTCAAGATCTACAATACTTTGGCGAGTTCGGAGGGGTAAACCCCTCAATCTCCGATTCGTCGACATATACCTTCCTTTCTGCAAAAACCATGTTCGACACCTTCGAGGGGAACGCAGATGGCTGTTATTTGTACTCGCGCCATTCCTCACCATCGAATCTCTATCTAGGCGAAGCCCTAGCGGCAATGGAAGGTACCGAGACGGCCAACGTCGCGGCGACGGGAATGGGCGCCATCGTGCCCGCCCTATTGCAATTATGCAAGGCTGGCGATCACGTGGTTTCCAGCCGCACTATTTACGGCGGGACATACGCCTTCTTAAAAAACTTCGCCCCACGGCTCAATATTGCCACGGTATTTGTAGATATCACGAGCCTCGATGCCGTGGAAGCGGCCATTACTTCCAACACCAAGGTGTTATACTGCGAAAGCGTAAGCAACCCCCTCTTGGAAGTTGCCAATATCGAGGCCCTTTCTAAACTCGCGAAAAAGCACGGTCTTACCTTAATGGTAGACAATACGTTTTCGCCGCTGTCTATTTCGCCTGCCCGGCTTGGTGCCGATGTGGTACTTCACAGTCTTACCAAGTTCATTAACGGGAGCAGCGATACTATGGGCGGGGTTATGTGCGGTACCAAAGAATATATTAACGATCTGCGTAACGTAAATGATGGCGCGAGCATGTTGCTTGGCGCCTCTATGGACAGCCTTCGTGCGGCCTCTATCCTGAAAAATTTGCGCACGCTCCACATTCGCGTAAAGCAACACAGTAAGAACGCCCAGTATCTAGCTGAAAAATTCGAGGCTGACGGACTTAAAACCGTTTATCCCGGACTTTCATCTCACCCCAGTCACCAGCTTTTTACAAAAATGATGAACGCCGAATATGGTTATGGGGGAATGATGACCGTTGATGTTGGATCAATAGATAAGGCGAATGAACTTATGGAGATGATGCAACACAAAAATTTAGGGTATCTGGCGGTGAGCCTTGGTTTTTACAAGACGCTATTCAGTGCACCCGGCAGCTCCACCTCTTCTGAAATTCCAGAGGAAGAGCAAAAGGAAATGGGCCTGAGCGATGGATTAATCCGTTTTTCCATTGGTCTGGACAACGACATCGAGCGCACGTACGCCCTCATGCGAGATTGCATGGTACAGATTGGGGTACTCTAATACTTATTAGCCAAGAAAAAGCCCCCAAGTTGGGGGCTTTTTAATATCAAATATGTTCGCTTGTTAGTCGGCCTTGATCAATTCTACCGTAAGAAACGTTCCATCGGCAACGGTTTCAATATCCTTATTGTTAGGCGCATTCGTAAATACGCTTACTTGCTGCCAAGCGTCCAGATGCACTATTTTAGAAGCGGTCGCCGTAACAGTCTCATTTTTCTTGAAATTTAAATAGGACGACGAACCTACGATCTCATTGCTGGAATTGTTGTGCGCCAGAAAGAATCTAATCTCGTGGGTACCCCCG
The DNA here is from genome assembly GCA_002693605.1 of Flavobacteriaceae bacterium. Lineage (GTDB taxonomy): Bacteria > Bacteroidota > Bacteroidia > Flavobacteriales > Flavobacteriaceae > NZQO01. The sequence goes on from NZQO01000136.1 coordinate 20,194, forward strand.
TCCCTGGTGTTCACTGATACCGAATAAGTAACTCGGTACGTTCCGGAAACTTTTACCTGTGCAGCGTTATTTGAAGTATTCATATTTTCGGAAAGGGTCGTGGTGCCAAAATTAACGGCATTCCACGGGTTTAGGGATTGAGAGGAATTTGCCCTCATATCGACAAAGGCCGTTTCGATGGTAAGATCTTGCCAAGATGCATTTCCGTTCGCATCGCTGGTCAATATCTTTCCGGCGCCCTGTGTTCCGTCCTCAATCTGTACAGAGCCATTTTTCACTATTAGGTTTCCATCGGAAATCTTAACATTTCCCTTTACTTCTACTTTTTCCGAAGGGTTAGCCACCCCAATTCCCACCTTGGTAGCCTCCCAGTTAGAAGAAGGGAGCGTATTTCCCAATATAACGGTGTTGGCCTGTGTGGCGGCAGCATCCTTACCAATTGCTACGGCGTTTTGCGCCGATGCACTTGCGTTTCTTCCTATGGCAACGCTGTTAAGCGCACTCGCTTGGCTATCCGAGCCCAGCGCCAGACCGTGGTTGTTATTGGCAGAAGCGTTCATTCCCATCGTTACTCCACCATTGGGATGAAATTGCGCCATCTCGGTATTGTTAACCTTGAAAAGTAAGGGGTTCCAGTTGGTAGTTCCTAAAAATGCATTGGCGGCAACGGCATTTCCTTCCTGTGACCAACCTTCCGCATTACCACTTCCGCCCGCGCCCTCGGCAGTGTCAATCTGCGCCCAGTCGTTATTTCCGTAAAAATAAAAGCCCTTTTGGAAACCGTTGCCCTCATAGGTGTTATAAACAAGGAGGCCATCTACGGGATTTGCGATTGTCGGGTTACCATTTGCATCTAACAACGGCACACGAGGCATCAGGACACCTTTTGTGTCGGAAGCTATTTCCAGGATGCTCGAAGGATGTGGAGTTGTAGTGTTGATACCGACTTGTGAAAAGGCCGATAGGTTTACCAATAACAGTAGTGCGAAAGCGTAATAGAATTTCATAATATTCAATTTGGGACCACAAATGAAGGACATTTCTTTCAAGATTCTTAGCAAATCCTGATATATTCGATATTATGACAAACAAAATCGATGAAATGCACACTTTCATTAAAAATGAATCGACAACGAACAATAAAACAACACCTTTTGCAAGGTGAATTTTAAACACTTCCGGGCAAGAGCGTCACATTCAACCCGTTAAGAAACTGTGTTGAATTGGTGCGGGTGATTCTATTTGCATACCATTTTGCAAAATCGTAACATTACATTCGAAAATATAGAAATCACCAGATGCAAAGCGATAAGATAGACCCGAAAACTCCAAAAGACGAGAAGATTGTTGAAAACAGGGAACTGAACATATGGGAAGCACTCATTCCCGTTTTCGCCTTGGTCGCTATGTTGTTTTACAACGTTTTCTTTGCCTTTGGCGACGATGCCCTTAGTGGAAGCAATCAGTTTATACTCTTACTGGGAGCTGCGGTTGCCGCGATCGTTGGGTTTTTTAACAAGGTAGGTTTCGACCAAATGATCGAGGAAGTGGCCGAAA
>NZQO01000137.1 GCA_002693605.1 Flavobacteriaceae bacterium
CAACCTTTTTTCCTTCGGAAAAACCTGTCGCAACCAGGATAGTAAACCCGAGGAGCGCAGAAATTCGTATAAAATTGGTTTTCATTTTTTACCTATTGGAGTGCGAAATTTCACACTCACATTTCAGCGCGCAAATATACGCTATTTTTTACAAATCTGATTTACAGAGTGTTAAATAGTGTTAAAATGAAAAAACCAGGACGTCAGCCTGGTTTTTCCAATAATTATAATGTCGCTCTGGCATTGTTATCTGGAAGTATGGACGACACATCGTAGTCTGCAAATTTCTGCATATACTTTGTAATGGGAACGTTGTTTGCATCGGCAAAAACGTCTTGCCCATTCGTGTCCAGGAATTTTTTTACGTTTCCTGCACCTCCCAGATGGGCTGCTGCTATTAAGCCAGACTCGGTTACTTTGATACCATTGATTATTTGACCATCGAACGCATCGATATGGTCCTTTAGTACCCACTTGTTCTTGGATATAAGCGCTTCGAACGCTTTTTCCTGAAGCACAGGTGAGTTAAGGAATTTACTCTTATTATAAATTCCTACCCAGTTAAGGGTAGACCAGCCAAACTGGTATTTTCCCATATAACCTAGTCTGTTCACAGCCTTGTAATTACCACTGCTTTCTGAAAAGCCGAGGTCTTCACTAAAGCCAAGGTACGACTTCCCAACAAAGGGAATGTTTTGCTGGGGATTCATATTTACTTCGAACTCATGCGGAACATAAGTTGGTGTTCCTATGGTGTCCGTAGTAAATATAGAACTACTAAACTTCTCTTCTCTTGCAGAAGAAAATCCTGTAACCAAGAAAACGGTTACTATTAGTAGCACAGACAATTTCATAAAACGCTTTCTCATGTTTTACTTGGTTTAAATTATAATTATTGCGCCCAAGCTTCGTGCTAGGGCGAAATACTCTTTAAATTAGCAAACACAAATTCTTAGCAAACCTATGTTCGCCAGGGCTTTATGAAATTATTATGCCAAAGATCGTATACTCGTAATTTTTTCTGAATGGCTTTCTGCCGTCCATTACCAAAATACAAGGTTATACCGCGTAGAGAAAGGATTTAACAGACTTTAACCCATGGTTTAAAAAAGGTTTAACGGAAAACCCAAAAGGCTGACAACCTATGGGTTAAAAAGAAAAAAAGAAAAAAAATGATACGATTATGCGCGGCGTATCGCTACCGTTTTACGCCCTGATTGGAGATCCATCGAACGTATTCCGCCTTGTTGCGGTTGTGTTGAGCCAGGGTCTTTGCAAACTTGTGGTACCCAAAGTTCTCCACATTCGCCACGAAAAATAAATAGTCATGCACTTCGGGGTTAAGGACGGCATCGATAGAAGATATATCGGGCATTGCTATGGGCCCGGGCGGTATCCCGGCATAGCGATAAGTATTGTAGGGCGAATCAATTTCCAGATCGGCATAGAGTACCCGCTTGATTACCTGGTTAAAATCATTCTCGATCTTTTTTTTCGCATAAATTACCGTTGGGTCGGCCTGCAAGAGCATGCCGCGTTCCAATCGGTTTAGGTACACGCCGGCCACCTTCGGGCGTTCATCGACCTTGGCCGTTTCCTTCTGTACGATAGACGCCAAAGCCGTTACCTTTAATGGATCGAGATCTAGCGCATTGGCTTTTTGCAATCGTTCCTCGTTCCAAAATCGATCGTATTCGGTTTTCATGCGGTCGCGAAATGTTTTGGCACTACTGTTCCAATACATTTCATATGTATTTGGCACGTACATGGCGAGCGCAGTTTCTTCGGAAAGGCCTACCGATTCCAGAAATTCCGGGTCCCGCATCGCGGTAATGAGCGAAAGGCTATCTGCCTCGATCTGGCGGGACATGTGCCCGGCCAGATTTTCTAGGCGTTCCTGGTTGTTGAACTTTACATCGATGGGGATATTGCGACTGCGAATGGTATTGATTATGTCATTATTGTTCATCCCCTTTTTAATAATGAAATGCCCCGGCTTAATATTCGTGGTATAACCCTTCCGCTTCGCGACCGCTTTAAAAGAATCTACATCTGCCAAGAGCGGTTCTACCTCAGCTACCACCTCGGCAAAAGTGGCGTTGGTAGGAATATATACGTGCGCTTCCGCGTTATTGAAGGCCGTGTTGGGCGAGAATACGGTCGTATAGACGTAATACGCGAAACCACCCATACCTACTAACCCAAGCAGTGCCACTGCCACAAGAATTTTCTTAATATACATTTCAAAAAAGTTTCTGGTAGAGCCATTCATCCTTAAAGGCTCCGTCGGTAAATATCCAATCTTTCTTGGTGCCCGCCAAAGCGAATCCCGCTTTTTCGAACAATCTTACACTAGCTTTGTTACCTTCGGAAATATTAGCATATAACTGATGCAGGTGTAAATGCCGCTGTACATAGTTGCAGAGCATTTGCAACGCCTCTTGGGCAAAGCCCTTACCCCTGTCTACAGGGTCGGCAATCAGGATTCCTACGCCGGCGCGTTGGTGCTTCGGGTCAAAATCAAACAAATCTACCAAGCCAATGGTTCTATCTGTCTCCCTGTGAACGATTACCAAGCGAAGTTGTTTTACCTCGTAGATATCGCGATGGGCGTTTTCAAGATAGTCGTGCAAGGTATAGTTTGAAAATGGGACCGTGGTGCTGCTTATCTCCCAAAATGATTCGTCGTTCTCAACGGCATATAGAAACGGTAGATCGGTCGGTTCCAACGCGCGCAAAAGTAGTTCCTCTCCCTGTAGCGAAATCATAGCCATTCTCCTTTAAAAACGAGGGTGGCGGGGCCCTCTAAAAATATATCGACATACGCGTTCCCTGATTTCTTGAAACGTACCGTCAAGTTTCCTCCGCGTGTCTGCAAACGAACTGAATTGCCGGTTGCCTTCCCTCGTTGGTGGGCGGCGAGGGCAACGGCGGTCACCCCTGTACCGCACGACAGGGTCTCATCTTCTACCCCGCGCTCGTACGTGCGAACCGCAACGGTATTTTCTGAAAGCTGCTCGACGAAATTTACATTGGCACCAGCGGCTCCATACCGGTCGTACCTGATTTTTCTTCCTTCGGAAAAAACATCAAATTCCGATAGGTTTTCGACCCACTGTACGTGGTGTGGCGACCCGGTGTCCAAAAATGTGTATGATTCTGCAGCCTCTATTTGCCTTACTTCGTTCATTTGTAGCGAAACCACATCGTCTTGGAGGGTTGCGTGGTGCAGGCCATCAACTGCCTCGAAAGTGGCGCTTTCTGAAATCAGCCCCAGGTACCTCGCAAAATGAACGATGCACCTACCCCCGTTGCCGCACATACTGCTCTTGTTTCCGTCGGCATTATAGTAAACCATCGTAAAATCGTGTTCGGGATGATTCTGCAGCAACAGCAGCCCATCTGCACCTATGCCAAATTTACGGTCGCACAGCAGTTTTATGAGTTTGGTATCATTTTTGAAAAATAACTCACGACGATTATCGATAATGACAAAATCGTTTCCCGTACCCTGATATTTATAAAAGCTAAACGCCATAGGCGCAAAGGTATAAAAACCAAAAATGCCAATTTGATATTTTGGGCTGTTAAATGGGAGTTAAAACTGAAACGTCTCGGTATTATCGAAGTCATTATTACGTTTAGAGTATAACCAAAATAAATATCTATGAAACAGACAGTCAGATTAGTATTAGTAGCGCTGATTGCTGGCGCAGTTAGCTTGGGCGGATACAAACTATTGGAAGATAAGACAACGTTTGCCGTAGTGGAACACAACGAGAACCCTTCCTTTATTCCTACCGCCAACTTTTCGAATGTACCCTCGGGTGAGATAAATTTTAATTTCACTCAGGCCGCCGAACAAACCGTCGATGCCGTGGTGCACGTTAAAAACACCACCATAAGCAAGCAACCCACCAATATGATGGAATATTTCTACGGCGGTGGGCAGCCACGCGAAATTGTTGGGGCCGGTAGCGGGGTTATCATCTCGCCCGATGGCTATATCGTTACCAACAACCACGTTATTGCCAATGCCAGCGAGCTTCAGGTGACCCTCAATGATAACCGAATTTACGAGGCCGAATTGATTGGCACCGACCCCAAGACCGATATTGCGCTCATAAAGATCGAATCTGACGAGGCCCTCCCCTTTGTACCGTTTGGCGATTCCAATACAATCAAATTGGGTGAATGGGTGCTCGCCGTCGGGAACCCGTTTAACCTAACCTCTACCGTTACCGCGGGAATCATTAGCGCCAAGGCCCGCGATTTGAATGAATTTGATGCCAACCCGCAATCCTTCATTCAAACCGATGCAGCCGTAAACCGCGGCAATAGCGGTGGCGCCCTAGTGAACATTCGCGGTGAGCTAATTGGCATTAATACGGCCATCACCTCCGAGACCGGTTCGTACGTAGGGTATGCCTTTGCCGTCCCTTCAAACAATGCCCGGAAAGTTATTGAGGATATTATGGAATTCGGAAACGTACAGCGCGGTATTCTGGGTATCTCCGGAAGTACGCTGAACAGCAGGCTTGCCGAGCAATATGGCCTTTCTCAAACAGAAGGTGTCTACGTTGCGGGAATTGAAGTGGGCAGCGGCGCCGAGGACGCCGGGATACAGGAAGGCGACGTGATTCGGAAATTGGACGGCTATAAGGTTGGGAAATTTTCAGATTTGGCGGGCTATCTTGGTTCCAAACGCCCTAATGATGTTGTGCAGGTAACTGTGGTAAGAAAGGGTCGCGAACGCATCATCCCCGTCACGTTGGTTAAATTGGAGACCCTGGAAATTGACGTGCTCGAACTTGAGGTAAAGAACGCGAGTACTGCAGACCTCCGTACGCGTGGGGTAAAGAACGGGGTGGTCATTACAAAGCCACTCAGCCAGCAAATGGCTCGCTATAACCTGCAGGGCAGTATTATAACGATGATAAATGATGAGAAGATAAACAGCATAGACGACGTTAAGCGCATCATGAGCCGTCGTGCAGCCACCGACCCCTTAAAGGTAACCTTTGTAGACACACAGGGCGAGCAGAACTCGTTCATCTTTAGGTAACAGAGTAAAATATTCCAAGTAGATACCCTTCAAGATTTACTTTTTTGAAGGGTATTTATTTTAATGAATTGGCTATTTTATACCGCTTTAAATAATTATTTTTGCGCCAATTAAAACCGCGTCCCATTGGTAACATTGGGACCCTAAACAACATAACCATGAGTTTTGATGACGTTTATGAAAAAGAACTGTCTTTTCAAACCGATCGCCGTAAGGCTTCCGTTGAGTTTATTAAAATTGTAAGTGACCTTTGGTACGACAAATCTATCGAATTGGTTCTCTTCAGAAACCAGTTGATAAACCGAAATGTTAGCGAGATCCTCAACCTGCACGAATATGCGGGGGAGTTTGTGCAAAAGCCCATTTCTATTTTCGACTCTGTCGAGATAGCCCAGGCTATAAAAGACTTGGACCTTCCTCCTGCCAAATTGGATATCGGCAAGCTTACGTATGAATATCATTTAGAGGACAACGAATACAGCGATGCCCTTGCCTTCGTAAGCGACAAGCTAAAGGATGCCAAGGAGCGCGAAAATATTACCCCTAAGGATGTTGTTCTATATGGTTTTGGCCGAATTGGACGTCTCTTGGCTCGCGAGCTGATGACACGTACCGGTAAGGGCAGCCAAATGCGCCTTCGCGCCATTGTCACCCGTGGGGCCATTGACCAGACCGTGTTGGAAAAACGCGCATCGTTATTGCAATACGATTCGGTGCACAGCGATTTTGCAGGGACCGTTAGCATTGATGTAGAGAACAATACCCTTATTATTAACGGCACGACCGTTCATATAATTTCGGCCAATAACCCGGAGGATATTGACTATACCGAGTACGGTATAAACAACGCATTGGTTATCGATAACACGGGTGCTTTCAGGGACGATGTTGCATTGTCCAGACACCTTAAGGCGAAGGGAGTGGCCAAGGTTCTACTAACGGCCCCCGGCAAGAACGTACCTAATATCGTGCACGGGGTTAACCACGCTCAACACAATCCAGATTCCGTAAATATCTTTTCGGCTGCATCGTGTACTACCAACGCCATTACCCCCGTGCTTAAGGCAATCGAGGATTCCTTTGGCGTTAAGCAGGGTCACCTTGAAACGATTCATGCGTATACCAACGACCAGAACCTGGTAGATAATATGCACAAGAAATACCGTCGTGGCCGTGCCGCAGCACTAAATATGGTAATTACCGAAACCGGTGCAGGACAAGCAGTGTCCAAGGCCCTTCCGTCGTTTGAGGGGAAACTTACCTCCAATGCAATTCGCGTACCGGTGCCCAATGGCTCATTGGCCATTCTAAAGCTGGAATTGGAAACAGAAACGACACGCGACGCCATCAATTCAGTAATGAAAAAATATGCGCTAGAGGGCGATTTAGTCGAACAAATTAAGTACTCGCTGAACAACGAACTAGTATCTAGCGATATCGTGGGCTCTTCGGCGCCTTCCATTTACGATAGCAATGCCACCATTGTTGCCAAAGATGGGAAGAACGTCGTCCTGTATGTCTGGTACGACAATGAATACGGCTATAGCCATCAGGTAATCCGATTGGCCAAGTACATCTCAAAGGTGCGTCGTTACACATACTATTAATATTCATTTTATCGTTTAAAGACCCGCCCCTAGATTGAGGGCGGGTCTTTTCAATTTAGGCGGTTGTGATTCTTTTGAAATTTTGGAAGGCTCCTCCCCATCTCTTCTGAAAACCGTATTTTTGCCTTTCAGGATTAACGCGCGACACCCGTAAATACTTCCTAAGAAAAAATAACTAATGCGTATAGATATTATAACCGTCCTACCCGAATTATTGCAAAGCCCCTTTGAGGCCTCTATACTCAAACGCGCTATCGACAAGGGCTTAGTGGCAGTACACACGCACAACTTGCGCGATTTTTCCACTAACCGTTACAGGCAAATAGACGACTATCAATTTGGCGGAGGCGCGGGCATGGTGATGATGGTGGAACCGATTGACAAGTGCATTACAATGCTGAAATCGGAACGTGAGTACGACGAAATTATCTACATGACGCCTGACGGGGACACCCTCTCACAAGGAATCGCCAATGAACTTTCCCTGAAAGAGAATATAATTATTTTATGCGGGCACTACAAAGGCGTAGACCAGCGCGTGCGCGACCACTTTATTACCCGCGAGATATCTATCGGCGACTTCGTACTGAGTGGTGGCGAGCTTGCGGCCGCAGTACTCTGCGATGCTGTAATTCGTTTGCTTCCGGGCGTGCTGGGCAATGAAACGAGTGCCTTGACCGATAGCTTTCAGGATAATTTGCTGGCACCGCCCATCTACACCCGCCCGGCCGATTACAAGGGATGGAAGGTTCCCGAAATACTTACCAGCGGTAATACCCCCAAGATTGAGCAATGGCGCGAAACAGAAGCGCTGAAGCGTACGCAGCAACGCCGGCCCGACTTGCTCGAATAAACTCCCGCTACTTTATCACATCCATCCTATCGCAATAGTTTTCAGGAATAGTTGAAACGAGCTGAACTTCAAGGTATTTCAGCTACTCCATCAGTTTTTAAAGGGAACTGATATTTCTGAAGTCGAAAACGAATCGTCGTGCTTCGGAAAGAATAACGGCCCATTTATCCAAGAGCGATTGCCAAGTTTCCACCCGTTGCCTATTTTAGGTAGGAACGGTACAAAAAACCATGGTAATTGTGTTTATGGATGAAAAAACAAGCTTTTTTATTCCACAGTATAAAATGTAGAAAAGCGCCCGATTTGCCATATCCCCACACGTGATTTATTTGCGTATCTTTAATGTACTGACAACCAAATTATTGTACTATGACAAAGCTATGGCTACTTTTTGCCGTAGCGTGTGCATCTTATTGCGGCCTTGGACAATCTTCCCCACCCGCGGCCTCACCCGATTCGCTCGTTACTTGGGTTGCCAACCGTATACCACCATCGGGAGACTCATTGATGGTATTCAGGATGGCGCATCGCGCTGTAAGGTTATCGAAAAATGCTAATAATCCGGAGTTTTTGGGGAGGGCCTTCGAAAACTTGGCCGCGTGGCACCTTGGCGCCCCCACCATAGACAGCTCCCTGCACTACCTGCAATTGGCCCAGATGCAATATACTTCAGCTAACAACGATGCGGCACTCGCACAACTCTATCTGCAGTTTGAAGCTACCTATAAGGAACGGAGCTTGTATTCCAAGGCCGAACCCTATGCTTTCAAGGCACTGGAGCATTTCGAGCAATTGGAGGATGCAAGGGGAATCGCTGAGACACAGCTTCGGCTAAGCGATCTGTTCTACTACCAGGACAATTATGAAGATGGCAAAAAATACGCAAAAAATGCGATTGCCATTTCCGAAGCGGAAAAGTTTACAGTGCTGCGGGCCATCGGGTACCGCTACTTGGCAAACAATCAGTTATTCGCCGATGAACCCGAAGCTGCCCTGCCCAACGCCTCCAAATCGGTCGCTATTTTGGAGGAAGCCAATGAAGCCGGCCTCGAGATGATGGCCTCCAAAAATACGCTGGGAAATATCTTTAAGTATCTAGGGCGATATAGCGATGCGCTTACGGTGTACCAATACAATTTGGTAAAGGCCCGGGACATTGAAAATTATCGCTTCGAAATCGCATCGCTCGGTAACATCGGCCATGTTTATTTATTGCAGGAAGAATATGCCCAAGCCCTCCCCTATTTTTTACGATCAATTGATATTATTGAAAGAACCGGGCAGAAAAAGAACCTATGGGAAAATTACATGCACACCTCGGTGGCGTATGAGGAAATGGGCGATTACAAGAACGCACTGAAATATGATATTCTCTACGGGCGAGAACGTATGGCCTATCTCCAATCCATTATCGAAAGGCTGGAATCAGAATTGCAGGCAAAATACGAAGCCCAGAAAAAGGAAGAGACAATTGCCAACCAAGAAGACCGCATAGCGCGCCAACGTACCACCCAATTTTTGTACCTGGGCATTTCAATACTCTTAGCGGCGTTCGTAATCGCGATGTTCGTAACCCTTAAAAACATACGGAGGAAACGTAAAAAATTGGCGTTGCTCAACACCCAGTTACAACAGGAACGGAAAGCGCTTAACCACGCCAATAATACGCTAACAGAGACCATCGCCAATTTGAAATCCACACAGGCACAGCTCATCCAATCGGAAAAAATGGCAAGCCTTGGTGAACTTACCGCAGGAATTGCGCACGAAATCCAGAATCCGCTGAACTTCGTGAACAACTTTTCAGAAGTAAGCAAAGAAATGCTAGATGAAATGAAAGATGAACTCGCCACTGGAAATTACTCAGAAGTCAGGGAGATTGTCAATGACCTCAGCACCAATCTGGAGAAAATAGGGTTCCATGGCAAACGA
>NZQO01000138.1 GCA_002693605.1 Flavobacteriaceae bacterium
CTGCCACGTTCACACGATAAATTTTGGGCTTGTTGCATTTCAACCGCTACAGCCTGCTATTCCACACGAATTCTTTGTCCATTTTGATGACCTCGGCAAAGATATTCCCCATTCCCTTTTTCAGCCCCCTCAGGCATAATTCAGTTTTAATAGGATAACTATATCCTGTTTTGACGTGTCCATCTATTGGATTCGTCAACATTGTGCATTGCATTTAATTCAATGTATAGAACCAAAATTTCAACTGAATTAACACCCTTATCTATGATTAATAGAATCATTGATTTTTCAATCAATAACAAATTTATAATCGGTCTGCTCACGCTGGCATTGATTGGTGCTGGTATATATAGTATGACCCAAGTGCCCATTGATGCCGTGCCGGATATTACTAATAACCAAGTACAGGTCATCACACAATCCCCTAATCTGGGAACGGAAGATATTGAGCAATTCGTAACCTATCCCGTCGAAGTTGCAATGAGCAACTTGCCCAATGTAAAGGAAATTCGTTCGGTGTCCCGCTTTGGCCTTTCCGTAGTAACCGTCGTTTTTGACGATGATATGGGTACCTATTTACCGCGTCAACTTGTTTCTGAAAAACTGACCGAAGTACGTGAACAAATCCCAGAGGGTTTTGGACAGCCAAGTATGGGGCCAATTTCAACAGGTTTGGGGGAAGTGTACCAATATACCTTAAAGGTAGAACCTGAATTTGAAGATAAATATTCATTATCCGATTTACGTACAATGCAAGATTGGATTGTGCAACGGCAAATGGCAATGGTGCCTGGTGTTGTAGAAATTAATGCCATCGGCGGAAAAATAAAGCAATATGAGGTGGCCGTCGACCCTAATGAATTAAAGGCAATCGGCCTTACTATTACCGATGTGTTCGAAGCATTGGAAGCGAACAATAAAAATACAGGTGGTGCGTACATTGAGAAAAACCATCAGGCGAACTTCATTCGAGGTGAAGGTTTGGTGCGAAGCCTTGATGATATTAAAAAAATCGTCATCAAAAATGAAAATGGTGTGCCCATTACCATAAGTGATGTTGCAGATGTGCGCTTTGGTTCTGCCGTGCGCTATGGGGCTTTGACGCAGGACGGCGAAGGTGAGGTCGTTGGCGGTCTTGTTATGATGCTCAAAGGGGCAAACTCAAACGAGGTTATTGTACGTGTGAAAGACCGGATGGCCGAAATACAGAAATCCCTTCCTGAAGGGGTTGTCATTCAGCCCTTATTGGATAGAAGTAAGCTTATAAGTGAAACAACCGGCACGGTGCGTAACAATCTACTCGAAGGTGCGCTTATCGTGATTTTCGTACTTGTTTTCCTTTTAGGAAACTGGCGTGGTGGTCTTATTGTGGCTTCGACTATCCCTTTATCGCTATTGTTCGCTTTTATACTAATGAACGTTTTTGACGTATGGGCGAACTTGATGAGTTTAGGTGCTATCGATTTTGGTATCATCGTAGATGGGGCGGTCATCATCGTGGAAGCCAGCGTATTCTTAATGGGAAGCTACATCCTAAAAAAGAAGTCTTTAAACAAGGAAAAACGTGATGAGATAGCCGCAAATGCATCAAAGAAAATGATGAATGCCGCCTTCTTTGGGCAATTGATAATTCTAATTGTGTTCTTGCCCATACTGGCTTTGGAAGGCATCGAGGGCAAAATGTTTAAACCAATGGCGCTCACATTCATATTTGCAATGATTGGTGCTATGTTTCTTTGCCTGACATACGTTCCAATGATGTCCGCACTATTTTTAAAACCACCCAAGACGGAAAAAAAATCTTGGGGCGACCGTTTCGTGCATTGGGTACAGCGGAAGTATGAACCACTTTTGGTCAAGACTTTAAACAAGGGAAAATGGATTGTGGGTATTGCCGTCGCCATATTTGCCCTAACCGTTTTTATGTTTACAAGAATGGGTGGCGAATTCATTCCCCAACTGGATGAAGGCGATATTGCATTTCACACCATACTTAAACCCGGAAGCTCACTAAGCGAAACGATTGAGACCACTACTAAAGTTGAGCGTATCATAAAGGCCGAATTTCCGGAAGTTGAGAAAATTGTAAGCCGTATCGGTGTGGCCGAAGTGCCCACAGACCCGATGCCAATGGATTTCGCTGATGTATTTGTTATTCTAAAACCCCAAGATGAATGGGTGTCTGCCGATGATAAGGATGAACTTATTGATAAAATGAAGGAAGCGGTAAGCATTATCCCGGGCGTAAATTATGAGTTTACCCAACCAATCGAAATGCGCTTTAATGAACTGTTAGAGGGTATTCGAGAAGATGTTGCCATTAAAATTTATGGTGAGGATATAGACGTACTTGCTGCAAAGGCCGATGAGATTACAAAAATCATAGCGGGTACTGAAGGTATAGGCGATATGAGGGCAGAAGCAACTTCTGGATTGCCCCAAATGACCATTAAATACAATCGCAACAAACTGGCACAGTATGGTGTGAGTATCGACCAACTCAATACAATGGTACAGTCCGCTTTTGCGGGTGGATATGCAGGGGTCATTTTTGAAGGCGAAAAGCGTTTTGACTTAGTGGTTCGGCTCGACGAGCAGAACCGTACTGACATCAATGACATCAGAAATCTGTACATCAATTTGCCTAACGGCTCGCAGATTCCGCTTCAAGAACTGGCCACAATCGAATACGAACCAGGTCCGATGCAGATAAGCCGGGACAATACCAACCGAAGAACCTACGTGGGTGTAAATGTGCGCGGACGTGATGTGGAATCATTAGTTAACGAGATTAAGGATAAACTGGACGCAAATCTTGAATTACCACCAGGCTATTTTATTCGGTATGGTGGTGCATTTGAAAATCTTGAAAGAGCAAGCGAGCGATTACAGACTGTGGTCCCGATTGCTTTATTGTTGATTTTTATCTTGATTTATTTCGCATTAAAATCCTTTCCGCAGACCTTGATGATTTACTTGGCCATCCCGATGGCGACCATTGGCGGTGTATTCGCACTATGGCTTCGGGATATGCCTTTCAGTATTTCCGCAGGGGTCGGCTTTATCGTCCTCTTTGGTGTTGCCGTCCTGAACGGACTGGTAATGATTAGCGGTCTAAATGAATTGAAGGAAGAAGGCGTGACCAATTTAAAAGACCGAATAATTGAAGGTACAAAACGCAGAATACGTCCCATTATGCTGACGGCCTTTACCGATATTTTAGGATTTCTTCCGATGGCGATATCAGCTTCGGCAGGTGCTGAAGTGCAGCGACCCTTGGCGACCGTGGTAATCGGTGGATTGATAACATCAACGCTTCTGACGCTCTTTATCCTTCCCATCTTTTACCAATGGGTCGAAAAACGGTCGGAACGGAAGAAGAAATTCAATCCAAAATTTGTTACCGCAACAGCCGTGGTCTGCCTTTTATTCACTTCCGCTTTCGCGAAAGCACAACAAGTCCAACCTCAAGATTCTTTACCAATTGTTTCATTGGAAAGAGCAGTAGAAATTTCCAAGGAAAACTATCCGTTATTGAAAACGAAACAGTTGGAAATTCAACGACAGAACGCACTTAAAGGTATTGCTTATGATTTTGGGAACACCCAAGTTTTTACGGGTGGCGAAGAAATAACAGATGGTCAAGGTATATATACTTTAGTTGGTGTAGGGCAACAAAATTTAGACCTCTTGGGTATCGGTGCAAAAAAGCGACTTCAAAAACAACGAATAGCTTTGGCCGAAACCGCTCTCGACCTGTCTGAATTGCAAGTGGAACAGGAAGTGAAAAAGGCTTGGTCGCAGGCATACCAACAGCGACAGAAATTTGAACTGTACCGCGAGCTGGATTCCATTTATTCACAGTTTGAAACCGCAATCCAACTCAACTTTGAAGTAGAAGCCATTTCCAGATTGGAATATTCATCGGCTAAAAACCAAGCATTGCAAATAAGTAACAAACTGCAACAGGCCGAAAGCGATTATGCCATTGCCCTGCAAAAGCTAAATCTCTGGCTGGCAACTGACATTTTTTATTCTGTACCAGATTCGTTTGAAGAAAATGAGGTGGCAGTATTGGGATTGGGTGCGAAGTTAGAAAGACATCCAGAGTTGGAACTTTCACAAAGGCGCATCGATGAAGCCGAAGCAAACTATAATGCCGCTCGTGCCGAGCTACTTCCTAAATTAAACCTTCAAGGTGGATTGCAACAGGTCAATGGCGATAACGGATTTTATACCTATCAGGCAGGGATTTCCGTCCCGTTGTTTTCGGGCACCCAGCGCAGTCAAGCCAAAGCCGCTAAAATCGATAGCGAAATCGCAAAGACAAATGCGGACTATACCCAACGCCAACTACAATCTGAATTTCAGCAGGCAGTACAAGCCTATCAAAAATGGAAAACATCTTGGCAGTTTTACAGGGATAAAGCTCTGCCACTTGCAGAAGAACAGCGTAAGGGTGCGTTACTTGCCTACAAGGAAGGTGCGGTGGATTATGCTGCATTCACGCAGATTATACGTGATGCCATAAACACCGAAATGGATGCGCTCGATGCGCTTGACAATTATTTAGATGCCTTGTTTGAACTACAATACTTTCAAAACTAAAAAGATGAAAAAATTAAAATATATACCGATTACCGCAATGCTTATGGCATTGACAATAATTAGTTGTGGCGAGTCAAAAACCGAAAGCGACCACGATGATGCAACACATTCAGAAACAGAAGAAAATCACTCTAAAGAAGATGAAATAGTAACACTTACTGCTAAACAGTATGATGTCCTACAAATGGAAGTCGATACGCTTGCCCAGCGCAATATGAGCGGATACGTAGAAGCGAACGGTCAATTGGAAGTTCCGCCACAAAATGAAGCGACCATCACTACAGTAGTGGGTGCGAACGTGGTTTCTATAGAGGTCATCGAGGGCGATAAGGTCAACAAAGGTCAGACGGTGGCCTATCTGTCACATCCCAATATTATTCAGAAACAGACGGATTACCTCAATGCATATAGTAACAGTCAGTTTCTCAAAAAGGAATACGAACGCCAAAAAACTCTTTATGATGCAGGTGTGGGCAGCGGTGCCAATTTCCAAAAAGCAGAAGCGGAATATCAAGCTTCCCGAAGTATGGTGAACGGTTTGGAAGCACAATTACAACAATTAAATGTTAGTGCATCAGGTGTGAGAAATGGCACTATTTATCAAAGGGTTGCGCTACGAAGTCCTATTCAAGGCTTTGTGGAAAAAGTAGAGGTTAAAACAGGACAATATGTAGAACCTCAAACCGACCTAATGGAAATCGTGGACACCCATCACGTACACGCCGATTTGATGGTGTTTGAAAAGGATGTGTACAAAGTAAAGGAAGGACAAACCGTGCGGTTCAATGTCCAATCCATTCCGGGAAAGGAACTGACAGCGGAAATTTATTCCGTAGGAAAAACTTTTGAGCAGAACCCCAAAGCGATACACGTACACGCCGAAATCGAGAACAAGGAAGGCAACCTGATACCAGGAATGTATATTCAAGGGCGCATCCAAACCAACAATACAATGACCACGGGTATTCCTGAAAGTGCCATTGCAGCCGATGGCGAAAAGTCCTTTGTGTTTTCAGCAAAAAAGGAAGGCGAGGATTGGAAGTTTATGCCCGTGGAAATCATAAAAGGAACTCACGATGGCGATTGGATTGCCATTGATTTTCTAATGGAACAAGAACCAAATACTAAGTATGCCTTTAATAACGCCTACTACTTAATGGCAGAAATGAAAAAAGGGGAAAACGAGGAAGAAGGACATTAAAAAATGGACAAAAAAAGAAAACAAAATTTAAAGGAAGCAAGAACGCTTCAGATATGGAATGTCATCTATGACATTATCGAGGTGGTCGTATCGCTTATAGCCGGATTCACGGCAAACAGTTCAGCATTAATAGGCTGGGGATTGGACAGCACCATCGAAGTCATTAGTGCAGGAACGCTCGGTTGGCGATTGCACGGCGAAATCAAGGGTCTGGATGAAAAGCGTGTAGAGCAAAGAAAAATGACAACCCTTTATGTCATCGCAATATCCTTTGCCCTCATCTGCATTTTCATATCCTATGATTCTATTTCAAAATTAATAAGTCAAGAAACGGCATCTTGGTCTACGGTGGGTATTGGTATACTGATAGTTTCCTTAGTGGTAAATCCATTTTTGATTTATTACAAAAGAAAGTACGGACATAAACTGGATAGCCCTGCTCTGCTTGCAGATGCCAAGGATACTTTTATCTGTCTATATCAAACCGTAGTAGTACTAATAGGCCTATTGCTCGTGAAATGGCTGGGCTGGTGGTGGGCCGACCCCGTTGCGGCATTGTTGATAGTGCCATATGCGGCAAAAGAGGGTTTGAAAGCATTTTCCAAGGCACAAAAAATCAAAAACAGCATCGATAAGAAATGAAAGAAATAGAAAAAAGATTGAATGACAATGGGGTTCGCCCCACGGCAATGCGCATATTGATTTATAAGTATATGGCCGAAAAAGAAATTGCGGTTGCGCTCACGGATATCGAGAACGTTTTCGCGAAAGCGGACAGGACTACTCTGTACCGCACCCTCAAAACCTTTGAGCAAAAAGGTATCGTACACCAGATAGATGATGGCACCCATATTTCGAAATTTGCATTGTGCGAACCGGGTTGCAACTGTGAACTTGAACAAGATTTGCACTTGCATTTTCATTGCACTAACTGTGACGAAACGGTTTGTTTAACGGAACAAAAAATCCCGCATATCAACTTACCCGATGGTTATGTCGCCGAAGATGCCAATTTGGTGCTCAAAGGTATTTGCGAGAAGTGTAGTGGATAATCAATGTACTTCCGTTGCATACTTAATTTAAAGAATTTTACAATATGAAAAAGAAAAAAATAAACCTACGGGATATAGACACTAATAAGCATTCAGGCGAGCACAGTCACGATGACGGCCATAACCATAGCAGCCCTGAAGAAATTTCAAATTTTAGAACCTATCTACCAGCTATTTTCAGCTTTGTGATGTTGATAGCAGGAATCGCTATTGATTACTTTGATGCGTTTCCTTTCTTCAAAGGATGGATTCGCGTAGTATGGTACACGGTAGCCTATATCCCTGTTGGTTTTCCGGTGATAAGAGAAGGCTGGAAAAGTATTAAAAATGGTGATTTTTTTACGGAATTCTTCTTAATGTCCATAGCCACTTTAGGTGCATTTGCC